>UQKC01000020.1 GCA_900541495.1 uncultured Ruminococcus sp. | reverse complement strand
AAAAATCTGCGCCGAAATCCTATATAAACCTGTTAAAAACAGCTATGAGATTATCGGCTTGATTTTTTCCAAATTTTAAATGGTGTTTAGTATAAACAAATAAAACACCGCAAATTTATAGAAAAGGTTAATTGAAAAAAGCAGCAATGTATGATATAATGATAACGTTTACATAAGAAATTAGGAAAGTGGGTCTGATATGAAATTCAAAAGGATAATCGCAGCTTTTCTTTGTTCAGCAATGACACTGGCAGCGTCAGGCTGTTCAAGTTCGGGCAAAGCCGCTCCGGGAGCAAAAGAGTGGACAGAACCGCCGACAGCACAGCAGGTCGCAGAGGATATGCGCCTCGGACTTAACCTCGGAAACACAATGGAAGCATACGATGCGACCGACTGCGAGAAGATAACATTCGAGTGGATACCCGAGATCGGCGAAAACACTCCGTCCGACTATGAGCAGTACTGGGGCGCGGAGATAACTACGCAGGAGATCATCGACGGCATCAAAAATTCGGGCTTCAACACGGTGCGAATCCCCGTTTTCTGGGGCAATATGATGAAAAACGACGGCAATTGGGACATTGACCCCGACTATATCGCGCGCGTTAAGGAGATAGTTGACTACTGCCAAAATGCAAACCTCTATGCCGTCATAAATATCCACCATTTTGACGAGTTCATTATCCGCAGGAACACCGTTGAGGACTGCGAGCAGATATTCACGCACCTTTGGACGCAGATAGCCGAGTATTTCAAGGACTACCCAATGACGGTCATCTTCGAGGGCTTCAATGAGTATCTCGGCGGAAATCAGTTCAACTCAAACGGCGAGCTGAAAGAGCTCCCAAAGGTTCTCGGCTACAGAATGACGAACAAGCTCAATCAGGCGTTCGTTGACGCAGTAAGAGCAACGGGCGGAAATAACGCAGAGCGTGTTCTTATCGCATCGGGTTACTGGACGAACATCGACCTCACGACCTCGGACAGCTTTGTGATGCCGACCGATACCGTTCCCGACAGGCTTATGGTTTCCGTCCACTATGTCGATAACAGCTGCTACTGGTCGCACAGCATCGGCGGAAAGAGTTGGGAAGATTACATCGTTGACCAGTGCGAAAAGCTGAAAACTGCATTTACCGACAAGGGAATCCCCGTTTTCCTCGGCGAAACGACAGCGTTCTATCCGAGTGAGAATTTT
Source organism: uncultured Ruminococcus sp. (assembly GCA_900541495.1). Classification (GTDB taxonomy): domain Bacteria; phylum Bacillota; class Clostridia; order Oscillospirales; family Ruminococcaceae; genus UMGS363. The sequence continues at coordinate 36,192 of UQKC01000020.1, read as the reverse complement.
GCCGCCGATGCAGCGACAAAGGACAGCTCAAAGTGCCTTGAACACGTTCTCGACAAGCTTGGCGAATACGGCTTCGTTCCCGTTATATGGGACACTCCCGATGATTTTTACTCGCGCACGGAATACAAGCTCACCCGTGATTCGGACAGCAAGGTCATCGAGAATATGAACAAGAAATATTACAGATAAGATAAAAGCCTGAGAAGTGCATCAACCTCTCAGGCTTATTTCAGAACCTGTCTTCATAAGCATATGCGCACGTCTTTTCGGCAAATTTTGCTGCATACTGCGTTAAAAGTCCTTGCCGTGCGGCAGCACGCCTGCGGATTTTTGCCTTGTCTGCAACAAAATTATGCACGAAAATCCGCACACATTTCTTATGAAGACAGGTTCTTATTTTTCCAAATTGTTTTTTTCAACACGGGCATTTATTTTCTTTATCTTGACTTTCCACGAAAAATATTGCGTGAGCCAAACTATAACGAATATTGCGGCGAAAATGCCGATGTATGAGATAACGCCTGCCGCGGAGTGCTTCATCCAGTTTGCGGCGTAGGCGATAGGGAGCATTACAGCGCTGATAATGACGAAATATACCGCACTCTGCTTTGCAAGACTCCACGAATCGATCTCCCATATCACAGAAGCCATAGCGAATCCGATACCCATTATTCCGCAAAGAACGGTCTGCAGGATAACAGCGTTGAGTTCATTTCCCATTGCAGCCGTCAGTTCTTGCGTGACTGCATAAAACTCACCGTCACCAACGAATGCCGATATTATGATCGTGATTATAAAACCTATGGAAATTCCAACGGGCAATCCCAGAAGCCCGCGCAGGATAAGCTTTTTTTTCATTTTGACCACCTCATATTCCTAATATCTGTTTTATCTTGGCAACATAGCGCCGAGATACATAGGTAATTGTTCCGTTTGAAAGCTTAACGCAAATCGTTCCGACAAAGCTAAGATCAAAGTTTGTGACTTTTTTCAGATTTACGATCTCCGAGTTGGATATGCGGACGAAGATCTGACTGTCAAGCCGCTGTTCCGCTTCGTATAAACGCAGGCGCAAAGTGAATGTACCGTTAGCCGTTTCTGCATAGACCTTGCCGTTTGAAGAGTAGATGCGGAAGATATCATTAAGCTCCAGCAATTCAGCCGTACCGTCTTTGAAGCCTGCGATAATGCTTGATCTTTCATCGGAAAGCTGCCGAACAAGCTCGGTTATCTCATCAGTCACTTTATCGGTGAAAATCACCGCCTTTGGTTCTTTGAATTCGCTGTCGATCTTGATCTCAATTTGCATTTGCTCACCTCCTTCATTACAGTTACAGTATATCAGCACTCGGCAAAGGTTTCAACAGTTTGCCGATAGGTGGTCGTTTTTGATATATAAACGGTAAAAGCGGCTTCTGAAATTCAAAAGCCGCTGATGTTACCATTCATATTGTGTGAGTTTTCCCTCGGTGGAAAGTTCGGGATAATCCCATTGGCGAAGCACTTCATAAGCCGCGATAGCGACCGAGTTTGAAAGGTTAAGGCTTCGCAGGCGCGGACGCATCGGTATGCGCAGACAGCTTTCGGGATTTTCATACAAAAGCTTCTCGGGAAGTCCCTTATCTTCACGCCCGAAAACAAGATAGCAGTTATCGGGGTAATCGGCATCACTGTGGATATTTTTTCCCTTTGTGGTGAAGTAAAAGAACGTTCCGCCGCTGTTTTTAGCGAAGAAATCGTCAAGGTTCTCATAATAAGTGATGTCAAGCTCGTTCCAGTAGTCAAGTCCCGCACGTTTTAGCTGCTTGTCCGTGACCTCAAAGCCGAGCGGCTTTACAAGGTGAAGACGTGCGCCCGTTACAGCGCAGGTGCGTGAGATATTTCCCGTGTTCTGCGGAATCTGCGGCTCAACAAGTACGATATTCAAATTTTTCATCTGCAGCGCTCCTTAGAATTGCTCATAATCGCACAAAACGGGGTCATTGATAAGATAATCAAGACAGCTTTCGAGCATAATTCCGTCGCGCGTGTCGGTATAGTAGCTGCTTGTGGTCTTTATTGCAAGTTCAAGGAAAGCTGTTGCACGGTTCATAGCGATAGGCAGGCTGTCACCTCGGAGTATCGAACCCGTGAGGACAGATGCGAAGATATCACCCGTTCCGGGGTAATTTGCATTAATGTGCTTGTAGCGAACGCGCCAGAATTTGCTGTGTTCGCGCTCATATCCGATGTTGCAGTAAGTCCCGTTCAAGAAAACGCTCGTTATAACGACTATTTTCGGACCTTTTTCGCTCAGACGGACGAGGAAGCTTTTTGCCTGCTGTGCCGTAAGCTCGGGCTGATAAGGGTCTTCCCCGAGAAGAATAGCCGCCTCAGTGATGTTCGGAGTTATAATATCAGCGACTTCAACAAGCCTGCCCATACCTTTCTGAAGTTCGGCGGAGCAGGTCTTGTACGGCTTGCCGTTGTCAGCCATAACGGGGTCAACGACTTTGAGCGAATCCTTGTAATGCTCAAAAAAGTCCATGCAATGGTCTATCTGTTCGTTTGAAGCGAGAAAACCGCTGTAAACGCAGTCGAATTTGTAGTTGAGCTGTTTATAATGTTCAAGTGCGGGGAGAATATAATCGGTGAGGTCGCGCATTACGACTTCGCCGAAGCCGCCCGTGTGTGCGGAAAGAATAGCCGTCGGGACGGGGCAGACCTGAATTCCCTGCGCCGAAAGGGTCGGCAGAATGACCGTGAGCGAGCATCTTCCGATGCCCGAAAGATCGTGTATAGCGGCAACTTTTACCGAGTTATGATACATAAAAATACTTCCTAACAATATTATTTCAGTTTAATTTTATCATAAAAAAACAATGCTGTCAAATGATTTTATGTTAAAGCTTATTCGGCATTTCGTTAAGCTTGACAAAATTTCTTTCAGAGTGTACAATTTATAGGAAAGGAATGGTTCTAATGAAAAAACAGATAAGCGCACTCGATATTTCCAAAAATGTTATTTCGCAGGTCGTTAAAAGCGGCGATATATGCATAGATGCAACAGCAGGACGAGGCTTCGATACTGCATTTTTGTGCGAGCTGGTCGGCGAAAGCGGAAAGGTGGTTTCGTTCGATATCCAACAGTCGGCTATCGACAGCACTGCACAGCTTCTTGCGGAACGGGGATTTTCCGACAGAGCGGAGCTTGTCCTCGGAAGTCATACTGACATGGACAAATATGCTTCGCCCGAAAGTGTTTCCTGCATAACGTTCAACTTCGGCTGGCTGCCGGGCGGAGATCACAATGTCCACACCGAAAAAGCATCGAGCCTTGAAGCGGTCGAAAAATCTCTTTCACTGCTCAAAGAGGGCGGTCTGCTTTCGATGATAATTTACTACGGCAGGGAGAACGGTTTTGAGGAGCGAGACGCTCTTCTCGAATATGCAAAGTCGATAGAAAGCTCGGAATTCACCGTTGTGACAGCGGATTTTTCCAACAGAACGAACTGTTATCCGATACCCGTTTTCGTTTATCGCGGATAAAATTTTTAAAGAAAAAATTTACATTGATTATCCTTTCGAAATTTGTCATAATAATTATGATATTTTTTCTGAAAGGATAAGCTTTATGAAAGATAAGATATTCAGCGTCCTGCAGAGAGTAGGGCGCTCTTTTATGCTCCCGATAGCACTTCTGCCGATAGCGGGACTGCTGCTCGGAATAGGAAGCTCATTCACGAACGCAACAACACTTGAAACGTATCACCTGACCTCGGTGATAAAAGAGGGCGGAGTTCTCTATACGATACTTGAAATAATGAGCAAAACGGGAAGTGTTGTTTTTGACAACCTTGCACTGTTGTTTGCAATGGGCGTTGCTATAGGAATGGCGAAAAAGGAAAAGGAGGTCGCCGCTCTTTCGGGTGCGATTTCCTACCTTGTGATGAATACGGCAATTTCTGCGCTTATCACAGCAAGAGGCGGAGTTGAAGCACTCCCAGCGAATTCGACGGCGAACGTTCTCGGAATAACTACGCTCCAAATGGGTGTTTTCGGCGGCATAATCGTTGGACTTGGCGTTGCGGCACTCCACAACAGATTTTATAAGATCGAACTGCCGCAGGTGCTTTCATTCTTCGGCGGAACAAGATTCGTGCCTATCGTTTGCAGCGTTGTCTATCTTATAGTCGGAGCGGCGATGTTTTTTATCTGGCAGCCCGTTCAGACGGGAATTTCACGGCTCGGAACGCTTGTCCTTGAATCGGGTTATGCAGGCACTTGGATATACGGAATAATCGAGCGCGCGCTGATACCGTTCGGACTTCATCACGTTTTCTATATGCCGTTCTGGCAGACAGAGCTGGGCGGTTCGGTGCTCATTGACGGCACTCTCGTTTCGGGTGCGCAGAACATTTTCTTCGCCGAGCTTGCTTCAAATTCGGCAGAGCCTTTCTCCGTTTCCGCGACAAGATTTATGACGGGAAAATTCCCGTTTATGATATTCGGACTTCCTGCGGCAGCGTTCGCAATGTACAGAGCCGCTCGCCCCGAAAAGAAAAAGGCGGTCGGAGGACTGCTCATTTCGGCGGCGCTCACTTCGATGATAACGGGCATAACCGAGCCGCTCGAATTCACGTTCCTTTTTGCAGCACCGCTGATGTACGGCGTTCACTGCGTTCTCGCAGGACTTTCCTATATGCTTATGCACATTTTCGATGTCGGCGTGGGAATGACATTTTCGGGTGGACTTATCGACCTTACTCTGTTCGGAATTTTGCAGGGCAACGCAAAGACGAACTGGATATGGATAGTGATAATCGGACTTGTTTACGCCGTTGTTTACTATTTTGTTTTCTATTTTATGATAACAAAGCTTGACCTTAAAACGCCGGGACGCGAGGCTGATAATGGCGAAGTCAAGCTTTACACCCGTGCGGATTATAATAAGAAAAGCGGCGACAAAACGAGCGGGCTTCTCCTCAAAGGACTTGGCGGCAAGGACAATATCAGCGACCTTGACTGCTGTGCGACACGACTTCGTGTAACGGTCAAAAACACAGACCTCACCGATGAAAGCGCTCTCAAAGCGAGCGGAGCATCGGGCGTTATCCGCAAGGGCAATGGAATACAGATAGTTTTCGGTCCAAAGGTTTCGGTCATCAAGTCAGCGCTCGAAGATTATATGGAAAATCCGCTCTCGGACAGCTTTGATGATACACTTGTGCGTGAAGAAAAGGCGTTTTTAGCCGATTCCGAAACGCTGTGTGCGTTCACAAGCGGCAAAGTTATTCCTCTTTCGCAGGTCAAAGACGAGGTTTTCTCGACTGAAACACTTGGTAAAGGCTTTGCAATAAAATCGGACTGCGGACGGATATATTCGCCCTGCAATGGCACGATAGAAAGCGTTTTTGACACTAAACACGCCGTAAATATCGTTTCGGAAAGCGGTGCGGAAGTGCTTATCCACGTTGGAATAGACACGGTGAAGCTTGGCGGTAGATTTTTTGAAGCGCACGTCAAGGACGGTGACAGGATAAAGGTCGGTGACACGCTTCTGACATTCGATGATGAAGCAATTTCGGGCGAGGGTTACGATACTACGGCGGTTTTGGTAGTATGCAACTCGGACGATTACGGTGAAATAGCACTTCTCGGGGATGGAAAAGCTTCACTCGGAGATGAACTTTTAAAATTAAATAAAATCGAATAAAATATGAAAGCTTGCTGTGAAGATTTAAATTACAGCAAGCTTTTTTTATAGAAAAGAGGTCAACCTGATTAACAAAACAGACATAAATGAACAGAATACGAACTTGCAATCGAGCAGAGCGATTTTTTCAAACTTTATTTGTTAATATTTGGCTTCGATATTAACGGAATTATTAACAAATTATTCGCAGTGAGTGTAAAAAAACGATTAGCTTCGTGAATATGAGATAATAATAATAGAATACTATTTTTATTTTTGATATAAGGAGCAGTGGTTGTTTTTATGACACTCAGAATACGTTCAATCAGAGAGGACAAGGATCTGATGCAGAAAAATCTTGCAAATTATCTCGGCTGCACTCAGCAGACATATTCGAGATATGAAACAGGTGAGCTTGAACCGTCTTTGGTCATAATGGAAAAACTTGCGATTTTTTATGAAACAAGCATAGATTATCTTATGGGTCTTACCGATGACAGCACTCAGAACTGGTCAAAAGAAGCTATGGAAAAAGCTGATTTTGACGAGCTTGCAAAGAAGCGTGATGAAGAATTCAGCGCACCAAAAGTCAAGCGCGGAAGAAGACCCAAGAATCCTATTGCATAATTAATAAAAGCTCTGCATTCGATTGCAGAGCTTTTTATATAATCGAAAAAGCAGGCGTATGTTTGTTCATACGCCTGCTTTTGTATTTATAGCTTAGAATCAGAATTCAAGCTTCTTGTCGAGGTATGCAACGAGATCTTCGATCTTAACGCGCTCCTGCTCCATTGTATCACGGTCGCGGACTGTTACGCAGCCGTCCTTTTCGAGTGTATCGAAGTCATAAGTGATGCAGAAAGGAGTACCGATCTCGTCCTGACGGCGGTAACGCTTACCGATCTGACCTGCTTCGTCGTATTCAACGTTGAACTTCTTAGCAAGCATCGAGTAAACTTCCATTGCAGGTTCTTTGAGCTTCTTTGTGAGCGGAAGAACTGCTGCCTTTACAGGTGCAAGGGCAGGGTGAAGGTGCATAACCGTTCTTATGTCGCCCTCGCCGATAGTTTCCTCATCGTAAGCGTTGCAAACGATAGTGAGGAAAAGACGCTCAACGCCGAGTGACGGTTCAATAACATAAGGAATGTACTTGGAGTTGTCATCGGGGTCGAAATATTCGAGCGACTTGCCGCTTTCGTTCTGGTGCTGTGTGAGGTCGTAGTCGGTTCTGTCTGCGATGCCCCAAAGTTCGCCCCAGCCGAATGGGAACTTGTACTCAAAGTCAGTTGTAGCCTTGGAGTAGAAGCAAAGCTCTTCGGGATCGTGGTCACGAAGACGGAGATCTTCTTCCTTGATGCCGAGGCTGAGAAGCCAATCCTTGCAGTATTTTCTCCAAAAGCTGAACCATTCGAGGTCTGTACCTGGCTTGCAGAAGAATTCAAGTTCCATCTGCTCGAATTCACGAACACGGAAGATGAAGTTACCGGGAGTGATCTCGTTTCTGAAAGATTTACCGATCTGACCAACGCCGAAAGGAACTTTCTTACGGGTCGTACGCTGGATATTTGCGAAGTTTACAAAGATACCCTGAGCTGTTTCCGGACGGAGGTAAATTTCAGACTTGGAGTCTTCCGTAACGCCCTGGAAAGTCTTGAACATAAGGTTGAACTGACGGATATCTGTGAAGTCCTGCTTGCCGCAGACGGGGCACTTGATGCCCTTTTCCTTGATGTAGTTAACGAGCTGTTCGTTAGACCAGCCGCCTGTGTTTGTGCCGTCAAAATCCTCGATGAGCTTATCTGCGCGGTGACGTGTCTTGCAGGCTTTGCAGTCCATAAGAGGGTCGGAGAAGCCGCCGAGGTGTCCCGAAGCGACCCATGTCTGAGGATTCATAAGTATAGCGGAGTCAAGACCTACATTGTAAGGGCTTTCCTGAACGAATTTCTTCCACCATGCTTTTTTGATGTTGTTCTTGAGTTCAACGCCGAGAGGGCCGTAGTCCCAAGTGTTTGCAAGACCGCCGTAAATTTCGGAGCCGGGGTAAACAAAGCCTCTGCCCTTACAGAGCGCAACGATCTTGTCCATTGATTTTTCTGCCATTTTTATAAACCACCTTATCTTTATTTTTCACGTTGGAAAAATAAGTATTTCCTAAAAACTATCACTTATAATTATAGAATAAAACAGCAATAAAGTCAAGGCATTTGAACAAAAAAACAGAGCAGTTTCTCCATTTGAAAAACTGCTCTGTGAGAATGTTTTGACCTATGCCTGCTTTGCAGCAGCCTTTGGAGCGCCCTTGTGAGCGTCCTTTTTGCCCTCGAAGTATGACCAGAGTACGGATACAAGGCATACCGAAGAGTATGTGCCTGCGATCATACCGACCATAACAGGGAGTGAGAACGAGATAATGGAAGTTACACCGTAAACAGCAGCAACGATAGTAACTGCGAGCATTGCAACAACAGTCGTCAAGGAAGTATTGATCGAACGTGTAAGGCTCTGATTGATGCTGAGGTTTACGTTTTCTTCTCTTGGCATCTTCTTGCCATAGAGCTTGGAGTTCTCACGGATTCTGTCGTAGATAACGATCGTGTTGTTGATCGAGTAACCGAGGATCGTAAGAACAACTGCCATAAAGTTAGCATTGATAGGCATACCGCAGACGATGAAAGTACCGTAAACGATGATACAGTCGTGAAGAAGTGCGATGATAGCACAGATACCTGCGAGCCAGCCGCCGATTTTCTTGAATCTAACAGCGATATAAATGATAAGCACGATAGAAGAAAGAATTACGGCTACGATACACTTGAGGAAGAATTCACGTCCCGAAGACGGTGAAACGTCCGAAGATTCGATAAGGTCGATGTTGTTTTCTGCGTACTTTTCGGTAAGAGCATTTGTAAGCTCGAACTGCTTGTCGGAAGAAAGTCCCGAAGTAGATGTGAGGGAGAGCTGAATGTTGCTCTTGCCTGAGGAGAAGTCAACACCTGTTGTGTACTTGACACCTGCGCCGCCGAGAATTTCCTTAGCATCGTTTACGAAGCTGTCACAGTCGAGATCGCCGTCATAAACGTAGGTGATGATAGTACCACCCTTGAACTGAATGTCAAGATCAACGCCGAAAATAAATGTGGAGAGGATAGAGAATGCGACCAGCACAATTGAAATTGTGAAGAAAAGCTTTCTTTTTCCGATAAAATCAAAATTAAAAGTCTTATGCATTTTTCTTACCTCCGTAAAGAACAGGATTTCTCAGAGCTTTGAACTTTGAGAGGGAAGAGAGCATGAGTCTTGAGCAGAATACGCCGAAGAAAAGGTTGAGGATTACGCCCGAAACGAGTGTAAAGCCGAACGAGTAGATCGTACCTGCTGTTGAAGGACCAAACATAAAGAATGCGAAGTGGAGAATCTTTGCAAATACGCTGTCGGGAGTGCCGAATGCGCCCATAAGTATGATAGCAACGAGTACCATTGTAACGTTGCCGTCGAGGATAGCGGAGAATGCAGACTTGAAGCCCGATTCGATAGCACCGTCAAGCGTCTTGCCCTTGTAAAGCTCTTCCTTGATACGCTCGGAAGTGATAACGTTCGCGTCAACGCCCATTCCGACTGCAAGGATAATACCTGCGATACCCGGAATTGTGAGGATAGAGCCGTTCATAAATCCGAAGTAGCCTGAAACGAATGCGAGTGTGCCTGCTACCTGACCAACCAAAGCAATTACTGCAACAAAGCCCGGCAGTCTGTAGATAGCAATGATATAAACTGCGATAAATGCAAATGCGATGATACCTGCAATTATCATTGCTTCGAGTGCGCCCGAACCGAGGCTTGGAGAAATTGTGGAGAAGCTTGCTGTTACAAGCTTGAACGGAAGTGCGCCCGAGTTGATCTTGTCTGCGAGAGCCTTTGAGCTTTCAGCATCAAAGTTACCGCTGATCTGTGCCTGACCGTCAGTGATAACAGCGCTTACTGTCGGATAGGAGATACAGGTATCATCCATCCAGATAGAGATAACGCCGTTTTCCTTGTAAAGCTTTGCTGTTGCTTCGGCGAACTTTTCCTTGCCCGAATCTGTAAGCGTAAGGCTTACAACGTACTGGTTGTCCTGGCTGTTGTATGCTCTGTAAGCTTCCTGGATATCCGAGCCTACGAGAATAACATTTTCAGCTGTGATGCCCGAAGGTGCGCCGAGTTCGTCAACCTCGTGACCCTCACGGAATGTAAGCTCAGCTGTTTCGCCGAGTTCCTTTACAGCTGCCTCGGGGTCGAAGTCGGTTTCGCCGTCTTTCCACGGGAATCTAACGATTATACGGCTGTTATCGTAGTCGATATAGCATTCATAGTCGGTGATACCGAGGTTTACCATTCTCTGTACGATAACTTCCTTTGCTGCGTCCATATTCGCATCGGTGGCTTCAACGTCCTCAGGTGGTGTGAATGTAACATCGACGCCGCCCTTGATGTCGATACCGAAACGGATATTATCCAATCCCTTGATGTGGACTGTTTTCATATCTCCGTAATATGTGCTGAATCCGAAGAAAACGGAAAGAGTGAAAAGCACTATCAGCAGTAATACAACGAAGAAGACAGGTTTTTTGACCTTTCTCACGTTTTAACCTCCTAAAATTGTCGGACAAAAACATTCCGACACAAATTATCGTTTAATTATAACATTTTCTTTGCAAAAAGTCAATGGCAAAAAGCACAAATTTATATAATACTAATTTCAAATCAACCTATAGACAGATACGACAGACAGAACCGGTTTGAAATTAGTATAAAAAGCTGCCGTATTGGAAACGACAGCTTTTTAAGATTATTTGTACATAACATTGATGAAGTCAAGAATTATCTGTGTGCTTTTTTCAAAGCCGTGTTCGCTTGTGTTGATGCAGAAATCATAGTTGCGAGCATTGTCCCATTCGCGTCCGGTGTGAGCCTTATAGTAGGCGCTGCGCTCGCGGTTGATCTTTTCGATCTGCTTTTCAGCCTCTTTCTGATCGTAGCCAAGGACTTCCATAGTGTTCTTTATACAGTTTTTCTTGTCTGCCCAGATGAAGAGACGGAGAGTTCTTTCTCTGTCTTTGAGAACGAAGTCAGCGCATCTTCCGATGATGATGCAAGGGGATTTCTGCTCTGCAAGTTCCTTTATTACCTTTGCCTGATAGTTGAAGAGGTTTTCTTCCGAAGTGAAGTTAGGACTGTCGGGCGAAGTAATATCGCCGCTGTAGACCTTTGGCTTTTTGAAAATGCTGCTCTTTGATTTTTCATCGGCAAGTCCGAAAAGATTTTCGTTGATGCCGCTCTGCTCGGAAGCAAGCTTGATAAGGTCTTTGTCGTAATAGGGGATACCGAGCTTTTCACTCAGCATTGTGCCGATCTTGTGACCGCCGCTGCCGAATTCTCTTGAAATTGTGATGACAAGATTGTTCATTTCATATCCTCCTTATTCGCCGAGATAAGCTTTTTTAACGGAATCATCGTTTATAAGGTCCTTAGCATCGCCCGAAAGAGTGATATTTCCCGTTTCGAGAACGTAAGCACGGTTAGCGATAGAAAGAGCCTTTTTAGCGTTCTGTTCAACGAGAAGAACCGTTGTTCCCGTGCTGTTTACCGACTGAATGATATCGAAAATTTCCGAAACATAGAGCGGAGAAAGACCCATTGACGGTTCGTCCATAAGAATGATTGACGGGTGGGACATAAGCGCTCTGCCCATTGCGAGCATCTGCTGTTCGCCGCCCGAAAGAGTACCTGCGATCTGTGTGCGGCGCTCTTCAAGACGCGGAAAACGCTTGAAAACGGTGGAAAGCGTGTCTTCAATCTCAGCCTTGTCTGTTCGTGTGTAAGCGCCGAGCATAAGGTTCTCAAAAACGGTAAGTTCCTGGAAAATACGTCTTCCCTCGGGAACGTGTGCCATTCCGAGACCGACAATCTTGTGTGCGGGCGTTTTTGTGAGGTTTACGCCGTTAAAGGTTACACTTCCCGAATGAGCGGGAACAAGACCCGTGATAGTGTGAAGTATCGTGGTTTTTCCTGCGCCGTTCGCACCAATGAGAGCGATGATCTCGCCCTGTTCAACATCGAAGGAAACACCTTTTATTGCATGGATAGCGCCGTAATAGACCTCTAAGTTTTCAACGTGAAGCATTGACATAGGGCTTTCCTCCTTATTCTCCTAAATATGCGGTGATGACCTTCGGATCGTTGAGAACATTGGTAGTAATGCCCTGAGCAAGCTCCTGACCGAAGTTAAGAACGGTAACTTCCTCGCATATTCCCGAAACGAGTTTCATATCATGCTCGATAAGAAGGACAGTCATATCAAATCTTTCAATTATAAAACGGATATTATCCATAAGTTCCGCTGTTTCGTTAGGGTTCATACCTGCGGCGGGTTCGTCAAGAAGCAGAAGCTTAGGATTTGTTGCAAGCGCACGGGCAATTTCGAGCTTTCTCTGTTTACCGTAAGGAAGATTGGAAGAAAGCGTGTCCTTTTCGCCGTCGAGTTCAAAAACCTTGAGCAGTTCAAGAGCCTTTTCGTCCATTTCCTTTTCTTCCTTGAAATATCGCGGAAGACGGAGAACACCCTCGATCGCAGTGTATTTCTTCTGATTGTGAAGTCCTACCTTAACATTATCAAGAACGGACATATTCTTGAAAAGACGGATATTCTGGAAAGTACGTGCAATGCCGTGACGGTTGATCTGTGCAGGGGATTTGCCCGTGATGTTTTCGCCGTCAAGGTAGATAGTACCTGCTGTCGGCTTGTAAACGCCCGTGAGCATATTGAACACGGTCGTTTTTCCTGCGCCGTTAGGACCGATAAGACCGTAAAGCTGATTCTTTTTTATCGTAAGATTGAGGTTATCAACAGCTTTAAGACCGCCGAACTGGATAGCAAGATTTTTTATTTCGAGCATAGGTGTTGCTTCACTCATTTCGATTCACCTCCGACAGCCTTTACTTTATTTTTAGTTTTAAACTTTTCAAATATGGGGAGTTCCTTGATCTTTTCAAAAAGATCCTTGAAGTAAGGAGCGTTCTTGAAGATCATCATTGCGATAAGAACAATAGCGTAAATGAGCATACGGTAATCTCCGACTTCACGGAATATTTCGGGAAGTGCATAGAGAACGATAGTTGCGATGATAGAACCTCTCATGCTGCCAAGTCCGCCGAGAACGACGAATACGAGAATGAGTATCGAAAGGTTGTAGTCGAACTTTTTCGGAGCAAGAACTGCAAGCGAGTGGGAGTAGAGAACACCTGCAATGCCTGCGATAGCTGCGGAAACAACGAAAGCAACAAGTCTGTACTTTGTAACGTTGATGCCGACCGACTGTGCGGCAATGTAGTTATCTCTGATAGCCATACAAGCACGACCCGTCTTTGAATCAACAAGGTTCATTATAACGATAAGGCTTAGCATAAGGACTATAACAACGATAAGAAGCGTTGTGTCCTGCGGAGCTTTGATGCCCTGCGCGCCCTTGAAAATATCAACGGCAGTTGCAGCGTCCGTTCCCGAAACGGGAGAAGCAAACGAGAAGTGAAGTCCGTTTACATCTTTTACAAGGTAAATATTGTTGGAAATACTCTTGATAATTTCACCGAAGCCAAGCGTAACGATAGCAAGGTAGTCACCGCGAAGACGGAGAACAGGGATACCGATAAGAATACCGAATATCGCAGCGGCAATTCCGCCAACGATGATAGCGAGTGTTATTCTGAGCCATGAAACGGTCACAACGTCCTGAACAAGAATGGAGAATACGCCGCCGAAATAAGCGCCGACACACATAAAGCCTGCGTGACCGAGTGAAAGCTCACCGAGGATACCAACTGTGAGGTTGAGCGATATCGAAAGGATTATGTAAATTCCGATAGGAACGAGCAAGCCGCTCAATTTGCTTCCGAGAACACCTGCTGAGGAAAGAATTCCGCATACGATAAAAAGTACAAGTACCATTCCGCAGGTTATAATGTTGTTTAAAGTAGTTTTTTTCATACCTGCGCCTCCTTATACCTTTTCGTTTATCTTCTTGCCCATGATTCCCGTAGGCTTAACGATAAGAACAACGATAAGTACAAGGAATACGATAGCATCGGAAAGCTGTGAGGAAATATATGCCTTTGAAAGGTTCTCGATAACGCCGAGAAGGATTCCGCCGATCATAGCGCCCGGAATACTTCCGATACCGCCGAAAACGGCTGCAACGAATGCCTTGATACCCGGCATAGAACCCGTGTAAGGGCTGATCTGAGGATAAGACGAGCAGAGAAGTACGCTTGCAACGCCTGCAAGTGCAGAACCGATCGCGAATGTGAGCGAAATGGTTGCGTTAACGTTGATGCCCATGAGCTGTGCAGCGCCCTTATCTTCCGAAACGGCGAGCATAGCTTTTCCTGCCTTTGTTTTGTTGATGAAGAATGTAAGGCATACCATGATAATGAGCGAAACAACGATAGAGATTATTGTTTCCATTGAAATTGTAACTCCGCCGATAGTAACGGGAGCAACGTTCTTTACAACAGATGTGAAGCTCTGTGAAGCCGAGCCGAAAATGAGCAGGGCAACGTTCTGGAGCAAGTAGCTGACACCGATAGCAGTAATAAGTACAGCGAGCGGAGGAGCGCTTCTTAATGGCTTGTAAGCGACCTTTTCGATGACTATGCCAAGGACTGTGCAGACAACAATGCCGATAATGACTGAGAGCCATACAGGACACCATGCGGTGGACATTGCGGTAAAGATCGTAAATCCTCCGACCATAATGATATCACCGTGGGCGAAATTAAGCATTTTTGCAATTCCGTAAACCATTGTGTAACCCAGAGCGATAAGTGCGTAGATGCTTCCAAGGCTTATTCCGTTTACAAGGTAAGAAATGAAACTCATCATAAGAGCTTCAGCTCCTTTCTCTTTATTTTATATTTCTGCTGCAAGTTAAAGCATTTTCGCCTTTGAAGATGCTTTAATTTACAGCAGCTTATCTATTATAACATATTTCTCATAAAATTGCAAATAAGGTCCGCACAAAATTTATACGGACCTCATGATGCAATATTAATTAACTTCTTAATTAAAGAGCAGCGTAAGAACCAGTCTTTGTGCCGTCTTCGTTTTCTGTAACAACGATCTTCATAGCCTTAGGATCCTTTGTAGGCTCACCGTCAGCTGCCCATGTGATGTTACCTGTAACGCCTTCAACTGTGATCTCTGTCATAGCAACCTTGAGAGCGTCGCAGAGGTCGGAAGCGGAAATAGAAGCATCTGTGATGCCTGCCTTTTCCATAGCAGCCTTTACAGCGTAAACTGCATCGTAGCCGTCAGCAGCGAACTGGATCGGAACTTCGTTGTTGTAAGCAGCCTTGTAAGCTGTTGTGAAAGCAACTGTCTTTTCGTCCTGAGCGTCAGCAGCGAAAGGAGTAAGGAGCATTACGCCCTCAGCAATTGCAACATCATCGCCGAGCTGATCGATAAGTCCGTCAAGACCGTCGCAGCCGAAGTACTTAACTGCAAGACCAGCCTTAGATGCCTGCTGGAGGATAAGAGCTGCTTCCTGATAGTAGATAGGGAGGAAGAGGAGCTCTGCGCCTGATTCCTGAACCTTCTGGATCTGTACGGAGAAGTCGGTCTTGGAATCGGAAGTGAATGCTTCTGCAGCAACTACATCAATGTTCTGATTAGCAGCTTCAGCAGCGAACTTTTCATAAATACCTGTGGAGTAAACGTCGGAGCTGTCGTAAATTACAGCAACCTTGGAAGCAAGTCCGTTCTGTGCAATGTACTGAGCGGAAGCTGTACCCTGGTTAGGATCGTTGAAGCAGATACGGAATGCATTGTCATTTGCAACGCAGTCAACAGCAGAACCGGAAGGTGTGAGCTGGAACATATTGTCCTTAACTGTTTCAGCAGCAACAGCGATGCAAGGGTTAGATGTAACTGTACCGATAAGGAGCTTCATATCCTTATCCTTAAGTGTGTTGTAAGCGTTGACAGCCTTTTCTTCGTTGTGCTCGTCGTCCTGGAAGTTGAGTTCGAGCTTGATGCCGTTTACGCCGCCTGCTGCGTTGATCTCGTCAACAGCGAGCTGGATACCGTTCTTTACAGCGTTTCCGTAAACTGCAGCGCCGCCTGTTACAGGGCCGATGCCGCCGATAACGAGTGTGCCTGTGAAGTCGCCGGAATCAGCAGTGCTTGCAGCATCAGCTGTGCTGTTGTCGGGTGTTGTATCCTTGCTTGAACAGCCTGCAAGGAAGGGTACTGTCATGCAAGCAGCGAGGCTGAATGCAAGAATTTTCTTGGAAAATTTCATAATAAACTCCCTTTTCTCCGCCATATTTGATGTGTTATGCAAAGCCGCGCGGCGGTATGCGGCAAGGAGCGAGGGTCACTTAATTCAATTTTCCCCTGTTTCCTTTTACACTATATAAATGATACCTTTTTAAACCGCAAAAGTCAAGGTAAAAACAAGATGAAATTAACATATCATTTTGACGATATTTAGGCATTTTTAACATAAAAAGAGTGATTTATTGCTTAAAAAGGTCAATTGATGAATAATCATTAAACAAAACTTGCAGAAATCAGTTGTTCGTGTACATCTTTCTGACGATATCTTCGGTTTTCTTGCCGTAAATTGAAAAACCAAGTTCCTTTTCTTTCGTTGGGAGAAATGTGTACCAGTCCCACCAGAAGAAACCGCAGAACCAATCCTCGTTCCACATAGTTTTCATAGCGGATTCGTAGAAATTCGCCTGCTCGTCCTCATCGTAGGGGAGATCGGGGTGTGTGAAGTCCCACGGCATTGATGAACAGCCGCTTGCGCTTCGGCAGCCTATCTCCATAAAGATTATCTTCTTGCCAAGCTCGGCGGAAAGTGCCGCAAGGTCTTTCTTGTGGTGTTCCCAAGCCTTGCACATATCTTCGAGCGAAGCGCCTGCACCGTTTGAAACGGGGTAATAAGCCGAAGTTCCGATGTAATCGACAGAATCAAACCACTTGATGTTGCGCTCCTTGCCGTGATTTGCGTTGTAAACGAGTTCACCATGGTAGACCTTGCGAACTTCTGCGATGAGTGAACGCCAATGTTCCTCCTTACGCTCCGTTCCGAGCATTTCACAGCCTATGCAAAGCATCTCGCAGCCCGTGTCTTCGGCAATTTCGGCATAGTGGCATATAAACGCCGTGTAGCAGGAGAACCATTCTTTCCAGTAATCAACATCGCCCCAGTCAGCCTCGGGGAAGCCGATGTTTGCTCTCCAAGTGCCGTCAGCGCAGTTGAGGATAGGTTTAAGGCATATCTTCTGACCGAGAGATCTGAGCTTGTTTATAGCAAAAGTCAGTTCCTTATCGGTCGAGTGCTTTCGGTAGTCGAAGCCGAACTTCGTCGAGTAAAAATGATCCTGTTCGATAGTCATTGCAAGGCATACCCAGTTCGTGCCGAGCGATGCAAGCTTTTCCATTGATTCAATGGCGCGGGGGTCGGTGAGCATACCCTTTCGTGCGTCAAATCCGTAAGTAAATCCTTTTATTTCCATAGTTTTATTCCTTTCGTTCCTTGTTTTTCATTGCTTCCTCACGTTCTTTCATCGAGAAAACACAGCCGCAGTAGTTCTGACGGTACATTCCGAAGCTTTCCGAAAGCTCCGTCGAGCGTTTGTAGCCGTTCTTTTTCTTGAAATCTGATGTAAGATATCGAACGCCGTATTTCTGAGCGAGGGTTTCGCCTATCTCGTTGAGCCAATCGGCATTTTTGTACGGACTTATTGAGAGCGTTGTCGTGAAAAAATCAAACCCACGCTCCTTGGCGAGCTCCGCCGTCTGTTCAAGACGAAGCTTGTAGCAGGCGTAACAGCGTTCGCCGCCCTCTTTGATGTGTTCAAGCCCTTTCACAGCGGCGTAAAATCGCTCGGACTGATAGCCGATCTCGGTGAAGTCAACGGGATTTTTTAAATCCATAAGCGAAAGCAGACGTTTCTGCTCGGCGCTTCGCTTGTAGAATTCCTCTTCAGGGTAAATATTAGGGTTAAAATAGAATACCGTTATCGAAAAATAATTTGAGAGATATTCGAGAACGTAGCTTGAACAAGGTGCACAGCAGCTTTGAAGAAGAAGCTTCGGCGGAGAATCGGGGTCTATACTATTTAAAATGTGTTCAAGTTCAAGCTGGTAATTTCGTTTCTGTGCCATTGTTATCCTTTCTTGTTTTTATTGCATTTTTGACCGCAGTTTCCCGAATAGGGACAGCCCGAGCAGCCTTTTCCGCTTTTCCTGCTTTTTATCATATAAATCACAGCACAAACCGCTGCGAAACCTATCAGCGCAAGCGCTATCCAATCGGCAAGACCCATATAAACTCCTTTGAAGAAATAGAAAATATTTTAAATTTGCTGTAAAGCAAAATGCTTTTACAGTGCAGCTTTACACCAATAAAACGCCAATATTGTAAACAGCAAACGAAACGATCCAAGCCACGCAGCACTGGAACAAACAGAGTGCAAATGCTGCCCAGCCGCTTCCGAGTTCACGCTTTGCAGCCGCAATTGCAGCAACGCATGGTGTGTAAAGAAGTGTAAAGGCTAAGAAGCTTACAGCTGTAAGCGGCGTGAATACCGTTCCGAGAACTTCGCTGAGGTTTGAAATGTTTGAACCTGTGAGAACGGCAAGAGTCGAAACCACCGATTCCTTTGCCGTGAAGCCTGAAATGAGGGCAGTGGAAACTCTCCAGTCGCCGAAGCCGAGCGGTTTAAGTATCGGAGCTATCAACATTCCTATCGCAGCGAGAATACTGTCCGAACTGTCGGAAACAACGTTGAATTTGAGGTCAAATGTCTGGAAGAACCATATTATAATAGTCGCAACGAAAATAACGGTAAATGCTTTCTGCAGGAAATCCTTTGCCTTCTCCCACATCAGCATACCAACGCTTTTAGGTGACGGCAGACGGTAGTTCGGCAGTTCCATTACGAACGGAACGGGTTTTCCTCTGAACAGCGTTTTGTTCATAATAAGTCCACAGAGGATACCAACGATTATTCCGCCGACATAGAGCGATATCATCACAAGCGCCTTGTACTTCACGAAGAATGCCTGCGTGAAGACTGCATAGATAGGCAGCTTTGCGCTGCAGCTCATAAACGGGGTGAGGTATATCGTCATTTTGCGGTCACGTTCGGAGGAGAGCGTTCTTGTAGCCATTATCGCAGGAACGCTGCAGCCGAAGCCTATCAGCATCGGTACGAATGAACGTCCCGAAAGACCTATCTTTCTCAGAAGCTTATCCATAACGAACGCAACACGCGCCATATATCCGCTGTCTTCAAGCATCGAGAGGAAGAAGAACAGCACAACGATTATCGGCAGGAAGCTCAGAACGCTGCCAACGCCCGAAAAAATACCGTCGATTATAAGGCTGTGTACAACAGGGTTAAGTCCGTAAGCCGTCAGAGCGGTGTCAACAACGCTTGTTACTTTATCTATGCCAAGGCTCAAAAGATCACTCAAAAATGAGCCGATAACATCAAATGTCAGCCAGAAAATGAGCAGCATAATAACGATGAAAACAGGGATAGCGAGGTATTTGCCGGTGAGGACTTTGTCTATCTTTACGCTCCGTGCGTGTTCCTTACTTTCGTGACATTTTACGACCGTGTCTGTGCAGACTTTTTCTATAAATGTGTATCGCATATCGGCAAGAGCGGCATTGCGGTCAAGTCCCGTTTCCGACTCCATTTCGGAAACGCTGTGTTCGATCATATCGCGTTCATTTTCGTTTATGCGAAGCTTTTCAATTATGTAAGGATCTTGCTCTACAAGCTTGGTTGCGGCAAAACGCGGGGAGATGTCCGCAGCAGCGGCGTGGTCTTCAATAAGGTGCGTAACAGCGTGGATACATCTGTGAACCGCGCCGCTGCAAAAGTCTTTCTTTGTCGGGAGAAGCTTCTTCGCGGCAGTTTCGTGAACGGTCTGTATAAGCTCGTTAACGCCCTCGTTCTTGGCTGCACTTATCGCAACAACGGGAATTCCGAGGTTTGCCGAAAGCTTTTCAACGTCGATCGTTCCGCCGTTGTTTCGCACTTCGTCCATCATATTCAGCGCAAGCACTGTCGGAATGTTCATTTCGAGAAGCTGGAGCGTGAGGTAAAGATTTCGCTCGATATTCGTTGCGTCAACGATGTTGATTATCGCGTTCGGCTTCTGCTCGATGAGAAAATCACGGGTGACTATCTCTTCGCTTGTGTAAGGCCTGATCGAGTAAATTCCGGGGAGATCGACAACTTCGCAATCCTTTAATCCGCGAACGCTGCCCGATTTGCTGTCAACGGTAACGCCGGGGAAGTTTCCAACGTGCTGATTTGAGCCCGTGAGCTGGTTAAAGAGCGTGGTCTTTCCGCAGTTCTGATTTCCTGCGAGTGCAAATATCATACCGATACCCCCTTATTGTTTGTTTCGGGGATAATATCGATAAGCTTTGCATCGTCAAGGCGTATCGTAAGCTCATATCCGCGCAGAAAAAGCTCAATAGGGTCGCCCATAGGTGCAACTTTGCGTATCATTACCTTAGTTTTCGGTATAAGTCCCATATCAAGCAGACGGCAGCGCAAAGCACCATCGCCCCTTACGGCTGTTATCACCGCAGTTCCGCCCGTTTCAAGTTCGTTAAGTGTCATAAAATTTCCTCTTTCATAAACATAAGTTAGTTGACTGTAACTTTTGCAAGTAAGCCTATTATAACTTTTTTATACGATTCTGTCAATCGATTATTATACAAAATCATCGTGCAATCTACAGTATTATATAATCGAATTGACGTTGTTTATGAAAAAAGTTAGCTTTAACAAACATGAATACGTCGTTTTGGGACAATGAATACTTTATCATAAACATACGCCGCCGTCAAGTGGATTTTTGCAAAATTTTGTGTTGAAAAAATATATTTAATATGGTATAATAAAATTATTCTAACCGTGGAGGTCTGCGAAAATGAAGCTGTCCGTTTTTTATCATCATATCTGCGAAGCTGCACAGCAGAGCGGCAAAACTGTTCCCGAGATCCTTAAAATTGCTAAAAGTTGTGGGATAGATTATCTTGAATTTGATATCGCAGATCTGAAAAATGACGAAACAGCGGCGCTTCCTGCCAATTTGGGTATGAAAATTTCGTCTGTCTACGGATTTTATGATTTTGTGAATTCGGACGACCTCAGCGGAGCTTTTTATCACTGCGACAGAGCGGCAGAGTTTGGCTCTGAGAAAATTATGCTTATTCCGGGATTTTATTCGGCAAATGATAAGTCCGTTATGGAAAATGAACGCAAAAAAATGATCTCTGCGATGAAAAATGTCTGCGAATATGCTCACGAAAAGGGTCTTACACCGACTATCGAGGATTTTGATGATTTCCTAAGTCCGATATCGACCTCGGAGCGAATGTTGGATTTCGTAAATGAGATACCATATTTAAAGGTAACTTTCGATACGGGTAATTTTATGTACAGTGCCGAATCGGAGAATTACGCTTTTGAGCGTTTGAAGCCGTACATCGTACACGTTCACTGCAAGGACAGAAGTATGACACCCGATGAACGCTGTGAGATGAAATGTGCTGTTGACGGAACGGAAATGTATGCTTGCCCGACGGGTGACGGCTGTGTTGCGGTGGCGCATATAGTCAAAGAACTTGTGAAGGGCGGCTATGACGGCATTTTTACTATAGAGCATTTCGGCGCTTATGACCAGCTTTCGTTTATGAAAAAGTCGGCGGAAAATTTAAGAGGTATGCTTGAATGATAAGAGTAACTGTATGGAACGAGTACGTTCACGAACGCGAATATGAGGGGATAGCGAGAGTTTATCCAAAAGGAATACACGGCTGTATAGCTGATTTCCTTGACACTGACGAAGATATAACAGTGCGGTGTGCAACGCTTGATATGGAAAATCAGGGTATTTCCGAGGAAATGCTCAAAAATACCGATGTTCTGATATGGTGGGCACACGCCCGTCACGAAGAGATAACCGATGAAAATGTGAAGCTTATTCAAGAAGCTGTCCTCGGAGGCATGGGACTTATCGCGCTCCACTCGGCGCATTATTCAAAGGTGATGAAAGCACTTATGGGAACAACAATGTCGCTCAACTGGCGCAATAACGACAGCGAAACGCTGCAATGTGTTGAACCTTTACACCCGATAGCAGACGGAGTTCCTGCGGTGATAAATATCCCGCACGAAGAAATGTACAGCGAGTGGTTCGATATCCCGAAGCCCGATGATATCGTGTTCGAGGGAACATTCAGCAGGGGAGAGAAGTTCCGCAGCGGCGTTACTTTTACCCGAGGTTATGGAAAGATATTCTATTTTCAGCCGGGACATGAGGAATATCCTATATATTTTATGCCCGAGATACAGAGGATAATCACAAACGCTGTCCGTTGGGCGTATTCTCCCGATTCACCGAGAAAGCTTCCCGAATGTCACGAAATAAAGTGAGAATTTTCTGTCTGTAGAAAATTATTAGAAAAAATTATTGAAAATTACGAAAAAACACTTGACAAATGACCTCTGAATGTGGTAGAATAAAGCTACCTCTTGCAGAGGTCTATTTTTTGTGCCCGAAAATATGGGACATGACCTCTCGACAAAGTGTACAGAGCCGCTAAAAGCTTTGTATCGGAAATTGCCACAGAGGGAGGCACAGGGACATAAGTTCCTGCGAAATCGAAACGTTCTCATTAAGAGGACATTTAATAGGAGGTGCCGATATGAGAGTAAAGGTAACATTAGCCTGCACAGAGTGCAAGCAGCGCAACTACAATACCAAGAAGAACAAGAAGAACGATCCGGACAGACTTGAAATGAATAAGTATTGTAAGTTCTGCAAGAAGCATACTCTTCACAAAGAAACCAAGTAAGGAAGAGGTGTGAAAATGGCTGATAGCAAAAAAAATCAAGCTAAATCGCCGTCCAAAAAATCCATCGTTGCTCAGGCAGAAGCCAAAGCCGACAAGATCGTGAAGGATAATGCCAAGGCAAAGGCTAAGGGTCAGAAAAAACAGAACCCCGTTGCCAAGTTCTTCAAGGATTTGAGAGGCGAGATCAAAAAGGTTGTATGGCCGAGCAAAAAGAAGGTCATCAACAATACTGCGGTCGTTCTTGTTGCAATGTGCGTCTGCGGTATAGTAATCTGGGGAATCGACAGCGGACTCGCCGCTTTGCTCAAGCTCAGTCTTGGCATATAAGCGTTTTTGCGAAAGGAAGATAGAAGAATGTCAGAAACAGCAAAATGGTATGTCATTCACACCTATTCCGGTTATGAGAATAAGGTAAAAGATACTATCGATAAAGTTGTCGAGAACCGTAATCTCCGTGACCTTATCCCAATGGTAAGCATTCCTACCGAACACGTTAAGGAACTTACCGAAACAAATAAGGAGCGTGAGGTTGACAGAAAGATTTTCCCGGGATATGTTCTCGTGAAAATGGTTCTGAACGATGATTCATGGTACGTTGTACGAAATGTACGAGGCGTAACGGGATTCGTCGGACCTGCTTCAAAGCCTGTTCCGCTTTCCGATAAGGAAGTTGCCGCACTCGGAGTTGATACTAACGAAACTATCGTTGAAGTTAATATCAAGGAGGGCGACAGAGTTAAGATCACATCAGGTACAATGGAAGGCTTTGTCGGAGAAGTTAAGAATGTCAATACCGAAGATATGACTGTTGACGTATCGGTATCGATGTTCGGCAGAGAAACTCTTGCAACTCTTGAAATTTCAAAGGTTGTAAAAACTGACGAGTATTGATCTTGTCAGGAAAAAACATAAACTGTATGGATCTTTTTTCAGATCCTTCTATATTACGGAGGTGCATTCAATATGGCACAGAAAGTTGTTGGCTTAATTAAGCTTCAGATCGCTGCAGGTAAGGCTACTCCTGCTCCCCCTGTTGGTCCTGCTCTCGGTCAGCATGGTGTAAATATTATGGCATTCACAAAGGAATTCAACGAGAGAACTAAGAACGATATCGGTCTTATCATTCCTGTAGTTATCACAGTATATGCAGACCGTTCTTTCTCATTCATCACTAAGACTCCTCCCGCAGCCGTTCTTATCAAGAAGGCAATCGGTATCGAAAGCGGTTCCGGAGTTCCTAACAAGACCAAGGTTGGTAAGATCACTAAGGATCAGATCCGCAAGATCGCAGAAACAAAGATGCCTGACCTTAACGCTGCAACCATCGAAACTGCTATGAGCATGATTGCAGGTACTGCACGTTCCATGGGTGTAGAAGTTGTTGACTAATTGAATTTTAACTGAATTTTCTTCGCAGCTATGGTGGGAGGAACATTCCGCTACACGTCCCGATCTGTTATGGGACAGCCCTTTTGATAAGGGCATTACCACTTAAAGGAGGATAAATTAATAATGAAACACGGTAAAAAATATAATGAAAGTGTAAAGCTTGTTGACAGCGCAAAGCTTTATGAAACAGCTGAAGCACTTGACCTTGCTTGCAAGACAGCAAAGGCTAAGTTCGATGAGACAATTGAGGTTCATATCCGTCTGGGCGTTGACTCCCGTCACGCTGACCAGCAGGTTAGAGGTGCAGTTGTACTTCCTAACGGCACAGGTAAGAAGGTAAGAGTTTGCGTATTCTGTAAGCCTGAAAAGGAAGAAGCTGCAAAGGCTGCAGGTGCAGATTATGTTGGTGCTGAAGACCTCGCACAGAAGATCCTCAAGGAAAACTGGATGGATTTCGATGTTCTTATCGCTTCCCCTGATATGATGGGCGTTGTTGGTAGACTCGGTAAGGTTCTCGGTCCTCGCGGACTCATGCCTAACCCCAAGGCTGGTACAGTTACTCCCGATGTTGCAAAGGCTGTAACAGAAGCTAAGGCTGGTAAGATCGAATACCGTCTTGATAAGACAAACATCATCCACTGCCCGATTGGTAAGGCTTCTTTTGGTCCTGAAAAGCTCGACCAGAACCTTAACACACTTCTCGAAGCAGTTGCAAAGGCTAAGCCTGTTGCTGCAAAGGGCACATACTTCAAGTCCTGCGTTGTTTCTTCAACAATGGGCGTTGGTATTGCTGTAAATACTGCTAAGTACGGTGTTTAATTTATAAGATATAACGATAAAGCTCTCGATAATTCGGGAGCTTTATTTTTATATAAAACAGCCTTGCATTTTTGTACAAAACGTAAAATTTTATATACCCCTTGCAATTTTTTTAGAAATGTTGTATCATATAAATAATAAAGTTGAAAACGTTTTCAAATTGTTGAAAACTTGTGGAGGGTAAAATATGGCAGACAAAATTTACGGCGTTCATCTGGGCGCAGCAAAGTACGCAGTTGACATCGGCGACGGTTCGGAAAGAGGAGAATATGTAAATCAGGATTATATCATCAATAAGCTTGGCAGACCTCACAGAGCTGTTTCGCTTATGTATTGTTATTATCCGCTCGATAAGGAATTCCCGGGAAGAATTTCCAAAGTTATGAAGGACGCAAACGTAACATTCCAGTGGGACTATCCTTACGATGACTATTTCACATACAAGGGCGGTCTTGAGGGCGACAGAACGGGCGAGCCTTTCACATATATGCGTGATGTCCGCCGCCACGGTCAGGACGTAAACCTTACACTCACCGTTGACCCTAACGTTTCCGATGAACAGCTTATCGCTATCGCAAAGGATCTCCGCACATTCGGCAGAATGTTCCTCAGAATCAACCACGAAGCAACGGGCAACTGGTTCTCTTTCAACAAGAGAGCAACATACCAGCAGGTTGCTGACTTCTTCGTTCATTTCTCGAAGATCATTCACGAATATGCACCGAACGTTAAGACGGTAATGTGCATCGGCGGTATCGAACACCCAGAAAACGGCGAAGAAATGGAAATGGAAAAGGAGTTTGCTCAGTGTGTTCCCGAGGCAGATGTTTGGTCTGTTGATAAGTATATGGCACTTCACTGGGGCTGGCCTTTCGATGTTGCAGAGCCGGGCGGAACATCTCATTCCCGCAGCAAGGTCGAGAATACCTACAACCTCACAAAGCTTAGCTACGAAAGATTCAAGTATCTCAACGGCGGCGTAGGCAAGCCGATGACAATGGCTGAATTCAACGCTGACGGCGACGTTACAGGTCCTTACGATCAGGCAAAAATGGTTCGTGATTTCTGCGATATCCTCGAAAAGGAACAGCCTGACTGGTTCAGCGGGTTTACAATGTATCAGTTCCGCGACCGCGGCAGACTCGGACTTGAAATTCAAGACCCGAACAACGAAGATGTCGGCATCGAACAGCCGCTTATGAAAACCTACAAAGAGATTATTCACAGCAAGCTTTTCAGCCCTGAAATGACACAGAATGACGAAGCACAGCTTCCCGTTACACTACGCTGGGGCGGCTCGGAAGATGCTGACGGTATTGCAATTCCCGTACATTTCGACAGCGATCCTCACTTCTGCGAAGTTGTTTTCGATAAAGAAGACGACGGAAACTATATGCTCGAGATAAACGGCAAGTGGTTCTACAAGTCACCCGATGCTCGCACTATCGACCTTATGCCTGCATTCTTCGAGAATCATCTTGACGGCGCTGCTGATATGACTATCAAGCTTTTTGCACCTCCTGCAAGCGGCGAAAACGACAGCACTCAGGGCAGCGATTGGGATACAAACTACTACTACACACTCAAATCTCTTCCAAAGGTTCGTGTTCTCTGCACACCTGTTGAAAAGTAAATAATTTAAAGGGTATCGATGAAATTTCGATACCCTTTTTGCATACCTTTTCAGTTTTCCGACTAAAATATAGGGGAGAATTGAAAGGCGGTGCGGAGTTGGAGCGAAAGTATAAAATTATGATATTCGGCGGAGCGCTGCTGCTTGCAGCGGCTGTAAATCCCGAGCTTGCGTTCAGGCTTATCAGCGGTGCATTTCAGGTATTTCGTCCGATAATCATTGGAATGGCTGCGGCATTCGTGATAAACCGCCCCGTCTGCAAGATATACGAACTTTGCGAAAAGCTTTCAGACCAAATTTTATCACGCTCGGCGAAGCGACATTACACCGCTTTCAACAGCATCGCAAGGATAACCGCAAGCTCCCGAAACGAAAAACACAAAGCGCGGTGGGTGCTGTCGGTCACACTTGGGTATATTCTGCTTGTTTCGGTCGCTGCGGCGGCTGTAGGGATAATCATTCCGCAAATTTTGGACAGCGTTAAGATCCTTGTTTCAAATAGCGACATATATTTTGACAGAATAAAATATTTTTACAGCAGGCTTTCGGAAAATGACAAGCTCGGGATAATCCCTGCTGTCGGTTCGATAATTGAAAAAGCAGGGGAGAAGCTGCCCGAGATAGCGGCTGATTTTTACGGAAAAACCGCAGGTTTTGTCGGATTCCTGACCGATTTTTTCATCGGAATAGTAATTTCTATCTATATTCTTATTGCAAAGGATAAGCTGCGGAGCATCGTCCGCAGAATTTCGCAGAAAATAATGTCCGAACAGCGCTACAAGCGTTATGCAAAGCTATATTACACCGTTTATGAGGTCTTTTCACGTTTTGTCAGCGGTCAGATAACCGAAGCGGCGATCCTCGGCGGACTTTGCTATGTCGGAATGAAGCTGTTCAGGTTCGATTATGCGCTTCTGATAAGCTTTATAATAGGCATAACCGCGCTTTTGCCCGTTGTTGGCGCGATAATAGGAACGATACCGTGTGCATTTCTGCTTTTCCTCGTCAAACCTATTTCAGCTGTGTGGTTCGTGGTGTTTATAATCGTATTGCAGCAGCTTGAAAATAATCTTATTTATCCCAAAGTGGTCGGGAAAAGTATGGGACTTCCACCGCTGCCTGTGCTTATCGCGATTCTTATCGGCGCAAAGCTCGGCGGCTGTGTGGGAATACTTTTAGCCGTGCCGATAACCTCTGTGCTTTACGGTATAATCAAGGAAAAGCTTGATGAAAATAGATACTAAGGAACCGCTGTTCAAATTCTATATTGAACAGCGGTTATTTTATACTTTATTCGATTTTTTTGTGTAATTGACAATGTAGATTCCAAGGCACACAAGCACGAGTGCAGCAATGCTTTTCAGACCGAATGCCTCCGATTCTCCGAGCAGGAACGCCGAAAGTATAAATCCGAAAACGGGGTTCATAAAACCGTAAACGGCAATTCTCGATACGGGATAATATTTGAGGAGCGATGCCCAAAGCGAATATGCGATAGCCGAAAGCGAAGCAAGATAGATGAGGAGCAGAACAGACTTCAGATCAAATCCGCTTATCCTGCCGCCGAGCGCAAATCCGAGTATCGACATTACAATTCCGCCGAGCAAGAATTGCCATGCGCTCATCATCATCGGGTTTTCTTCGCCCGACCAGTGCTTCATCAGCACGGAAGAAAATGCATACGCTACGGTCGAGATAAGTATGAAGCCTTCGCCTTTGAGAGTAAGTCCGCCTGCAAGGTCGCCTTTGCTGACATTGATTATAACAACTCCTGCAAAGCCGATAATGCTGCCGATGATCTTCGCCGCCGTGAATTTTTCCATTCGGAAGATAAGGCAGGAAACAATAAGCGCAACGAAAACGTTCATCGCCTCGATTACCGAAGCCTTAACGCCCGAGGTGTTGGAAAGTCCGATGTAGAAGAAAAGATACTGCAATATCGTCTGGAACATACTGAGTGAAAAGACTTTCGGCAGGCTTTTCACGGTCGGGCGGAGAAGCTTTCCGCTTATAAGGCTTGTGATGATAATTGCAATAACCCCTGCGAGCGTGAAGCGAAGTCCCGCGTAAAGAATCTCGGTCGGGATATCCTCGGACGAGATATTGAGCCAAGAAAATCCTATCTTCACAAGTGGAAATGCGCTGCCCCACAAAAGGCAGCAGAGCATCGCCGACGGCAGCACCATTTGGGGATTTTCAAGTATGCTTTTTTTAGTTTCCATTTATAAAGAGGTGACCTCCGTTACCATGGCTTTACAGCGCCGACAATGTCATTGATGCTGTTGAGGTGGTTGTCCTCGACATATTTTTCAAGACCGTCGATGATCTTTACAGCCGCAAGAGGGTCATTGAAAAGTGCAGCGCCGACCTGAACAGTCGAAGCACCTGCCATCATCATTTCAACAGCGTCCTCCCAAGTGGAGATGCCGCCCATTCCGCATACGGGAATTTTAACAGCGTTTGCGACCTGCCATACCATTCTTACGGCAACGGGGAAAACAGCAGGACCCGAAAGTCCGCCGACGTTGTTGTGGAGAATAGGACGCTTGGTGCGGATATCTATTCTCATTCCGAGAAGCGTGTTGATAAGCGAAACTGCATCTGCGCCCTCGGCTTCGACAGCCTTTGCGATCTCTGCAATGTTCGTAACGTTAGGAGAAAGCTTTATCATTATCGGCTTCTTTGTTGCAGCGCGAACTATCTTTGTTATCTGAGCCGCACCTTCGCAGCTTACGCCGAATGCTGCGCCGCCAGCTTTAACATTCGGGCAGGAGATGTTTACTTCGATCATCGGAACGTTGGTTTTGTCGAGCTTTTCAGCAACTTCGCGGTAGCCGTCAGCGGTCGAGCCTGCCATATTTGCAATTATAACCGTATTTTTTCCCATAAGGTAGGGAAGTTCGTGTGCGATGAAATGGTCAACGCCCGGATTCTGGAGTCCAACACTGTTGAGCATACCCGACGGTGTTTCTGCGATTCTTGGAGGGAGATTTCCCGTGCGGAGCTTTTCGGTCGTGCCCTTTACGCTGATGCCGCCAAGCTTGGAAAGGTCGAAGAACTCTTCGTATTCCTTGCCGTAGCCGAATGTTCCCGATGCAGGGATAACAGGGTTTTTGAAGTCAACGCCTGCGAAATTTACAGCTAATTTATTCATCGAAATTTACCTCCTCGCCGTCAAATACAGGGCCGTCCTTGCAAACGTGGGAATAGAATTCCTCGCCGTCGCGGATAGTTCTGCAAACGCAGACAAGGCAAGCGCCTATTCCGCAGCCCATTCTTTCTTCGAGCGAAACCTGCGTCTTGATGCCGTTTTCCCTTGCAATCTCAACAATTCTCTTGAGCATTACGGAAGGACCGCAGGCATAGATAACGTCAGGCTTCTCCTTTGCGATCTCTTCCTTGAGTGCATCGGTAACGAAGCCTTTTCTTCCTGCCGAGCCGTCATCGGTGCAGAGGATAGTCTGTGCGCCAGTTTTTGCAAAATCATTTTGAAGAATAACAACGGAAGAATTTCTGAAACCGCTTATTACCTTAGCGTTTGAGCCGAAGTGTTCAGCGATAGGGAGCATCGGTGGATTGCCTATTCCGCCGCCGATGATGACAGCCTTGTTATAGCCGTCAAACTTGAATCCGTTTCCGCCGAGCGGAGCGATAATGTCAATAAGGTCGCCCTCTGCAAGCTGTGAAAGTTCCTTTGTGCCTTTTCCGCGAACTTCAAAAACGATGCGGAGAGTTCCCTTTTCCTTGTCGATGCCGCATATCGAGATAGGGCGGCGGAGCATAAATCCGTCAACCTTTATGTTAATGAATTGACCTGCCTGTGCAGCCTGAGCAGCGTCGGGACAGAGTATCGTCATATCGTAGATCTCTTTTGCAAGAGCTGTTTTGGATATGATCGGGTAGCAGCCTTGTGTGTATTTCATAATAACCTCCTTATACTTATATCTAATCGGAATGTGTACAAAAATCAAGCAAAAGCTGTAGCTATTGAAAATAGGTTGATGTTGAAAAACAGCTTTAAATGGATTTTGTGCCGATTTTTTTCTGTACACTCATTAGAGATCAGTATTAATGCCTTTTTACTTTCGGTTCTATGCTTTTTGCGTAATATTCATCTGTATCGGGGAGAATTAGGTCTGCGGTCGAAAGATCGTCCATTGCGTTTTCCTTAACGCTGTCGCTTTGCTTTTTGTCGGTCTCAAGCTTGTTCTGTTCGAGCCATTTTTCCGCAGAATCAGCCGTCACCTGAATGTTTGGGATAACGCCGAGCTGTTCTTTTTCCGCCGTTATATCGAGCATTTCCATTCGCTTTTCTTCGGTTTCAAGCTTTGGAGCAGCCTTTGGCTCGGGGTGTTCCGCAAGCCATTTTTCACGCATTTTAGCATAATGCGAACGGCGAAAATAGAATATCGCAAGATTGAAGGTTGGAAAACCCTCCTGCGTTACGAGATAATCAAGCTCTTTAAGTCCGCGAATCGTAAAATCGTTTATCCAGAAGCCTGCAAGAGCGTAAATCATAAGCATAACTGCCCAAAATCCGTTCATATCGTCAAAAAGTCCGAAACCTGCGAGAATACCGAGTATAAGATGCGCAGGATAAATTACAGCCATTACCTTCGGAGCAAATTTCAGATGAAATGTGTTTCCGAGAAGCGAAAAGATTATCGTCAGCAGTGCGAGTGGAAACGTTATGAGCCAGCCGCTTGTGTTGTAAGCAACGCTTGAAATGTTTTTTCCCGTATCAATGATAACTTCATTTATCGTGTCGAGAAGATTTCCCGCAATGGAGTTGGAAATAACAGACGCAGACTTATAAAGAACCATAAGAAACGATAAATACATCATCGCAGCACTGCTTATAAGCTCATAGATAAGCGAAATTTTGAATCCGCGGAGTGCAACGCGCATACGTTCGCCGTTTATGTCGAAGTTCTGATCTCTTAAAAAGGTAGAATCAAGCTTTTCGTCCCAGCTCATTAGTTTTCCCCCTGATTTATGTCGGTCTTATGTTGATTCGTGTGAAAATCATTCTTATACTAAACACCATTTAAAATTTAACACCATTTAAAATTTAGAAAAAATCAAGCCGACAATCTCGCAGCTGTTTTTAACAGGTTTATATTGGATTCCGGCGCAGATTTTTTCCTTTATTTTATTGGTGTTTAGTATTTATTATCCTAAACGAGCCTGTCCGTTTATGGGCAGGCTGCGTTTTTGATTATAATTCAGCGCGCCAGACCTTCTTCCGCAGATACAACTTCTTGCTGTGAACAAAGCGGAACAAAGCGAAGCGATAGCGCAAATTTGCCGTGGGGCGTTCCATGCTTATATCTTTGTGATATCTACCATTTCGATGTCGTCAATATCCTTGCCCATTGCAAGAATATCAGCAACAGCGTTTGCGGTGTCGATAGCTGTAAGGCAGCAGATAGAACGTTCAACCGTCTTACGGCGAATCTTTACGCTGTCAAGAGCAGGAAGTCTGCCCTTTGCGGAGGTCGAGATAACGTAGTCGATCTTGCCGCTGTCGAGAAGATCCATAACGTTCGGACCTTCTTCGGAAGCCTTGCGGACAACGTTCGCTGCGATCATATTTCTGTTGAGTATCGAAGCAGTACCGCTCGTTGCATAAAGCGTGAAGCCAAGGCGCTCGAACTTTTCGGCAACGTAGAGAATTTCCTGCTTGTCAGTATCACGAACGGTAATGAGAACACCGCCGCCCGTTTTCTTAGTGAGGTCATAGCCTGCGCCAACGAGGCCCTTGTAAAGAGCATCCTCAAAATTGTGAGCGATACCAAGACATTCACCTGTGGACTTCATCTCAGGTCCGAGTGCCGTATCAACATCATGAAGCTTTGCAAAGCTGAAAACAGGAACTTTAACAGCGATGTATTCGGCTTCTCTGTAAAGACCGCTCTCATATCCCTGCTGTTTGAGGGTTTCGCCGAGCATTATCTTTGTAGCAATATCGACCATAGGAACGCCCGTTACCTTTGAAATGTAAGGAACGGTTCTGGACGAACGAGGGTTAACTTCGATAACGTAAACTTCATTGTTGTAAACAACATACTGAATATTTACAAGACCGATTACCTTAAGCTCGAATGCAAGCTTTCTTGTGTAATCGATGATAGTTTCACGGATCTTCTTCGTGAGCGTCATTGCAGGATAAACGGAGATAGAGTCGCCCGAGTGGATACCTGCACGTTCGATATGCTCCATGATACCCGGAATAAGATAGTCCGTACCGTCGCAGATAGCGTCAACTTCAACTTCCTTGCCCATCATATACTTATCGATAAGAACAGGGTTTTCAAGTCCGCCTCTTGTGATGATAGCCATATATTCGATGATATCCTGATCGGAGTGCGCGATTATCATATTCTGACCGCCGAGAACGTAGGACGGACGCATAAGAACGGGGTAGCCAAGGCTTTCGGCAGCCGCAAGAGCTTCATCAACGTTCATTACAGTGTGACCTGCAGGACGTGGGATTCCGCACTTGTTGAGAAGTTCGTCGAAACGCTCTCTGTCTTCGGCAGCATCAATGCTGTCAGCGGAAGTACCGAGAATGTTTACGCCCATTTCATCAAGATATTTTGTGAGCTTGATAGCAGTCTGACCGCCGAACTGAACAACTACGCCGTCAGGCTTTTCGGTTGCAATAAGTGACGCAACGTCTTCCTTTGTGAGCGGGTCGAAGTAAAGTCTGTCGCCGGTGTCAAAGTCGGTGGAAACAGTTTCAGGGTTGTTGTTGCAGATAACAGCTTCGTAACCCATTTCTTTGAGCGCCCATACGCAGTGAACGGAGCAGTAGTCGAATTCGATACCCTGACCGATTCTGATAGGACCTGAACCGAAAACGATGATCTTTTTCTTGTCGGTCTTCTTTCTGTCAAGGAACTGGAGAGCTTCGTTCTCCTCATCGTAAGTTGAGTAGAAGTAAGGTGTTTCAGCCTTGAATTCGCCTGCGCAGGTGTCAACCATTTTGTAAACGAAGTCACGGTGCTTCGGACATTTCTGACCGCTGATGCGCTCAATAGTGCTGTCAAGGTAGCCGTAACGCTTTGCAAGGTCATATTTATCATCTGTGAGTGCGCCGTCAGCAAGGTATTTTTCAAGGTCAACAAGGTTTTTGAGCTTGGAGATGAACCAGTTGTCGATCCTTGTGATCTCATGAATCTTATCAACGGAGATTCCGCGCTTCAAAGCTTCAAATACAACGAATGAACGCTCATCGTCAACATTGTAAAGAAGCTTTTCTATCTCTTCTGTAGGAACATTTGCAAGCTTTTTGAGGTTCATGCTGTCCATTCCGAGTTCGATAGAACGTACAGCTTTCATCATAGCCTGCTCGAACGAAGTACCGATAGCCATAACTTCGCCCGTTGCCATCATCTGTGTTCCGAGTGTTCTCTTTGCGTAAACGAACTTGTCGAAAGGCCACTTCGGGAACTTTACAACAACGTAGTCGAGCGCAGGCTCGAAGCAAGCATAGGTCTTGCCCGTTACGGCGTTGATAATTTCATCAAGAGTGTAGCCGATAGCGATCTTTGTTGCAACCTTTGCGATAGGATAGCCCGTGGCCTTGGAAGCAAGTGCGGAAGAACGTGAAACTCTCGGGTTTACTTCGATAACAGCATATTCAAAGGAAGTGGGGTGAAGTGCGAACTGGCAGTTGCAGCCGCCCTCTACCTTAAGTTCGGAAATAATGTTGATAGCCGCTGTACGGAGCATCTGATATTCCTTATCAGTGAGCGTTACAGCAGGTGCGATAACGATAGAGTCGCCCGTGTGAACGCCGACAGGGTCAAAGTTTTCCATCGAGCAGACAGTGATAACATTGTCCTTGCGGTCACGGATAACTTCAAACTCAATTTCTTTCCAACCCGAGATACATTTTTCAACAAGTATCTGGTGGATAGGGGAAAGACGGAGTCCGTTCGTAGCAATATCACGAAGTTCTTCTTCGTTGTTTGCGATACCGCCGCCCGTGCCGCCGAGTGTGAACGCAGGACGGATAATTACGGGGTAGCCGATAACATTGTTTGTGAAAACAACAGCATCTTCAAGCTCTTCAACGACCTTGGACGGGATACAAGGCTCGCCGATCTTTTCCATAGTGTCCTTGAATGCCTGTCTGTCCTCAGCCTTGTGAATGGTTTCGGGGTTAGCACCGAGGAGCTTTACGCCGTGGGATTCGAGGAAGCCTTCCTCTGCAAGCTGCATGGAAAGTGTAAGACCCGTCTGTCCGCCGAGTGTGGAAAGAACGCTGTCAGGCTTTTCAATCTCAATTATCTTCTTTACAACATCGAGTGTGAGCGGTTCGATATAAACCTTGTCAGCCATTGCCTTATCGGTCATAATCGTAGCAGGGTTGGAGTTGATAAGTACAACTTCAAGACCCTCCTGCTTAAGAGCGCGGCAAGCCTGTGTGCCTGCATAGTCAAACTCGGCAGCCTGACCGATAACGATAGGACCTGAACCGATAACGAGGACCTTTTTTATATCATTACGAAGCGGCATTTTACTTGTCCTCCTTGTTTTTCTTAATTAAATCAATGAATTTATCAAAAAGATAAGCGGTGTCGAGAGGACCGCCGCATGCTTCGGGGTGGAACTGAACAGTGAAGCAGGGGAATGCGGTGTAGCGAACACCCTCGCAGGTCTTGTCGTTTGCATTTATGTGCGAAACCATGCCGACCTCGGACGGAACGCTGTCGCTTATTACAGCATAGCCATGGTTCTGGGAGGTAACGAACGTCTTGTCCATATCAAGGTCGATAACAGGCTGATTTGCACCTCTGTGACCGTATTTGAGCTTTTCGGTCTTTGCACCGTTCGCAAGAGCCATAAGCTGGTGTCCAAGACAGATTCCGAAGATCGGAATGTTCACAGTTGTGAGCTTTTTGAGCTCTGCGATAACTTCAACATTTTCAGCAGGATCTCCTGGGCCGTTGGAAAGCATTATTCCGTCAGGCTTCATTGCAATGACTTCTTCCGCTGTTGTCGAAGCAGGAACTACAGTAACATTGCAGCCGCGCTTGATAAGCTCACGGCGGATATTTCTCTTGTAGCCGAAATCATAAAGCACAACATTGTAAGTCGTGTTCTCGGCAGGATATTCTTTCTTGTTGGGGATAGTCACCGACTTAACAGCGTTCACGATCTTGAATTCAGCGATCTTTTTGAGGAACTCGTCTTTCTTTTCGTAAACATTTTCCGTTGTGATAACTCCGTTCATAACGCCGTGTTCACGGATGATTCTTGTAAGGGATCTTGTGTCGATAGAGTGTATGCCGATGATGTTGTTCTTTACGAGAAATTCGTCGATGCTGCCCGTCATTCTGAAGTTGGACGGGGAGTTGCACCATTCTCTTACAATGTAGCCGTTGACGTAGGACTTTTCGGATTCTCCGTCCTCTTCGTTCACACCGTAGTTTCCGATGAGCGGAAATGTCTGTGTAACGATCTGACCGAAGTAGCTCGGGTCTGTGAGAGTTTCCTGATAAGCGGTCATGCTTGTTGTAAAAACGATCTCTCCGAAAGAAGTTCCCTTTGCTCCGAAAGAGTAACCCTCAAAAATCTTTCCGTTTTCAAGCATAATGTACGCTTTATCGCCTGTGTTGAATAAAGACATTATTTTTCCTCCCGATTTATAATGTATTAACGGAATTCCCGACTTAATAAAGGGGTTCTCTAAAAACCGGAACACGAGCAAATTTTCGTTGGGACTTTGCGCA
>UQKC01000019.1 GCA_900541495.1 uncultured Ruminococcus sp. | reverse complement strand
ATCAGAGTTTTTGCTTGATTTTTTGTATAGTTTTTAATTGGTGTTTAGTATAAAAGGCGCAATTTACATTAAAGGAATTTTGTAAAACCTAAAATGTGAATTGCGCCTGTTTTTTACATAAAACATTGCAGGTCATATATGAAAACGAATTGAACATATATGACCTGCATAGCTATGACCGTGTATTTTTGCTGCTTACGCGTTCTTTACCTTGCGGCGGAGATTCTTTGCCTTGAAATCAAAGATAGATGCAAGAGCTGCTGTGCCGATGATAGTTGTGATACATTCGGCAAGCATATAAGAGCCGTTGTATGTGAGCGAGTAGATCCAAACATTCTGCCAGCCGCCTGCATAGTCGCCCCAGATAGTTACGCCCGAGATAAAGTGGCAGAGAAAACGAATTGCAGAGCCAACAGCTGCGCCGATGCCGATAGCAACGGGAGCTTTGAGCTTCGAGTTGGAGAAAAGTGCGCCGCCGAAGCCGAGTGCTGTAAATGCGATGAGGTAATCCATAAGGATAAGTATAAGGTATGCGACAATGCCGCTTACATAAGCGAAGTTTCCGAGTCCTTGAAGAAGCATCTGGAGCAGACCGTAAACCAAACCTGTTCCAAGTCCCCATTTATAGCCGTGGCGGTAGCCGATTATAACTATCGGAACTTGGCTGAACGCCGTTATTGAGCCGCCCATAGGGAGGGTATAAACTGTTATGTAGGACAATGCCGTTGCGAGCGCAAGCATTATCGCACATTCCGTAAGCTTTTGTGTTTTTGAGATCTCCATTTTCTTTTTCCTTTCCATAATCAAAAAATCCGTTAAAAAATGCGCCCGAGGTTCGGACGCAGCTATGGTATGATTTTTTCAGCATATCATAAAAAATGGTTCTCCAAAATAAATTGAAGAACCTTTTTCAAACGCGCAAAACAGCGCAATTACAGACTTACTGTCATTTCCTACGTCGGCATTATCCGAATCAGGTTCATGGGTCGAGGTCGAACCTCCTCTCAGCTGCCGCACAAAAGCGGTCTTAAGCTCCCCAATATTCAATTTTTAAACTGTGTGTTATTATAGCACTATTTTTGTTGGTTGTCAAGTGAGCTTTTCAAAATCTTCCCTGCCGTGCTTGCAAACGGGGCAGACAAAATCATCGGGCAGTTCTTCACCCTCGTAGATATAACCGCAGACCTTGCAGACCCAGCCGCTCTTCTTTTCGGCAGTCTGCGCAGGCTTCGGCTTGACGTTCTGCTGATAATATTCATAAGTCATCGAGGGCTTGTCCGAGAGAACTTCGCCGTCGGTCATTTCGGCAATAAACATCGTGTGCGTTCCGAGGTCGATCTCATTCACAACTTTCCCCGAGAGAAAAGCGTTCGCGCCGCTCTTCACATAGAGAACGCCGTTGTCTGCATAGCAGGGCGAAAATTTATACGAATCGGGTGTGCCGAACTTCTGCACATTTCTTCCGCTCTGAAAGCCGAAGTGCTTGAAAAGCGAGAAATCAGCCGAGGTGTCGATGACCGAAACGTTGAAAACGCCCGTCGCTTTTATCATATCATGGGTAAGATTGGCTTTGTTCACGGTGACGGATATCTGCATCGGCGAGCTTGTGAGCTGTGAAAGCGTGTTGATGATGCAGCCGTTGTCCTTGTCCCCCTGCGAAGCGGTGAGAACGTAAAGTCCGTAGGAAATTTTATATACTGAGCTTGTGTCCATAAAAACTACCTCCGAGTTAAGTTGACCTAATTATATCATATTATACCAATTTAGTCAAGAATTATTTTCAGCTGTCCAAAATAATTCCCACCGATAGTTTTTTCAGCATTTTTGACTATACTTTTAAGCGCTTTTATGCTATAATGTTATTGACAAAAAACGCTTTTGATGCTATAATAATAGCACAGACGTTCGATTTTTTGATTGAAAGGCGGAATTTTCCAATGGCAGAAAAGAAGAAGACCGAAACCTCCAAGGATTCTATAAATAAACCCAAAAATGCGGAAGAAAAGAAAAAGGCTCTCGAAGCCGCTATCGCTCACCTTGAAAAGCAGTATGGCTCGGGTGCGGTAATGCGCCTCGGACAGTCGCCGCAGTTTGAAGTTGACGCTATCCCGACCGGTTCGCTCACGCTTGACCTTGCGCTCGGCATCGGCGGTGTTCCAAAGGGAAGAATTGTCGAGATATACGGACCTGAAAGCTCGGGTAAAACTACCGTTGCGCTCCAGATCGTTGCGGAATCGCAGAAGCAGGGCGGAACTGCCGCTTTCATCGATGTTGAACACGCGCTTGACCCTGTTTATGCAAAGGCTCTCGGTGTAAATATCGATGAAATGCTCGTTTCCCAGCCTGACAGCGGTGAGCAGGCGCTCGAGATCGCCGAAGCTCTCGTCCGTTCGGGCGCTATCGACTGCATCGTTATCGACTCGGTTGCGGCAATGGTAACAAAGGCGGAAATTGACGGCGAAATGGGCGACAACCACGTCGGTCTGCTCGCACGTCTTATGTCGCAGGCGATGAGAAAGCTCACATCGGTAATTTCAAAGACGAACTGCGTTGCGATTTTCATCAATCAGGTTCGTGAAAAGATAGGCGTAATGTACGGCAACCCCGAAGTTACAACGGGCGGACGTGCGCTCAAATTCTACAGCTCTGTCCGCATCGAAGTCCGCAAGGGCGAAGCTATAAAGGTGAACGGCGAAGTCATCGGCGCGCGCACAAAGTGTAAGGTCGTAAAGAACAAGGTCGCTCCCCCGTTCAAGGACTGTGAGTTCGATCTGATGTTCGGCAAGGGCATCTCCCGTGTCGGCGAGATAGTCGATCTTGCCGTTGACCTCGATATCATCAAAAAGAGCGGCGCTTGGTTCGCATACGGCGAGGGAAAGATCGGTCAGGGACGTGACAACGCAAAGGAATACCTCACCAACAATCCTGCCGTTATGAAAGAGATCGAAGATAAGATAAAAGCCGAGCTTGCAAGCAGGAACAAGGAAGAGGAAGAACAGCCAAAGACC
Source organism: uncultured Ruminococcus sp. (assembly GCA_900541495.1). Classification (GTDB taxonomy): domain Bacteria; phylum Bacillota; class Clostridia; order Oscillospirales; family Ruminococcaceae; genus UMGS363. Next base: position 36,189 of record UQKC01000019.1, on the reverse strand, counting down.
GAGGAAAAGCCTGCCGCAGAAACGATCGATGTTATGGCTGAAGCAGAAAAGATCAGCAAAGCCGCAAGCGCAAAGAAGAGAACTGACCCTGCCGCCGATACCTCAACCGAGGACGATAACTTCGACGAATTTACACCCGTGAACTGATGAAAATAACGGAACTTTCACCCTATAAGGGCACAACTTGGCAGATAACGACCGAAAGCGGCGGGAAAATCTTCATCGGGCAGAGAACCGTCGAAAAAATGAACCTCAAAAAAGGAATGGAACTGCCCGATTCCGCGATCGAAAGCATAAAGGAAGAAGACCTCGAACGCAAATCAAGGGAGCGAGCAATGTATCTGCTCTCGGGGCGTGACTACGGCTTTGTCGAGCTTTTCCGAAAGCTTGAAAAGACCTATCCGAAAGAAATGTGCCTGCGGACGTGCAAATTAATGGCGGAAAAAGGACTTGTCAATGACAGAGAGTACGCATTCCGTCTGGGGAAACAGCTTTTCGGGATAAAAAAGGAAAGCGCTGTCGCAGTACGCTATAAGCTGACGCAAAAAGGCATACCGAAAGATATAATCAGCGAGGTAATCGATGCCTACTGCGAAGATGATGAGGCGGTAAAAGACAGGATAAAAGCGCTTGTCGAAAAGAAGTACAAGCGCTATCTTACGGACGAAGCCGGAGTGCGAAAAGTCAAAAATGCCCTCGCGCGGCTTGGATATGGATATTCGGACATCAATTCGGCGCTGAAGGAATTTGATAACGAAGATCAGTACTAAGGAAACGCTGATTAATACGTTTTTGCCATTTTTCAAAATGTTTATGTCAAATTGACATTAAAGGCGTAAACTCGTACATTTCTCAAAATGGCAAAACGAACGCTTCGCTTTAATCAGCTTTTTCCTAACAGTTAAAAAGGCGCAATTCACATCAAAAAGGTAAAACGAATATGAGAGATCATTTTCGTGAACCTAAAAAGTGAATTGCGCCTATTTTATTTTCTTCAAACAAACTATCCTTGAAGCATAAATATACGAACGAAGTGAGTGTGTTTTGAACAGCTATGAGTATAATTGAAGTTTTAACTTTAGGAATACTTATCTGCAATATCATTCAGTTCGGGAGCGACCGTCTATCGGTGTGCTCTCTTTATATTTATATAATGCTCTTTTTAAAATATATCAAGAGCATTTTTATTTTATCCCCGAAAACAGATTGAGCGTGTTTTTCATGGTCTGCTCCGCAACTGCCTCGGGCGAGATGCCTTTGACCTCGGCTATCTTGTCGATAACATTCACTATCATACTGCTGTCACAGCGTTTTCCTCTGTTCGGCTCGGGCGCCATATAGGGGCAGTCGGTTTCGAGCATAAGCCTGTCAAGAGGGACAACTTTCAGCGCTTCGATCGCTTTCCGCGCATTTTTGAATGTGAGAACGCCCGTGAAGCTTATGTTCATTCCGAGTTTGAGCACCTGCTTTGCCGTTTCTGCCGAACCCGAGAAGCAGTGCATAACGCCGCTGACATTTCCGTGCTTTGTGAGGATATTCATTGTGTCCTCGGTCGCATCGCGCGAATGTATTACCACGGGCAAGTCCATTTCTTTCGCAAGGTCAAGCTGTTCCTCAAAAAAGCGTATCTGCATTTCACGGTCAAAGCCCTCAAAATGATAGTCAAGACCTATCTCGCCGATAGCAACGACCTTTTCATACTCCGCAAGCCTGCGGATTTTTTCAAGGTAATCGCCCGGTGCGCCCGAAGCGTCCTCGGGGTGAATCCCTACTGCCGCATAGACGAACGGGTACTTCTTTGCAAGCTCGACCGAAAACTTCGAGCGTTCCATTGAACAACCGATGTTTACGATATTCCGAACGCCGTTTTCATGAAGCTTAGGGAGCAGCTCATCACGGTCGGCATCGAACTGCTCATCATCATAATGTGCGTGTGAATCAATATATGTCAGCATTTTAGTTCTCCTTTGCCGTTTCAATTATTTTTTCATAGTCAAGTTCTTTTGCAAAAGGTATCTCAAACGGGTCATAGTAACGCATTATGCGTTCATTTACAGCATAGCCTTTCAGACCGTCAAAGCTCTGAAATTCTCCGTTTTCGTCCTTTATAAAGGTCTTGCCGTATTGTTCGATGTTATACAGTGAGTAGAAATAATTGCCTATAATACAAATATTAAAGTCTGCAAAATAAGCCTTTTCATCAGCATCAAGCGGCAGCTTTTCAAATATTTCGTCACGCTCCTCACGGGAAACCGTCACAGCCTCGGGGGTCACATAGCCTTTTATTTCATCGTCCCATACGATAAGCCAAGCGTTTGAAGCCTGCGCCATTGTCTGAATAAGGAATGTCCCGTCAAGAATTTCATATTTGCGGAACTCACGGAGTTCAAGCTCAAATTTGCCGTCATAATAGCTGAAATAATCTGCGCAGGACGAGTTGTTGCTCACGCCGCCGTCAACCACAAACTGCGCAAAGCTCCCATAATTGAGGATATAAAGCTCTGTGTTCATTGCATATTTTTGACTGTTAGTATAAAACTTGCCATTATCTCCGCAGAGTACAGCAGCATAAGGCGTATTCGGGACAATTGCACCCCAAACATTCATCACCATTTCCTCGTCAGTATTGTCAAAATCGGGTTCAAAGCTGAACAGAAACGCATACTCGCCCAAGCCATTCCCGTCAAGGTCGAAAGTCATCACCTTTGAACAGCAGACAGCAATCGCAGGCTCTCGGTCGGGCAGGCGGCTTTTGACTTCATCGTAAAGCTCGATATATACCTCGGAGGAAAGCAATGCCTCCTTTGCTCTTTCAATAAGAGCCTTGTCGGAAAAATTCTCCGCAGAAACAAGCCCCGTCTGCTCATATCCGCAGGAGAAAAACGGCGTATCGTCCGAAATTTCAGCGTATGTGCGGTCGGCTTTCCTGCTTTCGTCAAGCTCATAAAGGGGAGCAGTTTCGGCAGTTGTTATAACAGATGTTTCTTCCTTTTCGGCGATCGTTTCTTCCGCCGAAACCGTTTCGGAAACAATTTCGGACGAAACGGCGGCTGTAATGTCCGTCCGAACGTTTTCATTGGTTTGATTTGCACAGGCGGCAAGGAAGAGTGCAAGCATCACCGCAGGAATTATCTTTTTAAATGTCATAGCCGTTCCTTTCATAGCCGTTTTTTATTATTTTATCATCTTTGTACTGTGCTGTCAAACATTGACCGGTTTTTCAGTAAATTCTTTTTGACTAAAACCCGTTTTATGTCATTTTGTAAAGTTTTTGACCGCCTTAATCGTTTGAAATTGTGAATTTTTTTGATACCCCCTTGAAATGTTTGTATGAAAATGATACAATTGAAATAACAATGAAGAAACGATTACAAGGCAATTTTATCCAAAAGGGGTGTCTTTGCGTTTTTTCAGGAAAAGATGCAAAAATATTAAGATTTCAAAGGAGCGTGTTCCCATGAACTACGGACATTTTGACCTTGCAAATAAGGAATATGTCATCACAAATCCAGAAACTCCCGCACCTTGGGCGAACTACCTCGGTTCTCCCGAATACGGCGCTATCATCTCCAACAACGCAGGCGGTTACAGCTTCGTAAAGAGCGGCGCTAACGGTCGTGTTATCCGTTATCGTTTCAACTCCGTTGCTGCCGATCAGCCGGGCCGTTACGTTTACATCAAGGACGGCGAAACAGGCGAATACTGGTCTGCTTCCTGGGCGCCTGTATGCAAGGATCTCGCTGAATTCAAGAGCGAATGCCGTCACGGTACTGCTTACACAGTTATCACTTCCGAATACAAGGGCATCAAGTCCGAAGTTACATACTATGTTCCTAAGGACGCTACTTATGAAGTCTGGGCTGCCAAGATCACAAACACTGACAGCAAGCCGAGAAAGCTTTCCGTTACAGGCTACTGCGAATTCGTTAACGACAACAACTACGAGCAGGATCAGGTAAATCTCCAGTATACACTCTTCATCACACGCACCTACTTCAAGGATAACTTTATCCTCCAGAAGCAGAATGAAATTTTCAAGAATCCTAACAACGAGCGTTTCCTCGGCGTTGCTAAGGCTAAGGTAGATGCTTACTGCGGCGACCGTGATTCTTTCGTTGGCTCATACAGAAGCTATGCAAATCCTAAGGGCATCGAAGACGGTCTTAAGGGTCAGCTCAACTACAACACAAACTCCTGCGGCGCACTCCAGAGTGACATCGTTCTTCAGCCCGGCGAAACAAAGGAACTCACATACGTTCTCGGTCAGAAGCCCGAAGCTGTTGCTAAGGAAATTATCGCTAAGTACGAAAAGGCCGGCGTTGTTGAAGCTGAAGTTGAAGAACTCAAGAACTACTGGCACGAAAAGCTCGGCAACTTCCAGGTAAATACTCCCGATGCTGACTTCAACAATATGGTAAACGTTTGGAACGCATACAACTGCTTCATCACATTCATCTGGTCGAGAGCAGCTTCATTCCAGTACTGCGGACTTCGTAACGGCTTCGGCTACCGTGATACCGTTCAGGATATCCAGGGTATCATTCACCTTGCTCCCGAAATGGCTAAGAAGCAGATCGAATTTATGCTTTCCGCTCAGGTTACTAACGGCGCAGGACTTCCGCTCGTTAAGTACACTCATAACGCAGGTCACGAAAATCACCCCGACGAGAACGACGAGAACACAGCTTACGCTAAGGAAACAGGACACCCCTCTTACCGTGCTGACGATGCTCTCTGGCTCTTCCCGACAATTTACAAGTACATCTCCGAAAGCGGCGACATCGCATTCCTCGATGAAGAAATTTTCTACGCTAACGACGAAGAAAAGGGCACAGTTTACGACCACCTCAAGAGAGCTATCATGTTCTCGATGAACCACCTCGGCAACCACGGTATGCCTGCAGGTCTTCACGCTGACTGGAACGACTGTCTCCGTCTTGGCAAGAAGGGCGAATCCACATTCGTTGCTTTCCAGCTCGTATATGCAGTTAAGATCCTCCGTGAATATGCTGTTCTTAAGAACGACGCTGACTATATCAAGCAGCTCGACGATATCAAGGCTAAGCTTGACGAAATTCTCGCAGCTTGCTGGAACGAGGACAGATGGATCAGAGGTTACAAGGAAGACGGCGCTGTTATCGGTCAGAGAACAGACCCCGAAGCAAATATGTGGCTCAACCCACAGTCATGGTCCGTTATCTCCGGCTTTGCAAGCAAGGAGCAGGCTGAAAAGGCTATGGACAGCGTTGAAAGAGAACTCAACACTCCTTACGGCGCAATGGTAATGTATCCTCCTTATGTTGAACACGGATTTAACGGCGCACTTATGCAGTGCTTCAACAAGTGCACAAAGGAAAATGCAGGTATCTTCTCTCAGCCTCAGGGCTGGCTCATTCTTGCAGAATCCCTCCTCGGTCACGGCAACCGTGCTTATAAGTACTGGAAGGAAGCAGCTCCTGCAACATATAACGACAATGCAGACCACAGATGCCTCGAACCATACGTTTACGGTCAGTTCGTAGAGGGCAAGGACAGCCCATTCGCAGGCCGCGCACATGTTCATTGGCTCACAGGTACAGCATCTACAGTAATGGTAGGTACAGTTGAGGGTATCCTCGGTATGCGTCCTAACGCAGAGGGACTTGTGGTTAATCCTTCAATTTCTTCCGAGTGGAAGTCTTACACAGTAGAAAAAACATTCAGAGGAAAGAAGCTCAATATGACCTTCAACAATCCTAACGGCGCAGAAAGCGGCGTAGCAAGCGTTGAACTCAACGGCGAAAAGCTCGAGGGCAACCTTATCCCTGCTGCAAAGCTCAAGGACGTTAACGAAGTTGTTGTTACACTCGGCTAAGAATTAAATTCGGAATTAGGAATTCGGAATTATTTATACTCCGTTAGTTTGTAATGAAAATCGTAGGGGCGGATTCAATATCCGCCCCTAACCCTATATTTACAGCAAATTTTCTGTAGGGGGCGGGTTTCCCGTCCCACGCCGCAAGGCGTTTTCTGACGAATTCGGAATTATTTGTATTCCGCAAATTACCGCAAAAATGCAAATTACGGATCTCCTATCCTATACTGCAAAGTGTTTAATAAAAAACGACCCTGTTTTCAACGGTTTTATCCGATGAAAACAGGGTCGTTTTGTTTGCGAAAAATTTATATACTGAAAATCGGTTCGCGATTCGGGACGGGAAAACCGTCCCCTACAGAAAATTGCCGTAATTTTGTGTGTTGCCAACGGTCGGATATGGAATCCGCCCCTACGGAATTTTGTGCTTCGCGATAAATCAGCGGAACAATACTAATTTTTAATCAAAGTGTAGGCAAAAAATTGGTTCAAAACCCATATAAACCTGTTTTCAACAGCTACGATTTTTTGTACACTTTCAGTATAAAATAATTCCGAATTTAATTTATATCTGTGCCGAGTAGTTCGGAGCTTCCTTAGTGATATAAATATCATGTGGGTGAGATTCACGAAGACCTGCGCCCGTGATCTTGACGAACTGTGCCTTTTCGTGAAGCTTTTCAATGGTTTCACAGCCTGTGTAACCCATACCCGAACGGATACCGCCGATGAGCTGGAAGATAGTGTCGGAAACAGGTCCCTTGTAAGGTACACGTCCTTCAACGCCCTCAGGAACAAGCTTTCTTGCGTTCTCCTGGAAGTATCTGTCCTTTGAGCCGCAAGCCATTGCGCCGAGTGAACCCATTCCACGGTAAACCTTGAACTGTCTGCCCTGATAAATTTCTGTATCTCCGGGAGATTCCTCACAGCCTGCAAGGAGTGAGCCGAGCATTACAACATTCGCACCTGCTGCGAGAGCCTTTACGATATCGCCCGAATACTTGATACCGCCGTCTGCGATAACGGGGATGCCATGCTTAGCTGCTGCACAAGCTGCATCGTAGATTGCTGTGATCTGCGGAACACCGATACCTGCAACAACTCGTGTTGTACAGATAGATCCGGGTCCGATACCTACCTTTACGCAGTCAGCGCCGGCTTCGATAAGAGCTTCTGCTGCTTCTGCCGTTGCAATGTTGCCTGCGATAACGGGAGTGTTCGGGAATGCTTTCTTAACTTCGCGAACTGCGTTAACGATGTTGATATTATGACCGTGAGCGGAGTCGAGAACGAGTACATCGACCTGAGCATCAACAAGAGCTTCTGCTCTTTCCATCATATTTGCCGCAACGCCGATAGCAGCGCCGCAGAGGAGTCTGCCTGCCTTATCTCTTGCGGAGTTCGGGTACTGGACAGCCTTTTCAATATCCTTGATAGTGATAAGTCCCTTTAAAATGCCGTTTTCATCAACGATAGGAAGCTTTTCGATCTTGTGCTGCATAAGGATCTTCTGTGCGCCCTTGAGGTCTGTTCCTACGGGAGCGGTAACAAGGTTTTCCTTTGTCATAACTTCCTTGATAGGTGTTGAATAATCGGAGAGGAAGCGGAGATCTCTGTTTGTGAGGATTCCGACAAGCTTGCCCTTTTCATCAACTATAGGAACGCCCGAAATTCTGTATTTGCCCATAAGTTCATCGGCTTCGGAAACGAGTTTGTCCGCTGTGAGCGAGAACGGATTGACGATAACGCCGTTTTCGGAACGCTTTACCTTATCGACTTCATCTGCCTGCTTTTCGATAGACATATTCTTGTGGATAACGCCGATGCCGCCTTCACGGGCAATAGCGATAGCCATATTCGCTTCAGTTACGGTATCCATAGCGGAAGTGATGATAGGAGTGTTAAGATAGATGTCACCTGCAAGACGTGTTTTAAGGCTTACCATATTTGGTGTGCAGTTGGATTCAGCAGGGATAAGAAGTACGTCGTCAAAGGTCAGTCCTTCTTTGACAAACTTTTTGGACATATCGGTTTCAAGCATGAAAAGATCCTCCTTTTAAATTCGTTAATTATATATTTTATTTAGTTTACTACTTTATCGGCGCAAGGTCAAGTGCATTTTTGTTAAATCGTGTGTAGAATTTTGTCCACGGGTGACGGAATTTTTTGTGCAAGCTGTTATGCAAGGCTAATCAACGGCAGAAAAATACCTAAAAACAACGTATTTACGCCATTTTTACTTTTTTGCGCTAATATACTCTCACGGTGAAAATTTATCACCCTGAAATGTCCCCCTCCGAGCGAATTCAAGGTCGATGCTGTTCATAACGCGCTTTTTGTCAAGCGTCCACTGCGGCGCGATAAGGTCGGACTTCGCACCGTCCCCCGTTATTCGCTCGATAATAGTTTCGGGCGGCATCATTTCTATCTGATCGCAGACGAGCGAAGCGTATTCCTCGGCGGAAAGAAGCGGAAACGGCGCGCGCTCATATTCCTCCGCAAGCTTAGTCCCCTTTATTATGTGGAGCATATGAATTTTTAATGCGTGTGGACGAAGCGAAGCCGCAGCTTTTGCAGTTTCGAGCATCATTTCGCAGCTCTCATCGGGCAGTCCGTCAATAATGTGAACGCAGACGTTTATCCCGCGCGAAGCAAGCATCTCATATCCCCGCAGAAAATCAGCATAGCTGTGACAGCGGTTCAAACGCTCGGCAGTTTCATCGGATATCGTCTGCAAACCGAGTTCAACAACAAGGTAAGTCCGCATTGAAAGCTCCTCAAGATAATCAGCCGCTTCATCGGAAATGCAGTCGGGGCGTGTTGAAACAGCCAGTCCGACAGCGTTCGGCAGGGTCAAAGCCTTTTCAAATAAACAGCGAAGCTTTTCGATGCTCCCGTAAGTGTTCGTGTTCGCCTGAAAATACGGAATGTAAAGCGGTTCGCCCCATTTTTTGATAAGCTTTGAGCGAACCTCGTCAAACTGTACTTCAATCGGAACACTCGGATCGCCGCCGAAGTCACCGCTCCCCGAAGCCGAGCAGAACGTGCAGCCGCCAACACCCTTTGAACCGTCACGGTTTGGGCAGGTGAAATTTCCGTTGAGCGAAACCTTGACAGTCTTTCTGCCGAAACGTTTTTTCAGATAGTAGCTCTGCGTGTGGTAATGTTTGTTTGTATCGGAATAAATGAAATCTGACATTTTAAAATACCTTTATTTTCAGAATATTGCCAAAGCGAAGTTATAGAATTTAATCTGCGGAAAGTCAATATTGGTGGAGATTTATCTCGTGTTCTGACGTTTTTTATTTTATAAAAAACTTGATAAGGGAAAAAAGATATGTTATAACTTATCTTGAAATGAAGTAGTGAATATCTATCCACGGTTTTCACACCAAAAAACCCCCACAGAGTGCCATTCTGTGGGGGGAGTTATTTTGGCTGTGCTGCTTTCTTTTACTCCTTTCCGTTTACACGGACAGGATTGGCAGCATAAAATAATTATACTATAGGTCGCATCTAAAAACCATAATTTTATCGTTTCTCGCAGATAAGCTTTATAGCCGTGCGCTCTTCGCCCTCGATCTCTACGCTTGCGAAGGCAGGAATACAGATAAGGTCTATCCCTATCGGCGCAAGATATCCCCTTGCAACTGCAATGGACTTTATCGCCTGATTGGCTGCGCCGGCTCCGACTGCCTGAACTTCCACTTCTCCGGCGTCACGGATAACGCTTGCGATCGCTCCTGCGACTGAATTCGGCGCAGATCTTGATGATACCTTCAATACTTCCATGGTCATTTCCCCCGGATATTTTATTGAGCCGCCTGAAAGATAACTGCTCTTACAGGTCATTTTCGGTGTTAAGGAAATGCTGACTTTGATAAGAAGATATGGCACTTTTCCGTAAGTCCATACATCGCAGAAAACAAAGATGTTTTCATCATCGGACACCCTCAGAAAACGTGTCTGACAATTGGGCAGCTTTTTCCTTTAATACCATTATTATACAACATTTATGACGTACTTTCAATACTTAAAGGGTATATTTGGAGAATTATCTAATTATTAAACGTTTTATACTGTGTGCTTTGCCGAATTTTTCGTCAAATGAAACAACAATACCGTTGATAAATTGCTTCTCGTTTGACTCTTCAAACTTTACGGGTGCGTGGAAACGCTGTTTTTTTATCGCAAGCTCGCTTTTCACGCCGAGAACGGAAAGCTCTGCGCCGCACATTCCTGCGTCCGTGATGTAAGCCGTGCCGTGCGGAAGTATCGTTTCATCAGCGGTCTGAACGTGAGTATGAGTGCCGAGAACAGCCGTTACCCTGCCGTCAAGATACTGACCGAGCGACTTCTTCTCCGCAGTGGCTTCTGCGTGAAAATCGATGAAAATGTTCGGCGTTTTGATGTCCTTTAAAAGCTCGTCAACGACCGTGAACGGATTGTCGAGCGCCTCAAGATAAAGCGTTCCCATAAGGTTTATCACAGCTATTTCCGTCCTGCCGAGGTCGAGGATACAAACACCCTTTCCGACATTTCCCTCGGGGAAGTTCGCAGGCCGCAAAAGGCAGTCTTTTTCATCATAAAGCGGCATTATCTCCTTGCGGCGGAAGCAGTGGTTTCCCGTTGTGATAACGTCCGCGCCGAGCGAGAAAAGCTGCTTTGCGGAATAAGGTGTGATGCCGTTGCCCGTTGCGCTGTTTTCGCCGTTTATAACAACAATGTCGATATTGTTTTCCTTTTTGATGCCGCTGATCTTGCTGCGGACGAACTCACAGCCGCCCTCGCCGACAACATCACCCAGAAATAGTAAATTAAGCATAAAATCCACCCTTGTGATAATTCGGAATGCGGAATTCCGAATTATTGTGATTTGAAAATTTATTGTAGGGGACGGGTTTCCCGTCCCGCAGAAAATGCGATTTTAATGGTTTATTTTTTGTTGAATGGTCGGGACGCGCGACCCTCAGATGATTAGGAAAAAGCTGATTAAAGCGAAGCGTTCGTTTTGCCATTTTGAGAAATGTACGAGTTTACGCCTTTAATGTCAATTTGACATAAACATTTTGAAAAATGGCAAAAACGTATTAATCAGCGTTTTCTTAGATACCTTTCGGAAAAATATAATTAATTCCGAATTGATCAAAGCGCGCTCGCCGCTCCCGAGGAGAACATCTTGTCGATGTCCGATTTTAATTCGGGGAAAGCACTCAGGTCTGCACTCTTTTCGAGAATATCCTTTGCCGCATTCTGCGCCGTGCCTATCAGCTGCCTATCCATTGACGGGTCGGCAAGCCGCATCTCGGGCAGACCGTGCTGACGTTCGCCGAAGAAATCACCTGCGCCGCGCATTTTAAGGTCATATTCCGATATCTTAAACCCGTCCGAGGTTTCCGTCATTATTTTCAAACGCTCCCTCGTTTCGGGCGAAACATTTCCTGCAATGAGAATACAGTAGCTCTGATGCGAACCTCGTCCAACTCGTCCGCGGAGCTGATGAAGCTGCGAAAGTCCGAACCGCTCGGCGTTTTCTATCATTATAACAGTTGCATTCGGAACGTCAACGCCGACCTCAACTACCGTCGTCGCAACCAGAAGCTGAGTTTCGCCGCTTTTGAAGCGTCCCATAGCTTCGTTCTTCTCCTGAGGGGACATTTTACCGTGCAGAATACCGATCGTATAATCTTTGAACTCGTTTTTTGCCGCATTTTCGGCATAGCTTTTCGCCGAAGCAAGACCGTTTTCGTCCTCTTCTATCATCGGGCAGACAATGTAAGCCTGCCTGCCCTCGTCAAGCTGTTTGCGCACGAAGCCGCAGGCACGTTCGCGAAGCTTGTCGGTGACGGCAAAAGTTTCTATCTTCTGTCTGCCCTTTGGAAGCTCGTCAAGCACCGAGATATCAAGGTCGCCGTAAATTATCATCGCAAGCGTTCTCGGTATCGGCGTTGCGGACATTACGAGCCTGTGCGGATTCATACCCTTTTGCGCAAGCTTTGCACGCTGATTTACGCCGAAGCGGTGCTGTTCGTCCATGATGACAAGTCCGAGCCGCCTGAACTCGGTCGTGTCGGAAATAAGCGCGTGAGTTCCCGTTACAACATGGAATTCGCCGCTTTTTATCTTCTCATCAATTATAGTGCGTTCTTTTTTCGGAATAGAACCCGTAAGGCAGCAAACCTTTACACCGAACGGTTCAAGAAGCTCCGAAAGCGTCCGAAAATGCTGTTGTGCAAGTATTTCCGTAGGAGCCATAAGTGCGGTCTGACAGCCGTTTTTAAAGCAGAACAGCGCCGCCGCCGCCGCAACAGCAGTTTTGCCCGAGCCAACGTCACCCTGAACAAGTCGGTTCATCGGGTACTCGCGGCACATATCGTCCGTTATCTCGTTCACGGCGCGAACCTGCGCTCCCGTGAGCTCGAAAGGCAAACGCTTGCGGAATTCATTGAGCGAGTCGGCAAGCTTGTTCATCTGTATGCCCGCAAGCTCGCGGCTTCGATTCTTCATCATGCTCATTCCAAGCTGAAGCTTCAACATTTCGTCAAAAGCAAGCCGCTTTTTCGACATTTCCGCAATGTGCGCATCGGACGGGAAATGGATATTCCTAAGCGAATATTCGAGCGAAGCAAGGTGATATTTCTGTCGGATAAAATTCGGGATATGGTCAATGTAGCCCTCGTCGCCGATGCTGTCGAGCGCTTGCGAAATGTTCGCGCTGATAATGTTTGAGGTTATCCCCTCTGTGAGCCTGTAAACGGGTTTGAGGAGATTTTTCGTATCGGCACGGACGAAAAGCGGCGTGTTCATCTCACGGCGAACCATATTTCCGTTGATCTTGCCCGAGAAAAGATACTCCTCGTCTGTTTCAAGCGCTTCATAGGCGAAGCGGTTGTTGTAAAAGGTTATCGTGATGTTTGCGCTGTCGTCGGCGGCGATTATCTTGTAAAGCACAAGTCCGCTCCGAATCCTCGCCGCAGGCATTTTCTTTATTATCCGCGCCTTTATGACGTTATGCTCGAAAAGAACGGTTTCCGCGATCTCAGTCGGCGCGGAGTAGTCGATATAGCTTCGGGGGTAATGGCAGATAAGGTCGCCGACCGTGAAGATACCGAGCTTCGCATACAGTTCCGCACGTTTTTTTCCGACGCCGTGAAGCTCCTCTATCGGTGAGTTTTTGTCCATTACTTTTCCCCCTTTTTTCTATTATAAGCCGCAGCACAGTCGAATTTTGTTATTTCAAATTGTAAAAACAAACCGCACGTTAAAGTGCGGTCTGTAATAAATTTTGGATTTATTCCTTGTTTTCGTCCGAATCATCAGATTTTTCTTCTGTTGAAGCGTTTTCGTCAGCCTTTGCATCGGAATTATCTTCTGCGGAAGCAACTTCTTCGGAAGAAGCATCATCTTCGGAAGAAGCATCTGCTGTTGTATCTGCATTATCGGCAGGAGCATCGGAATTTTCAGCCTTATCCTCGGGAGTGATAACGGAATTCATATATTCCTCGTAGTCCTTCTCGATAGTTTCGGCAGGTATCTCGCCCTTCATAAGCTTTTCAAAGTCTGCGCCGTCGATCTTCTCGTGCGCGATAAGATACTTGGCAAGAAGGTGAAGCTGGTCGATGTGCTCTTTGAGTATCGCAACGCAGGCTTCATAGTTTTCGGTAACGATGCGGTGGATCTCATCATCGATCTCGCCCTGAACACGCTCGGAGATGCCGTTTGAACGGCCGTAGCCCATTCCAACAAAAGGCTCATCGTTCTGATCTGCGTAAACAACAAGACCAAGCTTGGAAAGACCGTACTTTGTGACCATATCCTTTGCGATCTTTGTCGAACGCTGGAGGTCGCTGACTGCGCCTGCCGAACCCATGCCGATGATAAGTTCCTCGGCAACACGTCCGCCCATGCATACCTTGATCTCGTCTTCGATGCGCTCTGCATTAACGTCAATGAGGGACGGTTCTTTCGACGGGAGGTGGATAGTCATACCGCCTGCGCCGCCGTGAGGAATGATAGTTACCTGATGAACGCTGTCCTGCGACGGGAGATAGTATGTTACGACAGCGTGACCTGCTTCGTGGTAAGCAACGGTGCGGCGCTCTTCCTGAGTAACAACACGGCTCTTCTTTTCAGGACCGGCGATAACTTTGATAACGGCTTCTTCGATATCAGCCTTTGTGATAGCTTTCTTCTCCTTGCGAGCTGCGATAAGAGCAGCTTCGTTCGTAAGGTTTTCAAGGTCAGCGCCCGTAAAGCCTGCTGTCGATTTTGCGATAGTGGAAAGGCTTACATCGGGAGCGAGAGGTTTTTTCTTCGTGTGGACTTTGAGTATATCTTCTCTGCCCTTGATGTCGGGGTAGCTTACCGTTATCTGACGGTCAAATCTGCCCGGACGGAGGAGCGCAGGGTCAAGGATATCACGGCGGTTCGTAGCGGCGATGACGATAACGCCCTCGTTGCCCTCAAAGCCGTCCATTTCAACAAGGAGCTGGTTGAGCGTTTGCTCACGTTCATCGTGACCGCCGCCAAGGCCTGCACCTCTGTGACGGCCTACGGCATCGATCTCATCGATGAAAACAATGGCAGGAGCGTTTTTCTTCGCTGTTTCAAAAAGATCTCTTACTCTCGAAGCGCCGACACCGACATAAAGCTCAACGAAGTCCGAACCCGAAATTGAGAAGAACGGAACTCCCGCTTCGCCTGCAACAGCCTTTGCGAGAAGAGTTTTACCTGTACCCGGAGGGCCCATAAGAAGAACGCCCTTAGGGATACGCGCGCCCATTTCGCTGTATTTCTTAGGATTTTTGAGGAAGTCAACTATCTCCGCAAGCTCTTCCTTTTCCTCGTCTGCGCCTGCAACATCGTCAAAAGTGTGCTTCGTGTTCGAGGTCGTCTTGACATTGGCTTTGCTGAAGCTGTTGATCTTTCCGCCGCCGCCTGCCTGCCTTATCATAAAGAAGAAGAGCGCAACCATAAGAATGATTATGATTATCGACGGAACGAGGTTGTAAAGCCACGAGTTATCCTGAATTTTGTAATATTCCATTTTGAGCGGAGCGTCAGGGTGTGCGGCGTTGTATTCCTTGCGGTAATTTTCCGTACCCGTCTGAATTTCGTTGAGGAAAACAGTAACGTTCGGAACAACGTAATTGATGAGCTTTTCCGTTCCGTCATCGAGAGTAACGGTCATATTAAGCTCGCCCGTGCCGAGGTCGAAGTTGTATTCGCTTACCTGATAATTGTCAAAGAAGCTCATAATATCGGAATAGCTGTATTCCGAAACGGTTTTAGTAGCCTGCTTCATAAGTGCGACGATAAGTATCATTGCCGCAAGAAGCACCCCGACATAGATAAGCAGTCCTCTGTTTGAGGATTTTTTTGGTGCCATTGGTCATTCATTCCTTTCCGAGCCTTGTGATGCTCAATACCTTAATTCCTGCGTCGAGTAAAAATGTCAGAATATATTTAATTTGGGTCGTATTCTGCGATGTAAGGCAGATTGCGGTAGTATTCGCCGCAGTCCAGTCCGTAGCCGACTGCGAAGAAATCGGGTATAGTGAAAAGCGTGTAGTCGGGCTTGAAATCCACGGCTCTGCGCTCGGGTTTGTCAAGGAGAGTGAGAACCTTGAGCGAAAGAGGGTTTCTTTCGCGGAGCATCTCAACTATCTTGGAAAGTGTTCTTCCCGAGTCAACGATGTCCTCAACGATGACAACGTGATATTCGGAAATATCCTGCTTTAAGTCAAGCGTTATCTTTACATTTCCCGAGGAAGAAAGACCTGCGCCGTAGCTTTCCGCCGCCATAAATCCGATCTCGCACGGAATGGAAACCGCTCTTGAAAGATCGGCGAGGAAAATATAAGCGCCCTTTAAAATGCTGACGAGCAGAAGCGGCTTTCCCTCATATTCACGGTCAATAAGCTTTCCTGCTTCCGCTGTCTTTTCGGCGATCTCGTCCGCCGTTATGACTACTTTCTTTATTCTGTCGAGTTTTTCGCATTTAAGTCCGACTGCATTCATTATAATTTTTCCTTTACATTTATATTCATATAGCTTTTTGTAAAAGCATCGGGCTTTACCCTTTCGGCAATTCCGAAGCCCTCCGCCCAGATAATACCTTTATCATCGGCAATTATGGCGATCTTATCCCTTTCGCCGACGGGAACGCTCTCATTCATAAGCTTTTTAAGACTGCTTGTGAAGTTCCGTCCTGCACGGATAAAGCCGTCACCGTCACGCCGATTGCGCAAAATAAGTTCACCTTGTATTTTATCACAATCAAGCACAAATTTTGTTAATAAATCATTAACATACGCCCTGCCCGCATTATTTTCCCCGTTGTTTACGCTAATTATCACCGTTTTATCACATAAAAACGGATTTTCGCCGATAATGGCTTTTGTTTCGGGGAAAACAAGGCGTTTCCGAGGTATGATCTCGGTCCGTATCCTGCCGTTTTTCGCAGCGGCGTAAAGCTCGCCCGAAAGAATGGTCTTTCCGTTTCCTTTCAGCGCACATTCCTCGACCGAAAGTATCTTTTCGCCCGAGGGTTCGATGCCTGCCTCGCGAAGCTTCTGCTTTATCACCCTGCGGCGAACCGAAGCGTCAACATTCCGCAGATCATCGTCATAATGCTCTGCGGCAAGCTCGGAAAGAAAGCGTTCGTCCTCGGAAAGACTCTCCGTGAGCCGCTTTATGCTCTCGAAAAAGCCGCTGTTGAGCTCTTCAAGCACGGGGATAACGTTGTGTCTTATCTTATTTCTCGAATAATCATCGGAAAGATTCGTGCTGTCTGTCACAAAGTCCTGACCCTTTTCCGAAAGGAACGATAAAATCTCCTCACGCTTACAGTATATAAGCGGACGTATCATTTTATCACGAACGGGCGGAATTCCGCAAAGTCCTTTCAGACCGGTTCCTCGGGAAAGGTTGAAAATGACCGTTTCCGCGCTGTCCGAAAGAGTGTGAGCCGTGGCGATCTTTGCATTTTCTTCGCATACTTCATCGAAAAATCCATAGCGGAGCTTTCGTGCGCCCGATTCGAGCGACATTTTATGCTCCTTGGAAAAAGCCGCCGCGTCCGCACGGAAGACCGTCAGCGGAATGTCCGTTCTTTCGCATAGGTCACGGCAGAACTGCTCGTCACGGTCGCTCTCCGCGCCGCGCAAAAGGTGGTTGACGTGAACAGCTTTAAGCCTGAAGCCGTATTCGGACGAAAGCTCTTTCAGCGCAAGCGTAAGGCAAACGCTGTCCGCTCCGCCCGATAAGGCGCAGATCATCGTATCGGCTTCGCCGAACATACCGAAACGCTCGGCGGCAAGCCGTATATTTTCCAAAACGATATGAGAATTTTTTGAATCGCTCATTTCTGATCTCCGACGGGAACTCTGTCATCGGTGAGGAACAGCGTGAACTGTCCGTTCCAGCGCAGAGGCACTGTACCCGTTTCACCGTGTCGGTTTTTCGCAACGATACATTCCGCAAGGGTCGGGTCGGGGCATTTTTCCTTGTTGTAGTAATGGTCACGGTAGAGGAACATTACAATGTCTGCGTCCTGCTCGATAGAACCCGATTCACGAAGGTCGGAAAGCACGGGGCGTTTGTCCGTTCTCGATTCGACCGAACGCGAAAGCTGTGAAAGCACGATAACGGGAACGTTGAGTTCCTTTGCCATAAGCTTTAGCTGACGTGTGATCTCGGAAATTTCCGTTACACGGTTGTCGATGCGTCTGCCCGAACTCATGAGCTGGAGATAGTCGATGATAACAAGTCCGAGGTTCTTCATTCGCCTCAGCTTTGCTTTCATCTGAGTAACGGTGATGCCTGCCGTATCGTCAAGGTATATCTGCATTCCCGAAAGACGCTCTGCGCCGTCGGCAAGCTTTGTCCAGTCGTCGTCCTGAATTGTGCCTTTGAGAAGCTTTTCGCTCTCAACAAGACTCTCGGACGAAAGCATACGGGTGACAAGCTGCTCGTTCGACATTTCGAGCGAGAAAATGACAACTTCCTTGTCGTTCCTGTGTCGGCAGACGTTTGCGGCAATGTTAAGTACGAACGAGGTCTTACCCATGGCAGGACGGGCGGCAACGATAAGCAGGTCGGATTTGTTAAGACCCGTTATAACGCCGTCAAGCTTTGAAAAGCCCGAACCCATTCCGAGGTATTTTTCTCTGTCCTCGCCCGATTTTTTTGAGATATCATCATAAGCTTCAACAACAACGTCCTCAATCTTACGCAGACCGTCGGCATCTCTGCCCTGACGGATATCGAAGATCTTCTGCTCGGCATAATCGAGCATCATCTCCGCACTTTCCTCGCCGTTCCGGCACATATCCATTATCTCTTTTGAAGCCGTGATGAGCGAGCGGAGATAGAACTTTTCCGCAACTATCTTGCAGTAGCTTTCGATATTCGCCGTTGACGGGATACCGCGGCTTATCTCGACGAGATATTCTTTTCCTGCGGCGGCGTTCTCGAAAATGCCCTCTTTTACGGCTTCATCGAGAACGGTGACAGCGTCCGACCTTACGCCCATTGCGAAATTTCGCGTTATGATGCTGTAAAGATCGCGGTGCATCGAAATGTAGAAGCTTTCGGATTTGAGGTAGTTCATCGCCGTTGTGAGAGCGTCGGGGTCGATAAGCATCGCGCCGATAACGCTCTGCTCCGCATCAAGGCTGAACGGAAGCTCGTTCGATGAAAATTCGCTGAGGTCGATATTGTCAGCCATTATTCCTCAACTACCTCAACTGTGATCTTTTCGGAAATGCCTGCGTGGAATTTGAGTTCGGCAGTGTATGTTCCGAATGCCTTTATTTCAGTGGAAAGAGAAACTTTCTTCTTGTCAATGGCAATGCCGAGCTGTTCCTTTGCAACATCGGCAACGTTGCCTGCGGTAACAGAGCCGAAGAGCTTTCCGCCCTGACCGGCCTTGCACTTGATGACAACTTTCTTGCCCTTTGCTTTAGCGGCGCTGTCAAGAGCCTCCTGCTTTGCAACGTCAGCCTTGTGCTGTTCGGAGGACTTTTTGCCCTCGAGAAGATTCATATTCTTTGCGTTTGCTTCAACAGCAAGTCCTTTTCCGAGGAGAAAGTTGCGGGCGTAACCGTCCGAAACCTCTTTTACTTCACCTTTTTTTGCTGTTCCCTTAACGTCCTGTAAGAAAATAACTTTCATTTTTACTACTTCCTTTCTACTATAAGTAATATTATATTTCAATTTTACGAAATGTTTTGAATATATTCGTCAATTGCGCTGATAAGCTTTGCCTTGGCTTCGGTAACTCTCACATCGTTGAGCTGAGCCGCCGCCATTGTCTGGTGACCGCCGCCGCCGAGCTTTTCCATAATGATCTGAACATTCATCGCACCGAGCGAACGTGCGGAAATGTTTACACCCGTCGGTATGCGGAATATAACGAAGCTTGCGTCAACGCCGACAATTTCAAGCATCTGATCGGCAGCCTGAGCCGAAGCAACGCGAATGTATTCGTCCGCGGTATCGTCAACTGCAATTGCACAGCGCTTGTATATCTCCGCATCGGCGATAAGCTTTGAACGCTTCTGTATGCAAGCCATTGTGTTCGCGAAAAGGTTCTTTACTGCGACCATATCCGCACCGAGCTTTCGGAGGAAAGCCGCCGCCTCGAACGTTCTCACGCCCGTGCGCATAACGAAATCCTTTGTGTCGAGCATGATACCCGCGAGCATAACGTCAGCATAGTAGCTCTGGAGCTTGTCGATGCCGGGAAAATACTGTATAAGCTCTGCCGTCATTTCACACGCCGACGAAGCGTAAGGCTCGTGGTGGAAAATAACAGCGTTGTCGATATAATTAACGACCTGTCTGTGGTGGTCAATGACAACGACCTGCTTTGCGGCAGCATAAACTTCGGGGCTGTCGAGGAGGTCTTTGTTGTTTGTGTCAACGATGATGAGAAGGCTGTTTTCGTCCATTTTTCCGAGAGCGTCCTCGGGCGAGATGAAAACGGGTTCTTCATCACGGAGATTTTCATTAAGTCTGCCTATGATAGGCTTTGCAAGGTTACGTTCAAGGTCAACGACCATGTTTACGGGGATATCGGGGCGAAGTATCCTTATCGCGCCGCAAAGTCCCGCGCCCGAACCAACGCTGTCCATATCGCCGTTTCTGTGTCCCATAATGTAAACGGAGGACGAGGATTCGATGATGTCCGTGAGTGCCGCCGCAACGATACGTGTTTTTACCTTTGTGTGCTTTTCGATGCCCTTTGAAACGCCGCCGAAGAATTCATAGCCATCTTCGCGCTTAACGGCAGCCTGATCGCCGCCTCTGCCCTGCGCCATTTCAAGTGCCTGACGTGCGAACTGTTCGCTCTCTTCGAGGTCTACCGAACCGATGCCGACGCCTATCGAAAGGGTTATCGGGGTCTTGCCAGTAACGGGGATAGCTCTGACCTCTTCAAGTATCTTGAACTTGTCCGCTATCATAGCGTTGATGTATCTGTCCTCAGCAACGGCGAAAAAGCGATCTGGAGCAAGCTTTCGCAGGATACCGTGCTTTTCTTCGAGATAGGTTTCGAGAAGCT
Organism: uncultured Ruminococcus sp.; assembly: GCA_900541495.1. Taxonomy (GTDB): domain Bacteria; phylum Bacillota; class Clostridia; order Oscillospirales; family Ruminococcaceae; genus UMGS363. Next base: position 15,769 of record UQKC01000019.1, on the reverse strand, counting down.
TTTCGATCTGAATGAGGATATGCGACTTTTCCGACTCCTTTTCGTCCGAAAGAAGCTCTTCAAAGTTGTCTATCGAGATAACCATAACGGACGGACGGAGGTTGTTCATCTCGGTCTGCAAATTGATAAGGTCGCTGATGTCCTCGAAGTAGAGGAGTGTGAGCGAGGAGATGAGCTTCGACTCGATATCCGTCTTTTCGGTCGTTATCGCCGAGATGCGGAAGTGCGAAGCCTCAAAATCGACCGTAGTTTCCTTGTTCGCCATAACTTTTTCGAGGTCAACATCGATGATAGAGCGAATGTCAACGCCGAAAGCATCAGCACTGTAGACATTTTCGCTGAATGAGATGTTATACCATACGATTATGCCGTCGCTGTCGATTATCACCGCAGGCGCAGGAAATTTGTAAAGCGAGTCACGCTCGGTAACGTTGAGCTGTGACTCCATTTCCGTCACGAAATGGTGAAGATTCTTCTGCGCCGCCGAAAACAGCGCAAGGAACGCTATCGCCGTCAGCGCCGTGATGCAGAGCATCGTCCAGAACATCGCAGGCTGCGTTTCCGAAAGCGCAAACGCCGAAGCCATTGAAACGACAACGAGCAGAATTGATACCAGCTTGAAAGCAAGCCATTGTTTTCCTGTCAAATAAACGCACCTCCATACGGGCGTAATTTACGGGGTAAATTTATGAACCGCAGTATTATCTGCAAATAAAACCATTATTCTGTAGGGGACGGGTTTCCCGTCCCGTTTAAAACCTTAAATTCATCGTTTGCGAACGGGCGGTGAACCCCCGTCCCTACAGAGGGGTACAAATTATATTTCCATTATAATAGGAAGTATCATCGGCTTTCTCTTCGTCTTCTGGAAGATGAATTCGCTGAGATCGTCCTTCATTCGGGTCTTTATCGTGTTCCACTCTCTTGTTCCCGAGTCAAGACAATCGGTGAGCGTGTTCGTGAGAATTTCCTTGGCCGCAACCATAAGCTCCTCCGATTCACGGACATATACAAAGCCTCTCGATACAACGTCAGGACCTGCAAGGATAGTTCCGCTTTCAAGCTCGATAGTCGCAACTGCGATGATAAGTCCGTCCTCGGCAAGATGCTTTCTGTCGCGGATAACGATAGAACCGACATCGCCTACGCCGAGTCCGTCAACGAATACTCTTCCTGCCTGGACCTGACCCGTTATCTTCATATCAACGCCGTCCGATTCGATGACGTTGCCAATGTTCGAGATGATAACATTGTTCGGGTCCATTCCAAGGTCTATAGCAAGATCAGACTGCTTTTTGAGGTGCTTGTATTCGCCGTGGACAGGTATATAATACTTCGGCTTTGTCAGCGAAAGTATAAGCTTAAGTTCTTCCTGACAAGCGTGTCCCGAAACGTGAACATCGTACATCGACTCGTAAATAACCTCCGCACCTGCACGGAGAAGCTCGTTTACGACCTTTGTTACAAGCTTTTCGTTGCCCGGGATAGGATTTGCGCTTATTATAATGAAATCATTCGGAGTTATCGTAACGTGCCTATGCTCGTTCATAGCCATTCGCGAGAGCGCCGACATAGGCTCGCCCTGACTTCCCGTCGTGATAAGAACTATCTTTTCCGCAGGGAAACGGTTCATAGCGTCAAGGTCGATGATAAGTCCGTCGGGAACTTTCAGGTATCCAAGCTCGATAGCAGTCGAAATAACGTTGAGCATACTTCTGCCAAATACAGCGATCTTTCGGTCGTGTGCAATAGCGCAGTTGACGATCTGCTGAACGCGGTGGATATTCGAGGAGAATGTCGCAATGATTATGCGCTTGCTCTCTGCACGGTCGAAAAGCTTCACAAAGGAGTTTCCGACTGTTCGCTCCGAAGCCGTGTGACCGGGACGTTCCGCGTTGGTCGAATCCGCCATAAGCGCAAGAACTCCCCTGCTTCCGAGTTCGCCGAAACGTGCAAGGTCGATGATGCCGCCCTCGATAGGCGTGAAGTCGACCTTGAAGTCGCCCGTGTGGACAATAACGCCTGCAGGAGTGTGGATGGCAAGTCCGACCGCATCGGGGATAGAGTGGTTAACGCGGATAAATTCGACCGCCATACAGCCCATTTTTATCGTCTGACGGGGTTTTACAACGTTGAGCTTCGCACTTTCGAGAAGACCGTGCTCTTTGAGCTTGCCCTCGATAAGTCCGATAGTAAGCCTTGTTCCGTAAACGGGAATGTTCACCTTTTTGAGAAGATAAGCGAGTGCGCCGATGTGATCTTCGTGTCCGTGAGTGATGACAACGCCCCTTATCTTGTCAGCGTTTTGCTCGATATATGTGAAATCGGGGATAACAAGGTCAACGCCGGGCATATCGCTGTCGGGGAATGTCATTCCGCAGTCAACGATGAAAGCATCGTTTGCACACTCAAAAACAGTTATATTCTTGCCGATCTCGTTGATTCCGCCGAGTGGGATTATTCTGATCGGTGTGCGCTTAACGCTGCGGTGATTTGTTCTGAAAATGCCTGTCATATCGGCAGCCTGCAAAGCCTCGCCGATGTTCTGGGGAGCGCTGTTAGCCTTGTTGTTCTGATTCTGAGATGAACGGTTTCTGTTGTAGTTTTTCTGACGGTACTGCGGTCTGCTGTTTCTCTGCGGAGCGTTCGTGCGGACAACGGGAGCTGTCGGAGCAGCCGTTGCTGCGGAGATAGCAGCTCCGAGCGGATCGCTTTCGGGAGTTATCGAAAGCGCTGTCTGGCGCTGATCCTGACGGTTTGTGCGCTGTCTGTAGTTGTAGTAAGGCTTTTTGCCGTTTCTGTAGTAATTTTTCTTCTGATATCCGTTCTGATGATAACCGTTCGGGCGGTTATAGCGTGAAGTGCTGTTCTGCGCCGACTGTTCGGACGCTGTCTTGTCCTGTTTTTTTGGAGATATCCTCTCGCCGTACATATTGACGGTAATGGTTTCGATCTCGTTTTCGTTGTTAGCCAATTTTTCAACCTCGCTTTTCTGGTCATGGGGAAAAGCCGAATAAAATATCTGCCGCCGTGCGTTCATTCCGCCGTTTTGGAAAAATTTTGCCGTACATCAAGCTATAGAGCGTGAAAAAACGGTCGTGAATGGTTTTTAGCGGTGATCTCGGTGTTCCCATAGTGTTATAGTGTTAAAATAGTATAAAAAATAAATTTCCGAGCAAAAAAGTAATAAAGTATTGCATCAAGGAAATATGTAGCCGAAACGTTCGTAAAGACGTAATATTAGAGCAAGTTTCGGTGTGATAAAAAACATTCAAGGGGCATATGGCGCGGTGAGAAAAAGAGCTTTTCCGCTCTTGTGGGAAAGACTGCCGATGCCTTATTCCGAACATAATTAATCAGATTAATTATATACCAATCCGATATATATGTCAAGAAAAATTTGTCGCAACTTTCACGCAAGAACTAAATTAATGCGTAATGCGTAATTATTTAAATTCGTAAGGGTACGCAGATTCCGTAGGGGCGGATTCCATATCCGCCCGTTAGCGGCATACGAAATTACGGCGAAATGCGGCGGTTTTTAACAAAATATTTGCTGTTGATCTTCCTGTTGAAAGACCGCGGCAGTGCCATGTAATGATATTGACAGCTTTGGGTTTATACTATATAATAATGTATGGAAAAGAAAGCAGAAAGGAAAAAGAAAAATGAACGCAGACGGTATCATATTTGATGTTGACGGAACACTCTGGGACAGCTCAAAGAGCGTTGCCGATTCGTGGAATGAAGCGCTCGCGCACAATGATATAGATGTTAGGCTCACTCAGGCGGATATACAAGGCATAATGGGTCTGACAATGGACGTTATCGCCGATAAATTCTTCGGAAAATATTCGAAAGAGCGCCGAATGGAGATAATGGAACTTTGCGCTTCGCACGAAAATGACTATCTCGCCGAACACGGCGGCGAAATTTACGATAAAGCCGAGGAAACCTTTGCATACCTCAAAGAGCGCTGTCCCCTTTTCATTGTCAGCAATTGTCAGCAGGGCTATATCGAGTGCTTTTTGAAGCATTACAAGCTGGAAAAATATTTCACCGACCATATCTGCTGGGGCGACAACTTATTGAAAAAGGGAGATAACATCAAGCTTATTATTGAACGAAACGGGCTTAAAAATGCAGTCTACGTCGGAGATACTCAGGGCGACTGCGACAGCGCGTATTACGCAGGCGCAAAATTTATCCACGCGGCTTATGGTTTCGGCTCTGCCGATCGCTTTGATGCTGAGATAAACAGCCTTTCTTCGCTCGCGGAATTATTCTGATGTATGAAAGTTTGCTGAAACTTTCGGCTTCGCCCTTGACTTGAACGGGCAAATGCTTTACAATTTTATAATAGTATATTTTAATTCATAGGAGAAAGCTATGTCCGAAGAAAAAAACAATGATATAAAAAACGATGAAAGCGGCGAAAAGACCGAGGTCAGCGGAAAGGTTTCCGTCCTTGAAAATATGCGCCGAATAAACGAAAAACAGCGTCAGGAGGAGCTTGAAGCCGAAGCGGAGCGAGAAAAAGAACATGCCGAAAAGGAACGTCGGGAGCGTGAACGCTATGAGAAAAAACTCGAGCGCGACCGTATCGAGCTTATGAAGCTCAAACAAGGCATCATCTCCGATGAGGATATCCCTCACGAAGCCGAACCTGTCAAGGAATACACAGTTTGGGAGAAGATAGGCAACTTTTTCTACCACAACAAAATGCCGCTCATCGTCGGCGTGGTGTTAGTCCTGCTTGCGGTTTTCCTCATAAGGGACGTTGTCACCAATAAAAGACCCGATGTCGCGATAATGATAATGGCTTCCGACTCCGAGCTCGACTTCCGCACGGGCGATATAGAAAAGCTGCTTGAACCTTACTGCGAGGACTTCAACGGCGACGGCGAGGTCTATGTCCGCGTCAGCTATCTTCCTGCGGTCTACAGCGACGATAACCTCGATGCTTACTTCAACCAGTCGGCGCAGACAAAGCTTATGGCGGAATTCCAGAGCGGCGATTCTATCATCGTTATCGCCGACGCCGAAACCAGTCATGCGGTCGGCATCGACAACGTGAGCGAGAACGGCAATCCCGTTGACCCGATACTTGTTGATATGCGCACGATATATCCCGTTGATAAAAACTGCACCGAGCTTGGCTATATGCTCTCGGGAACAAGCTTCGCCGAGGATATAAAATACACAGCAATGTCCGACAGCCTTTTCATCGGTTTCAGACTTCCGCGTGAAGCGCTCGGCGTGAATATGGAAAAGTTCACCGCGAACTACAACAACGCTCTCAAGCTTTGGGATAATTACCTCAACAAGACCGAAGCCGTTCACGATGAAAATGTAAAATATCACAGTGAGCAGAAGTAATTTTGATTTACTTGGTGTATATTTAGATCAGAAATTACTTTAAGTAGATATAAATCCAAGACAAGATGTATAAACCGTGGAAAATATACAAAATGTAAACTATATATGGGGAAAGGAAAGGGTCACAGCTATGGCAGGTTTCAATAAAAGCATAAACCTCGACCCGACAATGGTCGGCGGAATGAGCCTTGACCAGAAGAGGGAGTGTATGTCCGAGATAGAGCGCAGAAGAAAAGCGGCGTGGAAATTCTCCTGCATTTTCAGCATTGCACTTATGGTCTATATCTTCGCTTATGATCTGCTTTCGGCGATGTATTCGCTCAAAACGATGCAGAAAGTTCCGCAGATAAGCGGCTTTATGTACCTTGTGCCGATAATAGTTATTCTGCCGTCATTCTTTGCCCACTCGATGAACGGAAAATGGGTTCTGGCTTCGGTGCTGGCGTTTATGCTCTCTGCTTTCGGTGTGATTATCACAGGATCATGGCTGAATATCATCGCTGCACCGTTCCTCATCGCAGGCGCATTTTTTTGGTACAGAGTTTCAAGCTGCTGCGAAATGTACGATGTCCTCTCAAAGCAGGAGGGTTTCCCGGAGTTTTACAGCTTTGAGCACGGCGCAGCTATGGCTAAAGAGATAATCGAACGCAATAAAAAGCAGGAAAAGGAGCTTTCGCCGCTCACAAAGGTCGCTATTGAGCTTCACAACGCATCGAAAGCCGCAGAGGAAACAGTTGGAACGACCGAAACCGCTGAAGCTTCACAAGATTTACAGGAGCAAAAAAATATCCCCGAGGGCGAAAATGCCGACGGGGAATAATGTGTTATACTAAGGAAACGCTGATTAGTTTTTGCCATTTTTCAAAATGTTTATGTCAAATTGACATTAAAGGCGTAAACTCGTACATTTCTCAAAATGGCAAAACGAACGCTTCGCTTTAATCAGCTTTTTCCTAAGCAACTACGTTCACGATGCTGCCAACGGGGTCTTTTTCAAGCTTGATATCGCCGATAGTGTATTTGGCACTGTTGTCAGCCTTTGTGACCGTGTGCGTAACGCCGCCCGAAACATAGCTTCGTCCACATTCGGGACATATTGCGCGGTTTATCGTGACGGTCTGATATGCTATCTTCTGACCGTGCTGTTCAGCCTGAGTTTTGTTCCGCGCAACGTGTTCGTTTTCATGCGAACGGACTGCGGAATAAGTCGCTGACGGGTCGATGTGAGAAGCGGTCTGGAACGAAACACCCGAATCGTCCGACTGATCCTGATAACGTCTGTTTTTGCAGGTCTGACACTCGAATGAATCGAAGCGGCGCTTCATATCGGCGGTTTTCTGATCGTTTTCCTTATCGTCCGAGTTCTTTTCAAGCTTGGAAAGCTCGGTCTTATACTTGGTAAGTTCGATCTTAAGCTTTGACTTTTCGGCGGTCTGCTTTGCGGAAAGCTTTTCAAGCTCCTGCTCGGCATTGCTTATCTGACTTTCGAGAGCCTTTTTGCGGATACGGGAGGTCATTCCCTCGCTGCTTTCAAAGGTGCTGTCAGTGTTGGTATTTATTGATATTGACGGGATAGACGGCATAGCTCACACCTCCTTGATATATACCTATTTAAAAATAGTATACCATTTTTAGTAAAGTCTTTCAATTAGCAGATTTAACATTTTTATGTACAAAATATCATTTATTTTTTATAAGAGGAATTAATATGGGAAGAAAAATTTTAGCACCGGGAACGCTTATCTCCCCTCTGCCTGCGGTAATGGTAAGCTGCGGAGATATGCACAAAGCGAACGTACTTACCTGTGCGTGGACAGGCGTTATAAACACAAAGCCGCCGATAGTTTACATCTCGGTTCGCCCCTCACGCCACTCTCACGCAATAATAATGGAAACGGGCGAGTTTGTTATAAACCTCACCACCTCAAAGCTCGTTCGTGAAACGGACTTTGTCGGCGTTCGCAGCGGCAAGGATATGGACAAGATAAAGCAGTGTAACCTCACGCTTGAAGAAGCTTCGGCCGTAAAAGCGCCCGTTATCGCGGAAAGTCCGCTTTCGCTCGAATGTAAGGTCAGAGAGGTCAAAAACTACGGCACTCACGATATGTTCATCGCAGATGTTGTCGCAATTTCCGCCGATGAGCGCTATATCGACAGCAAGGGAAAGATAAATCTTCAGCAGGCAGGACTTCTCGCCTATTCACACGGCGAATATTTCTCGATAGGAAGAAAACTTGGTGAATTCGGCTTTTCCGTGGCGAAAAAGGCGAAAAACAAGTCCTATAACCGAAATATCAGAAAGGACGGCGGAAAATAATGAGCGAACCCAAAGTTCCTAAAAAAGATATACAGCGCCTTGACAAATTCCTCTCGGCACAGCTCGGCATAACGCGCTCCGAAGCGAAAGAACTCATAAAGCGCAGAGTTGTAACGGTCGGCGGTACGGTCGCAAAGCTTTTCGATATGAAGATCGACCCCGAAAAAGACACCGTATGCTCTGAGGGCAGGGAAGTCATCTACCGCAAGCACATATATATAATGATGAACAAGCCGCAGGGCGTTGTATGCTCAACAAAGGACGGCGAATCGAAGACCGTTCTCGAACTTCTCCCCGACAGCATACGCCGCGAGGGACTTTTCCCCGCAGGAAGGCTCGACAAGGACACCGAGGGCTTCGTTTTTATCACGGACGACGGCGTTCTTGCGCACAATATCCTATCCCCGAAGCATCACGTTGACAAGACCTATTTCGCAAAGCTTGAAAACCCTGCGACTGAGGACGATGTAAAAGCCTTTGAAGAGGGCCTTGCGATAGACGGCGGTGATGTCTGCCTGCCTGCAAAGCTTGAAATTCTCGCCGATCCGCGCGAAGTTCTCATAACGATCCGCGAGGGTGTGTACCACCAGATAAAGCGTATGGCGCAGGCTCGGAACAACAAGGTATTGTATCTTAAACGCATTTCGATAGGCGGCGTTAAGCTTGATGAAAACCTCGCTCTCGGCGAGTGGAGAGAAATGTTGCACAAAGAAACCGAAAATATTTAGATATAATTTTATCTCGAAATTTCCAGTAACTTACAAATATTTGCTTTTTCGTCAAACTAAATAAATAAGTTTTTATAAGTTTAGTTAATAAGTGACTTGAAATTTACTCCCCACTTTTGGTATTATATTAATAGAGCCGAGTATGCTCGGCAGACAATTTAAATGTAGGAGGTCCTATTAACATGGCAAGTTTGTCACTTCGTTCAATTTATAAGAAATACCCCGGCGGTGTTGTAGCCGTTTCAGATGTTAACCTTGAAATCAAAGATAAGGAATTCATCATCCTCGTTGGTCCTTCCGGCTGCGGTAAGTCCACTACTCTCCGTATGATCGCAGGACTTGAAGAAATCTCCGAAGGTGAACTTTATATCGGAGATCGTCTTGTTAACGACGTTGCTCCTAAGGACAGAGATATCGCGATGGTTTTCCAGAACTACGCTCTTTATCCTCATATGACAGTATTCGAGAACATGGCATTCGGCCTTAAGCTCCGTAAGGTTCCTAAGGACGAGATCAGCCGTAAGGTTGAAGAAGCTGCCCGCAGCCTCGATATTTCCCACCTCCTCGACAGAAAGCCAAAGGCTCTCTCCGGTGGTCAGCGTCAGCGTGTTGCGCTCGGCCGTGCTATCGTTCGTGAACCTCAGGTCTTCCTCCTCGACGAGCCTCTTTCCAACCTCGATGCAAAGCTCCGTGCACAGATGAGAACCGAGATCTCCAAGCTCCACCAGAAGCTCGGTACTACATTTATCTATGTAACTCATGACCAGACAGAAGCTATGACAATGGGTGACCGTATCGTTGTTATGAAGGACGGCTTCATTCAGCAGGTTGACTCTCCTCAGAACCTCTACTCCAACCCTGTTAACCTCTTCGTTGCAGGATTCATGGGTTCACCTCAGATGAACTTCGTTGATGCTGTTCTCAGAAAGATCGAAGGCAAGTACACAATTGAATTCGGTTCTGAAGACACCAAGACTTCCAGAGGCGTTAAGTACTATGTTGAACTTCCTGAAGCAAAGGTTGATGAGAATGTTCTCTCCAACTATGTTGATAAGGAGATCATCATGGGTATCCGTCCTGAGAATATCCACGATGAAGAAATGTTCATCTCCTCTGCTAAGACAGGTATCATTGATGCTGATGTTGAAATTACAGAAATGATGGGCGCAGAAGTTTACCTCTACCTCAACTGCCAGGGTATCCCCCTCACAGCAAGAGTTGACCCAAGATCAACTGCCCGTCCTCAGGATACTATCAAGGTTGCTCTCGATCCTAATAAGGTTCACATCTTTGATAAGGAAACTGAAAAGACAATTGTTAACTGATTGTTTTCTAAGTAAACATTATGGCTGCCATACGGTTCGTGTGGCAGCCTTTTTTGCTGTTTTGGTGCAAAATATGTGCTCTTTTGCATAATTTCAGCAAAAAATATGCAATAATAATTGATTTTTGTGATTTCTTGTGTTATAATTATATTAAGTGTTTATGTGAGAAAATTCTGTACAAAACGCGGCTGATTTTGAACGCGTGTTAAAGGTCGGATTTTTCATAATGCGAGCGGTTCGGAAAATTTTGCTCGGAACATTGTCATCGTTCTGACTTCGAAGTGAACGTTTTCCTATAGGTGAATACATCGGTACCGAACGTGAATTTTATACATATCAAAGGAAGTATAGTTATGTCCAAAAATTATGACGTTATTATTGCAGGAACGGGCGCAGGCGGTCTGTATTCCGCTTTGAACCTGCCGAAAGAGCTGAAAATACTGCTTATCACAAAAAGAGAAATGATACTCTGCAACTCCGCACTCGCTCAGGGCGGCATCGCGGCTGTCTATAAGCCCGTTGACGACAATATCCAGCTCCATACAAAGGATACCCTTATCGCAGGCGGATATAAGAACAACCCCGATTCGCTCAAAATCCTTGTTACCGAAGCCGCTCACGAGATCGAGGAGATCATCGGCTACGGCGTTGACTTCGATAAGGACGAGAACGGCAACTATCATAAGACCCTCGAGGGCGGACACTGCCGCCACAGGATCTTCCACCACCGCGATTCAACGGGCTTCGAGATAACCTCAAAGCTTCAGGAAGCTGTTAAAAAGTCGCCGAATATTGATATTCTCGAGAACGCTCTCCTCTGCGAACTGAAAAAGACGGGAACCGGCTTCTCCGCCGATATCTGCGTGAACGATGAACATTCTACCTATAACTCCCGTTACGTTATCCTTGCAACGGGCGGCATCGGCAGAATCTACGAATACACCACGAACTCCGCTATCGCAACTGGCGACGGCATCACAGCCGCTTACGAAATGGGCGCAAATATCAAGAACCTCTCGCTCATTCAGTTCCACCCTACCGCTTTCAACAACAAGCACACAAGAGAGTGCTTCCTCATTTCCGAAGCAGTCCGCGGCGAGGGCGCTTACCTCCTCAACTGCGACGGCGAACGCTTTATGCAGAACTATGACGAGCGTCTGGAGCTTGCTCCCCGTGACGTTGTTTCGCACTCGATAATCAGCGAAGCAAGAAGAACTAATTCGGATGATTTCTACCTCGATATCTCGCACAAAGACCCCGAGTTCATCAAGGCTCGCTTCCCGATGATATATAAGTACCTGCTTGAACAGGGCATCGATATGACGACCGACCGTATCCCGATCTACCCATGCCAGCACTACTTAATGGGCGGCATCAACGTAAATACCCACGCTCAGACAACGGTCGACGGACTTTATGCTGTCGGCGAATGTTCCCACACGGGCGTTCACGGCAACAACCGCCTTGCTTCAAACTCTCTGCTCGAAGCGCTCGTTTTCGGCAGACAGGCAGCTATCTCTATTTCGGAAAAGATGCAGGAAAATGCAGGCGTTCCGCTTGAAAACCTCGAAACAGCTGAGTTCGACATCGACCCGAACGCTCCCGAGATTCCGTCGGGTATCCGTACCGAGATCAGACATATTATGCAGAAGTCGTACTTCGTTATCCCGAATATGCAGGAGGCTCTCAAAGGCTTCGAGCGTGTTTCCGAGCTTAAAAATATGCTCACAGAGGGCAATTTCAAGGTAGACAGAAATTATGTCGAGGCTAAGTCGATCGCAACAATGGCTTATCTTATCCTTAAAGAAGTCATTTGACGAAAAATGTCACGACAGAAAGCATAGAAAACCCTAAAAATGAACGGAATTTTATAGATTTTGGGAAATTTAATTATGCTTTTATGAAATTTACAATTAAGAAATAATCTATTCATAAAAATTTATATATTTTGTCCTGATATTTGCTATAATTAGTTATAAGTAGTATTATGTTTAGTATTAAAATCGTACATTAATATATGCTTTTTCAGAATAGATCAAAAAAACGATAGGAGGAAATAATTATGTCACTTGGAAAGGTTTTGGTCGTTGATGACGATAATAATATCTGCGAACTTTTAAAACTCTATCTCGAAAAGGAAGGCTACGGAGTTATCGTTGCTCATGACGGCGATGAGGCTCTTATTAAGTTCAATGCCCTCAAACCCGATGTTATCCTTCTCGATATCATGCTCCCCGAGCTTGACGGCTGGCAGGTCTGCCGTGAGATCCGCAAAAAATCCAATGTTCCGATTATAATGATAACAGCCAAGAGCGAAACTTTCGATAAGGTCCTCGGTCTTGAACTCGGCGCAGACGACTATATCGTTAAGCCGTTCGATACAAAGGAAGTTATCGCAAGAATCAAGGCGATTTCAAGACGTATCGGTCAGGGCAGCACCGAGACCGAGGTCAAGGAAGTCCGCTACGACAAGCTCGTTGTAAATATGACAAGATATGAGCTTCGCGTTGACGGCAAGGTAATGGATACACCTCCAAAGGAGCTTGAACTCCTCTTCTACCTCGCTTCCAACCCGAACCGCGTTTATACAAGAGATCAGCTTCTTGACGAAGTATGGGGATTCGAGTATTACGGCGACTCCCGTACTATCGACGTTCACATCAAGCGTCTTCGTGAAAAGCTTGAAAATGTTTCGGACAAGTGGGCGCTCAAGACAGTTTGGGGCGTAGGCTATAAGTTCGAAGCAGAGGAAGAAAATGCGTAAAAGCGTATTCTCCGAGTTTTTTACCCTGTGCGCTGCAATAATATCCGCTGCTATTGTCTGCGTTGCGGTCGTTCTTATAATCATTTCTTCCGAATTTTATAAAAACGACAAAAAAGGCTACCTCATCACGAATGCCGATACGATAATGTCGATAACAAAGCTTTCGATCGATTCGGCTGACGGGGTGAACACAGATTATCTTAACAATATCTATCTGAACGTGACCGATACAACGGAGATAGTTTTCACATTAACAGATTCAAACGGCGTTGCTTTGGTTTGCTCCGAAGCACCGCCGTGTTCTCATACAGGGAGAAAAATCGGGGAGGATATCCTGAACAAGGTCGGCGATGAGGGCTTTTTTGAGCTTTCAAGCCTTGACCACTTTTACCCCAGCACAGTTTTCAACCTTGTTTATAAATTCAGATCCGCAGGAAATGAGTATTACCTTTTCTCAAAGCTTTCCGATGCTCCGCTCCAACAGTATCTGACCAAGCTTATAATCGCTCTCGCTATCGCTTCGGTGGCGATACTTGTTCTTGTATTCATTGCGATATATGCGGCGGTCAAGCATCTGATGACACCTGTAAAGGAAATGACCCTTGCAGCAAAGCGATTCGGAAACGGTGATTTCTCCGAAAAGCTCTATGTCCCCGAGGATAACGAGTTTGGTTTTCTCGCCAATTCGCTCAACGAAATGGCAAGCTCGCTCGAAGCTATCGAGGAGAACCGAAAGAGCTTCATCTCGAATGTTTCGCACGAACTTCGTACACCGATGACTACTATCGGCGGCTTCGTTGACGGTATCCTCGACGGAACTATACCGAAAGAAAAGCATAAGTATTATCTCCGCATCGTTTCGGAGGAGGTCGACAGACTTGCAAGACTTGTAAAGTCGATGCTCAACATCTCCAAGTATGAAGCGGGCGAAATGGAAATGACCAAGGAAACCTTTGATCTTATGCCGCTCCTCGTCAAGGTCTTGCTTATGTTTGAACAGCGCATCGATGCGAAACACGTCGAGATCCGCGGCATCGAACACGGCAGGTTTATGGTCAGCGCCGACAGCGACCTTATGCAGCAGGTGCTTTACAACCTCGTTGAAAATGCCGTAAAATTCGTCAACGACGGCGGATATATCGAATTCGCCTTTGAAAACAGGGATGGTTCGTCCGTTATCCGCATCAGGAACAGCGGCGAGGGTCTTAAAGCGAACGAGATATCCAAGGTCTTCGATCGTTTCTATAAAGCGGACGCTTCAAGAGGTATCGACAAAACGGGCGTTGGTCTGGGACTTTCCATTGTCCGCTCGATAATAAAGCTCCACGACGGAAAAATTCTCGTCCGCAGCGAACCCAACAGCTTTGTTGAATTTGAAATAACGCTTTAATTTTTGCCGTACAGTTACAGACATTCGCATAGCTTGTAATTGTGCGGCTTCTTTTATAAAGGAGGTATATTGTGGATAATTTTGACGAAAACACTCCGAATACGGAAAATACTCAGCCTTTGCAGGAAAATACCGCAGATGAATCCGCTTCGCCCGAAACGGTGAGCGAGCAGACTTTGCACGAAAATACACCGAATGAAACAGCTTCACCCGAAGCTTTTGCATCTCAGCCGCATATCGGACAGCCGAATCCCGAGCCGTCGGCTTTTGCACAGCTAAACTATGGGCAAAACTATGGTCAGCCGACAGCTTCCCAACCGCAGTACCGGCAGATACCGCCGCAAAACCAAAGCGCGGCGCAGCCTTATCAGAACACGGCTCAAAATCGGCAAACTCCCCCGCCGTCGTATCAGTACGGCGCATATCCTCCGCCGAACAACGGCTGTCAAAACGGTTATCCCAACGGATATTATGCTCCGAACTACGGCAGCAGAGCTATGCCGCAGGGTCAGTATGCACAGCCTGATCAGCCGAATCCACCTCAGAACGTCCCTCCGAAGAAAAAACGCCTTTCCGCCGTCTGGACGGCAATAATAATCGCACTTATCGCTGTGATGTTCGTGACGATAGTTATTCTGTCGGTCGTTGTTGCAAAGAAAGCCGCCGCTCTCGATAAGACCAAGAGCGAAAGCCCGTTCAGTTCGCTCGAAACACAGACCGCAAGCGAAAAAAATAAGGATAAGGACACAAAACGCGTTCAGATAACCCTCCCCACCTCTCCCCGTCCCGTCCTCGAAGCGAAATATTACGCTGACGAAGAAACGGGTCTGCTCACAACGGAGGGCGTTGCGCAGAGAGTTCTTCCCTCGCAGGTGCTTATCGGCGTTTACAGCGATACACCGTATCAGATGACTTCGCTCGGCTCGGGAATAATCATCTCGACCGACGGATATATCCTCACAAATGCGCACGTTGTTGACGAAGAAGCGCAGTTCAAAGCACAGCTCAACGACGGCAGGCAGTTTGAAGCGAAGCTTGTCGGCATCGACCGCAAGCAGGACTTGGCAGTGGTAAAGATAGAAGCCGACGACCTTGTTTCGGCTGAGATAGGAAACTCGGACGAAGTTATCCTCGGCGAACAGGTCGCAGTTATCGGCGCAGGCGGAAGCCTTGAAAATTCCATAACTTTCGGCTATGTCAGCGCCCTCGGCAGAGAGATAGAAACCGACTATTCATCAAGCGGAACGCTCCGATGCATACAGACCGATGCCGCACTCAACCCCGGAAATTCGGGCGGCGCGCTCGTCAATATGTACGGTCAGGTAATAGGCATCTCGGTCGGCGGACTTGACCACGTTGTATATGACGGAATAGGTTTCGCTATTGAAATAAACGACGCAGTTCCCGTTGCCGAAGCGCTCATCGAAAACGGCTATGTCCCGGGAAGAGCAAAGCTCGGCATCGTGTTTATAGCAATGGACAGCGCAACCGCCGACAGCCTCGGCGTTGAATCGGGACTTTGCGTAATGAGCGTAGACCCGACCTGCGACATTGCAACAAAAGACCTCCGGCCGTATGATATCATCACGGAAATAGACGGCAAGCCGGTAAAAGACCTCGATTCGGTAATGGATATACTCGATGAAAAGATCGCAGGCGAAGAAGTCACCCTGACAGTCTACCGCAAAACGATAACGGAAGAAGTTACAACGTTTGAAATTACGGCTAAACTGGAACAAAAGGTGGACTAAAATTTTAATTCGGAATGCGGAATTCGGAATTATTTCTGCTCCGCATATTGGTCGCAAAACGCCTAAATTCTGTAGTGGCGGATTCTATATCCGCACGTTTAATACACAAATTTAT
>UQKC01000018.1 GCA_900541495.1 uncultured Ruminococcus sp. | reverse complement strand
TTCGTTCAAATCGCGTGTATCTTCACGTGGCTAAAATAGTGTCAACAGGCTCTAAACAGTAAAATTGCCGAGAGAGGGGAAAACAGTATAAAAACATTAACACAATTAACTTTGACAGATAAAATAGTTAAATATTCTGAAGAAAAAAACCCATCTACTGGTAAAATCACAGGTCAGTGGATATCAGATCCAAATGGCAATATATTAATTGTATATCAGACTTCTGAACGAAATACAGAAGGCGTAGTATATAATGCACGCAGTTTTGAAGATGCATTTTTTCATATTAATAGAAAACTATTTACTGACTTGTCCGGCAATAATGTAGAAGAAAAAATCACAACATGCGAAAAATTATATCAAGGCTTAAAAAATATCAAGGACATTTTTAATACTGATAAGGATAGTTTTCACTTGGCTCAAAAATGTGTAAACAAAAAGCCTTCGTTGGCAATGGATATCCTATTAAACAGCAAAAGTGACGGCAGTCGAGATTTTATTAATTGGGAAATACCGTCATATATCAAGGAGGGGTTAATATGGCTTCAAAAGAATTGAGTGAACTTGAAGAGATTTTTGAACACATTAAAAATAAAAAGAATTTCTTACTGAGCGGTGGAGCTGGAAGCGGAAAAACTTTTTCACTGGTTGCCGTAATAAACAAAATAACGTCAACTTTTCCGAATGCCAAAATAGCTTGTATAACGTATACTAATGCGGCTGCTGATGAAATAGAAAACAGACTTTCTTGCAAAAATATTAGAATATCGACTATTCATGATTTTCTTTGGGACATTATTTCTCCGTTTCAAAAAGAGTTGAAAGAGACATTAATAGAAGGTATTAATCAAACTGAATCAGATTTTAAAAATATTCATGTTGACACACCATACTCAAACGAATTTGCAGATGGTATTAAATATACAGAACATTTGAGCATAGATAAAGGAAACATCTCTCATGATGAAATTATTATATTGGCTTGTAAAATGTTTTCAAAATACATAAAACTATGTAATATAGTTAATTGTCAATATGATTTTATCTTAGTAGACGAATATCAAGATACGTCTCCATATGTAGTAAACATATTACTTGATTCATTATCAAAAACTGATAAGAAAAGCATTATCGGTTTTTTTGGAGATTCAATGCAAGCTATTTATGATGACGGCGTTGGTGATATTAATGAATATATACAAAAAGGGCTTGTAATGGAAGTAAGAAAAGAACAAAACAGACGAAACCCACAATCCGTAATTGACTTAAGTAATATACTTCGTTTAGATGAGCTTAAACAAGCACCTTCTGATGATGAAAAGGCTCCCAATATGGAAAACGGTAAAGTAAAACAAGGAAATATAAAATTCTTATACGGAAAAATAGAATCAATTGATGATTTAAAACAAAGAACATATTTTGATGAATGGGACTTTACCAATCCAAAAGAAACTAAGGAATTGAGACTAACGCATAATTTAATTGCTAATACTGCAGGCTTTTCAAAACTTATGGAGATTTATGATAAAGATCCTCTGTTGAAACTGAAATCAAATTTTATTGCATATATTAAGAAAAATAGCATAGATGTTGATGATTCGCATACTTTCGATTATGTCATGAAATCTATAGATTGGAGATACAGCGGAAATGCTAAAATCAAAGAGCATCGTAACAAAAAATACATTGATGTTTTCTTAGAAGATACTAATAATAGTAGGCTGTATGACATTGTAAGGGACAAGCCTTTTGGCGATGTGAGAAAAATTTATTTTGACAAGGATTGCCTTATCGCCGATAAAAAAGGAGATAATGAAAACAAATCCTCGCTTTCCAAAAGAGATAAATTAATCAGACATCTTTTTAAAATTCAGAATATTATTACTTTATACGAAAACAAACAATATAACGACTTTTTAAGAAAAACTTCATTTCGCATAACTAGCGTAGCTGACAAAAAAATCATTCAGGAAAAAATAAAATGCCTTATTGATATGAAAAACAATACTATACAAGAAGTTATTGAATATGCAAATGAAAGCAACTTATGTGTAAAAGATGATAACATCAATAATTTTATTACTTCAAATTTCTATCTTTATTCTAGGGTTGCTAATGTATCGTACAGCGAATTTATTTCTTTATATAATTATTTAGAAGGATATACCCCTTTTTCTACACAACATAAAATTAAAGGCGAACAGTATAAAAATGTTCTTATAATTTTAGATAATGGAGAATGGTCTAAATACAATTTTGAATACCTCTTAAATCCCGAACACCCCAAATGCAATCAAAATGTTTTAGAAAGAACTAGAAAATTGTTTTATGTTTGTTGTACAAGAGCTATGGAAAATTTAGTTGTATTTTGCGCTGCTCCAACTCCTGAAATGATTAATACAGCAGAAACTTGGTTTGGTAAGAAAAACTGCATACCACTATGCACTTAATATAATCAAAACCACCTGTTCAACGGGTGGTTTGCAAAAGCCCTTAAAGGGCTTGGTACGCCCCTTACCCCTCAAGTGGTTCTGAAAAGTCTGCCAACCGCATTTGATTTACAAGCCTCCCCTCAAGGGGCTGTCGGTCTGTCGAAAAGTCACCCAAAAGGGTGGCTTTTTTGCGTAATGCTAAATACCATTTAAAAACAGGATAAAATCCAATCTCTAGCGGTAATGCTTTTAATGGTTTCATTGGACAAAGAGCAGATAGTATCACAAAGTCTGTCAACAACCTTTTGAAGCGTTTGAAACACTTCATTTTTAAAACCACGTTTTCTGATCTCTTTCCATATCTGCTCAATCGGATTCATTTCCGGTGTATATGGTGGAATAAAAAAAGTTCAATATTTTCGGGTATTCTTAATGAACCTGATTTATGCCAAGCAGCTCCGTCACACGCTAATATGATCTTATCTCTCGGAAATGTATTCGATAGCTCTTCCAAAAAAACATTCATATTTTCGGTATTGCAATAGGGCATAACAACAAAACAGCTTTCACCTGTAAGCGGTTCAACTGCACCATACACATATCTGTATTCTCTTATATGATGACAAGGCACTGATGGTCTTATACCCTTTTCACACCATCAATACTTCGGTTTATTTATCCTGCCGAAGCCTGCTTCGTCCTGAAACATAAGTCGTACTCTATCATATTTGTTGTGGTTTAAATCGCTAAAGTTGCTTTCTACTTTGCTTTAATTTTTTTGAGGCTTCTATCGCCTCATCGCTTGCTTTTTGTTAATGTTTGCTTCTTGGCATTACTTTGCGCCAACCGTGACGTTCTAACATTCGATAAGTCTGACTTCCTCCAACGGAATGACTAACTTTTTCAATGTATGCAGCTTTTAATTCATTCAGATCTATGATTTGACCAGCTTCGGCTTGTTTGGTATATGCTGAAAGAAATTCTTTTTTTCTTCGATACTCAAATTTCTATGCGTTCCGATTCGTTCTTTGGGAAGCAATGCTGCTATTCCACCGTTGTTGTTTATGTATGCGCTTACCCATTGACTTACCATTTTATCCGATGTATCCAATTTTTGAGCTATTTCGTCATTCATCAAGCCTTATCCACGAAGCTGTATGCATGCAGACGTCTGTCAACTTTTTTGTCTGTTATTGTTTTTCTTATTTCTTCTATTTCTGCTGCATTTTCTGCGTTAATAGTATATGTTTTTGGCATCCTTAATCACCTATTATATTATACCATATTTCATCAATTTTGTCTATAGTTTAATTGGTGTTTAGTATGAGTTACGATTATGCCTAAGCAAATAATTATCCGTGTAAGCTATGCCTGTTAACTTTTCAGCTAAAAGGGAGTGCAGAGGGAACGGCTGCCCGCTGTTCGCAAACAGCGAAACTCCCCCTCGGAGAGCCCCGTGTTCTTTTGATGAGGTCTTGTGCCTTGTCAAAAGTACTAAGGGGTTAGCTTTGACGGGATCAAAGCTAAGTTGGCGGCTGCGCCGCTGTATTTTTATACCAGTCATAATACGCCACTATACAACATAAAATGCAAATTATATACATTTTCTCTCAATAACTACTTGCAAAAGCCACATAATTATGTTATTATGTAATAGAGTATAATTGTATGCTATTAACAATAGCCTGTATGATGCTTTTCACAAAAACTCTTCAAGAAAATATCCTTAATTCTTTTTTAGAAAGGTAAAGGTACAATTCTGTGCCAAAGGTGGATTTTATGAATTACGAAACAAACAAAGAGGAATTGATCCAGAAACTTCATGCACAAGAATAAGGAATAAGCAATATTCTTAACTTGAAAGGATATTCACTTATTGATGATAATTTAAGGAATAATCTTTCCAAGATTCAAATTGAAACACAAAAAATTATAAAAAAACTTGTTAATAATGAATTTGAAATAGCAATTGTCGGACTTGAGAAAGCTGGTAAAAGTTCCTTTTGTAATGCACTGATTGAGAATAATATGCTTCCAACTGACGAGGAACGCTGCACATATACAGCAACAAGTATAATCAGTAGTGAAAACAGTTCTGCGGAAGTAAGATTTCTTACTAAGCAGGAATTTGAACGTGATCTGCGTGATAAACTTTCAAAGTTAGGAATTGAAAACCCTAATTCATTCTCCTTAACAAACATAAATTTAGTCAACTACGAGTCTGAATACGAAAAAGTTGATCCCGAAAAGAAAGCTTTGTATGATGCAACACTCAATCAAGAAATTCGTGACATTATTGAACATAAAAATACACTTTCAAGTTATCTTGACAGATCACCTGAAAAATTTTCTGAAAATAATTCAGAATTTAATAAATATATTACTGCTCCGGAAAGAGCAATGGCAGTAAAGGAAGTCATAATTACTTCTCCATTACTTAATAAAATGCCAAATGCGATTATCTACGATGTCCCTGGCTTTAATTCTCCAACAGAAATGCATTTAAAGCAAACCAAAGAAAAAATGAATAGTGCCGATGCAATAATTATGATTGCAGCTGCTGATGAACCAAGTATAACTGCTCCAGAATTAAATGTGATAAAAGAAGTTATAAAAGATACTGATACTGATGGAACACTCTTGTCTGATAAGCTGTTTGTTTATGCAAATAAAGCAGATAGATCGGAAAAGCTTAATGATAATATTTCCAAAATATACAAACAATGGGGAGAAACGCATAAAATACTATTTGATAAATCCAGGTTTTTCTTTGGTTCTGCAAATGCTTATTTACAAAGATTAGGAAAGATTGAAAGTAGAATTGATTACTCAAATGGAATGATTGATAACTTGTCTAATCTTGACAATAGTAATATTAGCGTAAAGACAAATTCCTCAGTGGAAAATGGTTTTGGAATCATTTCTATACGAAATGCACTTGAAGAATACAATAAAACAACCCGTATTAAAGTTCTTCAAGGCAGGGTAGGAAGACTGCAAAGCAAACTTAATGAATTACTTTCACCTATTATGGATCAGTTTACTGATGATGACATTGACGCGATAGCCTCAGTTGATGGTGTACTGGTCGCAAAATATGTGCGTGACTTTACGGAAAATGTCACAAAAGGACTTGATGAATATCGTGAAAACCATAAAACTGATGTAATTCAAAATAAGCCTTTATCAGATGAAATGGCAATATACATTCAGAACGAGATAGTCCCTGAAAAGTATTCCGAATTAATAAACCAAAAGGTTGACGAAGCTAAGAAAAAGCTTAATATTGTCGCCGATAATAAGGGTACTATGAATGTTGCAGAAATAGAAACAGAAGCACGTAAGTCTCTGTTTAGTCAAATGTATGAAGAGGACTTTGCAGAAAAAATGGCTGAAATAGTATCAAATCAACACCAGGAGTCATATAATGAGATACTAAATATCATTCTGAAAAAACTTGGCGTAAATAACACATCTAAATATTTCAATTCAATTAAAGAAAAAGTCTGTGATCAACTCGCTCCTTTCATTTGTTCCGTTTATTCAGAAAACTATTATCGTAGCCTCATAGAACGATATTCCCTTGATTTATACGAACTTCTTATCGGCCAACGTTATGCTGAAGAAAGATATCAAAGATTCTTAGGAGATATCAGCGGATATTTCAGTATGTCTGTTTTCTATGATGATACCATTCCTTCATCAGAAGCAATGGCAGTAAACAAAATTGGTAAAAATTTTTCCGATGGTTTATTCTGCCGACAGTTACTTTGCCATAACTTATCAGTCCCCAAGATCAATTCTACTATTGAAGAATTAAAAAACAAGGTAGCATCTTGCCTTAGGACAGAAGAACTACCCGAGAGCCTTGTTAGTATCATTATTTCTATCGCAAGAAATGATATGATAAGTGCAGGAGCAGAAATCATCAATGTTCTAAAACGTATCCCTTCCGATGAAAACGAAACCAACCGCATTGCATACGCAAAACAAGCACTTAATGATCTCGATCACCAGTATTCAACAAATAAGACAATTTATAATGCTGATATAACTGATGAGGAGGAATTCAGTGCCCTTTATCACGGTTATTTTAATTCTTCAAGAAACTATGATGATGTAATCCAGTATATAAAAGAAGATATAGATATACTCAAAGATATTATGCTTCACTGCTTTGTAAGAGCTCTTAATCTGGAAAAGCCGTTTGTTGCAAGGGAGTATTTGATTATTGAAGAAATCAAAAAATACATCCGAAGTGATGAATTCTATGATTTCATTGGCAAAACGATCCCAATGATACTTCCTGAAAAATACGAGCAGATAAAAACTAATCAGCTTGAACGTGAAATGAACATTGCTTGCCGCAAAGAAATTATGAAAATAATGGATACAATGAAAACTGCATAAAACAGGAGGAAAGTACAAATGAACTATACACCGCTTGAAGGAAAAAATGTTTCCAACGATGCAGATATAATTATTAATAACTATTTAAATAACAATAGCAATATTTATGTTTTAACACACCCTTCTTTAAAGCTATTCGCTTACATTGATGCACTTAATGATGCTATTGAAGAAAACATTAGAGATAATGTAATGTTTGATTTCAAAATATGCTATGAAAGGCGAAATATCGATGTATCATTAGTTGCTGATACTTCAGGCGAAGAAGAAAAAATCAAATCGATGACATCTCTGATTTCAAAGCTTGATGGATCCCCCTGTAAGATTATAATAAACAATGACGATAGAGCTACACTTGCCGATATCTCTCAACAGCTTATTTTTATTGGATATCCCTTAACTCAGGTTAATATTATGCTGCGCAAAGAAGAAAAGGATTCTGATAAAACACTACGCTTTATGAAGAATATTGACAATATTTCGGATTCGATCGATTCTGCTATAGCAAACATTAATGCTCTAAGCGACGAATGGAATGCCAAAGATTTAGCCGATGAGGAAAAAAATGTTTTAAATAACATAATTAATGATGCAAAACAAAGATGCATTTCTATTCAGGAAAAAGTTGCAGCAGCCAAAAAAGTAAAAATGACTGTTGCTGTTGCTGCTTCTAAGAAAACAGGAAAAAGCGTTATTGTTAATAGTATGATAGGCGAAGAGTACGCTCCAACCAGCTTAATACTGCCAACCCCTAACACATGTATTTATACGAAAAGCGAAGATGAATTATACCACATAGAACTTGTTGATACTCCGGATAAATATATTACACTCGAGGACAAATGCAATAATTTTACAAATGCTGCTGATGTATACAAAGCATTAGACAAGGAATTCAAACAAGCTGCAACAGCAAAAGAAAGAGGATTATCAATTGGTGACTTGATAATCAAATATGTTACAAACAGCAACAATTTTGATTCATTTACGATATTTGATACTCCGGGTCCTGATCTCGCCGGTGCTGCTCCTCAGGTTGAATCTGCCAAAAAAGCTATGCAAAAAAGTGATGTCGCAATATTTGCTATAGACTATTCAAAAAATCTCACTGATGACGAAGTGAAATACTTGACTGAAATAAAAAAGAACTTTAATAAGAATCAGAAATTCGCTTCTTTAATTTTTGCAATTAATAAAATGGATATGCGTTATATCGATCCAAACGTACCCAGATCAACAATATACATTATCGACTTCATCAGAAACCGACTACTCGATATGGGTGATCTGTATAATGATTGCATCGTATTTGCCACTTCAGCTCTTCAATATTATAATACCATTCATTGCGAGAAAGAAATCGGTTCAGAATTCTCTGAATACACTGCAATGAATAATCTTGATGATATGATTACAAGCCATCGTAATGTTGCAACCGAACTTGATTTTATTGAAGGAATAGCAAAAAAATATAAGCGTTTCCATGGCTTTAAAACAGTTACTGCTAATGATCTTAAACAGTATAGCGGTATGCCGGATCTACTTAATTACACCGAATACATCTGTAAATCAAAGGCAAGAGATGAGATCGTAAACAATATAACTGTTACTATTGATGCAAATAATAAGGCTCTCAAAGCTATCCATGATAGGATTGAAAATATTGATAAACTCATTGCAAGTGATACACAACGAATCGAAGAAATAAAAAATATCATTGCCAAATACTCAGAATCTATAAATAAGTTTCTTTCCAAGGAAATCCAAGAGGAAGAAATTCCGCAAAAAGAAGCTTTAACATTACTAAACGATGAAGATGTTACCAGTTTTGAAAACTTAAATTATTTTTTTAATTATTATGGTGTTTCTGCAACTGAGATTTCTAAAGACACTATTAGAGGTATATTGAGGAAAAACATTGAAGACCTCTTCTTAAGCGACAATGATGTTTACACAAATTTTTTAAATCATATTAAAATACAGTCATATAGCACATTAAAACAAGAATTAAAAAAAATTAGTGACGAAAAAGGCCGAGCTTTTAGCGACGACCTTGATAAAGCAATAAAAAAAGTTTTTTCAAAACAGAATTTAGAAGATTGGATAAAAAATTATATTCATGAACAAATTGAAGGTATTGCCGATGATGAAAGTTCGAAACTATTGGATCTTGGTCCAGCATTCAAAAAAATTATTCAAAATCGTATTACTGGGATTCAAAAAGCAACTAAAGTTTGTAAAGATGAACTACAAAAATTTGAGTTTGATTTAGAACTTCCCCAAATGCCTGATTTTAACTTTGATACTCCTAAATTTAATGTTAATCCCGTTTTTAATACTACTTCAAAAGAAATCAAAATAACCACAGCTCCAATCTTTGAAAAGATTATACTAAAACCAATGAATGGCTTCACAAATTTCTTTCATACACTTTTTAATGGACACTGTGGTGAACAAACTTATTACATAAAAATGCCTAACATAAATGATTATACTGCAGAATTTGAAAAATCCGCAGAATCCATACGCACAGCACTTGTTTCTACCGATGCATATAATATATTTAAGGGTGAAGCCGAGGAACTTATACCAATTATTACAAATCTTGTTAATAAGATTTTTAAATCATTCGCAGAAATAATAAATATTATCGAAAGCAGTGTTAGCAATTTTGTTAATTTGGTAGGTGATACAAAAAAACACAAAGAGAATATCGAAGCACATAACCGTGAAAAAGCTCTTATTGAGGAGCTTACAAAAACTACTGAATCTTTTTCAAACAGCTGGGATTATGTTCTTAATTCCCTTGACAAACAGGAAAAAAACAATAAAGTGGAGGTACTGGTATGATTTTTATTACTCCAAATCTTCTTGATTCCTTTAAAACATGGTCGTCTGATACCATAAATAATCTTGCAAGTAACTTCAAATTCGGTGGTTCTGAATTTCTTGAAGCTTGTCGCACAAATAATTGTGAAAAGGCAGACAAATTAATATCAGATAATCTAAATCAACTCATGAAAACTGAAGATGTTAGAAGTGCAATGATAATCCTTGCAGAAAAATTTCCTGAACTTGATATTGATTTGTCTGATACTGCACGCTGTAAAAAAATGATACTCGAATTGGATAAACATACAGACGAAATGCTAAAAATCGCCAAGGAGCGTGGAATCTTATGAAAAAAAGAGGTGTTACTATGACTTTTGGCTCAATCGCTTTGCTTTGTATTATTAGTTTTTTAGTTGGAATACTTGTTGGCGCCAAAAAAGACTCTATTATCCATTTTGTTTCTAAATTCTTCAATAAAGTCTTTTCATCCAAACCACAAAATAAAACCACCACTTCAAATTCAAAAGCATCAAAACCAAATATAACCCGTGATGACATTCAAGCAATTAGAATAATCCATGAATTAGCTACAGGATACAAAATTGTAGACCAAAAATTATCTAAATATAAGTAATTAATGTTATTCTTTGGTCAAATCCCGGTCAAATATCCAGTCAAAAACTCTGAAGCCAACTTAAACCATCTCCAAACAGCTAAAATCCCATATCAAAAAAATGGCGTAAAATCGCCATTCCCACAACAGAATAAAAATCTCTCGAAAGTTTACTTTGCATTCAAGTCCCGTCACTCCGACCATTAGACCTTGCAGATCGTCTGCAAGGTCTTTTTTGTTATTTAATCCCTTGACATTTTCTCCATTGTATGCTAATATTAGCTCAGACGATCAATTTTATCAAAAGAGGTTTATTTTATGCTTTGGAAAATGACAAATGTAGTGCTTCAAAAAGGATCTGTTTTTCCCTTTTACGGGGATAGTGCGCCCTTTTTTAAGTCAGTTTGTCACAGAAAATGCTTTGATATGAATTTCCGATGAGTTTTTTCCTGCAAATTGAATAATTTTGTGTGCATTATCTTCTTAAACGATTTTCAAAAATTCGATTTAAGGAGATTTTTTTATGTTAGATATCAAAAAGCAGCTTTCAAAGCTGTATTCATCATCGGTACTCGGGAATCTCTCACTCACGGGAGCTTGGGTCGCTATTCTTGCCGCAAGAGACTACAGCCTTGTTGAGATAGGCATCGCAGAAACCGTTTTTCACATCGTCAGCCTTATTTTTGAGATACCATCCGGCGTTCTTGCCGATGTTTTCGGAAGAAAGAAAATGCTGCTCGTCAGCACTGTTATGAGAATGATCGGCAATGTGATAATGATACTCTCGGATGACCTTTTCACGGTCTGTATGTCGATCGCTTTTATGGCACTAAGTTACAATTTTTCCTCGGGTACGGACGAAGCATTGGCTTATGATTCACTTAAACTCTCGGGTCAGGAAAGCAGGTTTGAAAAATTCTGCTCAAATCAGCTCATCATTTACCGTCTTTGCAGCGGTATCTCAACACTCTGCGCAGGCTTTGCACTTACGATAGGTCACCGCATCGCATACGGTACTGACCTTCTTACGGGCATCATACAGATAGCCGTTCTTTCCACTCTGCACGAAATTTACGCCGAAACAAACTCGGGTGAGCGTGTTTTGTGCAGGCTTCTGAACTGCTTTAAGGAAAGTTTTGACTTTATAAAAAAAGAACGCAAGGCAATAGCTCTTATGCTCGCAAACTCTTTTGTCGGCGCGATAGATATTCTCCTGCTGTTTTTCCTGCAGGCAAAGCTTCCCGAAAAAGGTATCCCCGAATGGGGTCTTGGTTTTGCACTGCTGTTTATGGAAATGGGAGGGATAATCGGTTCAAAGCTGATACTGAAATTTCCGAAAGCAAGCTGCAAAACCGTTTTCGCTGTTACCTCAGTGCTTGTGCTTGCAGGCTTTGCCGCCGAACATTCGCCGCTCTTTTATGTTATGGTTCTTGGCGGAACTATCTCAGCCGCCGGCGATGATGCGCTGCAGGTCAGAACTAATGCACTTCTGCACGATATGTTCCCCTCGGAGCAGCGGGCGACGCTCGTTTCAATTGAATCGTTCAGCTTTTCCGTAATTATGATAGTGCTTTCACCTCTTGCAGGATTTGTTTTCACTTATTGGTGATAATAATATAGCAAAAAGCAGTACCGAACGCAAGTCCGATACTGCTTTTGTTATTTTGTCTTGGCAAGATTTTCATACCCGTCAATGATACCGTTGACAAGAGCGTTTATGTCGCCGTTAGTGGTTTCACGGCAGATCGATACGCGGATAGCGCTGTCGGCAAGTCTGTCGGGAACTCCCATTGCCGTCAGCACGGAGCTGTGTGCGCCCTTTGAGCAGGCAGAACCGCTCGAAACGTACACTCCCCTGCTTTCAAGGTGGTGGAGCATTATCTCCGAGCGTATACCCTCGACCGAGAAGTTCAGCACATACGGCGAATGGTCGTCAAGGCTGGAGTTGAGCTTCACATAGGGCAGCTTTGCAAGGCTTTTTACCATATAATCACACACTATCTCGGCGTTGCTGTAGGCTGTTGACATTGTTGGGAGCATCGATTTTACCGCCGCGCCAAAGCCTGCAATGAGCGGTACCGATTCGGTTCCCGAGCGGAAACCTTTCTCCTGACCGCCGCCGCAGATAAGCGGTGCAATTCTTATTCCGTTTCTCACATAAAGCGCGCCTACGCCTTTGAGCGCGTTGACTTTATGTCCCGAAACGACCACGCAGTCAGCCATAAGCGCCGCTGTCTTTATCGGCAGCTTCATAAACGCCTGAACGCAGTCGCAGTGGGTTATACACTCGGGATATGTACGCTTTATCGCTGTAAAAATTTTCTTTACGGGATTTATCGCGCCCGTTTCGTTGTTCACATACATACACGAAGCGAGGAATGTGTTCTCATCAACTGCCGCAACGAATTCGTCAGCGTCGATAACGCCGTTTCGGTTCGGAGCAATGCGAACGACCTCATACTCGCCGCTTTCTTCGAGTCTTTTTATCGGCTCTGCAACGGAGGGGTGTTCGATCGCGGAAACGACGATCTTTTTGCGGTTACGCTTGCCGTAATTCTTCGCCGCGCCGAAAACGACAGTGTTGTTCGCCTCGGTCGCGCCCGATGTAAAGGTCACGCACTTCGGGTCGCAGACGAGAGCCGCCGCGATAGCCTTTCTCGCCTCGGTAACTTCCTGCTCCGCTTCAAGTCCGAGCTTATGGAGTGAGGACGGATTGCCGAATTTGTAAAGCATATTGTCAAGCACAGCCGACATTGCCGCTTCGCAGGGCTTTGTCGTTGCCGCATTATCAAGATAAACCATTATTTTTCATTTCCCTTCAAAGATATACTTCTTTTATTATACAACATTTCGCCGAAAATTCCAACATTCTTTGCAAAAATTTTTCTTTCAGCTTTTTCAACAATGAGAAAATTATCTAACAGCTTTCAATTGTATCAAATAACGAATCGTAATTTTTATATGTTCAAAACGCTCCGATAAGATATACAAAATGCACATAAAGCCAAGCCTGCGAAGCTTTTTATATGCTCAAAACATAAATTTTTGTCTAAAAAGTTAATCTTGGTTGACTATTTGCGAAAACGGTACTTCGGACTTATAATTAAATAATACCAATTAATTCAGTATGTATTGAATGGAAAGAGGAAGAAAAAATGGCAGAAAACACAGTTAGCAAAAAGGCTGCTCCTTCTGCGAGCAGAAAAACTTTGTACCGAATAATAATCGTCGGTCTTATGGCTGCACTCGTCTATGCAGGCAACTATCTCCAGATCAAGATCCCAAACGGCGTTCTTGTAACAAGAATACACCTTGGCAACTCAATGTGCCTGCTCGCAGGTCTGCTGTTCGGTGCACTCAACGGCGGTCTTGCTTCGGGTATCGGCGCAGGTCTTTACGACCTTTTTGACCCCGTGTACATCGTTTCCGCACCGTACACATTCATCTCCAAGTTTGCAATGGGTATGACAGCAGGTCTTCTCCGCACGAACAACGAGAAAAAGCGCGTTATCGTTGCAGCTGTCGTAGGTCAGCTCACATACATCGTACTGTATCTGCTCAAAACTTACGTTACGATAATCATTCTCGGCGGCACATCTCAGGCAGCATGGGCAGCAGTCGGCACGAACGCTATAACATCGAGCATCAATGCAGTTCTCGCAGTTGTTATCGCAGTTCCGCTCTACTTCCTGCTCCGCGCAGCACTCAAAAGAACGGGCATTTTTGAATTCATCAAGGCAAACGACAGAACAGAAAAGAGAGAGAACAAATACTTTAACCCCGTTACTATCTGCCTTGTGATCTTTGCAGTTGCAGCAACACTTCTCTACACTATCAACCTCGCAGCAACAAACAAGGTAAAGGCAGCAGAAGAAAAGAAAGAGACAGCATATCAGGAACAGATAGATCAGCTCAACAGTGACATTGATGACCTTTACGCACAGCTCGGACTTGAAAGACCGCAGCCGGCGGAGGAAGAAAGTGAGGAATAATTCGGAATTCGGAATGCGGAATTCGGAATTATTTATACTTCGTAAATAAATATTAATACACTAAAACAGACCTATTTTCAAAGGAATAATTCCGATGAAAATAGGTCTGTTCGTTTATATAATAGCACCTTGCTGCGCGGATAGCGCCAGTCCTATACTGCAATGCATTTGTTTGAAATTGTATACAAAAATCGCTGACGCGATTCGGGACGGGCAACCCGTCCCCTACAGAAATTTTGCCTAAATAAAGGCAGATAAGAATCCGCCACTACGAAATTTGGTGTTTTGCAGTAAATTTACGAAATACAAATAATTCCGAATTCTTATCCTGCCGCTTTCATCGGTGCGATAAAGCAGAGGTAGATATACACTATGAAAACCACATACCAAAGCGGTGTTCTCAGAAGCATCGGCAGTCCTCTGCTCTTTCCTGCAGGAGTCGGCTTGCGGACATTGCCGCCCTTTACCATTGCAATTATGAGCAGCGTTATGCCAAGGAACATAAAGCCATAGCGGAATACCGCATTTATCATCATAAGAACCATAAACGCAGCATTTCCGCCCATTGCGGCGTTCGCATCACCTGCGGCTACTTTCGCAAAGGTTTCAAAGTCTGCCGCCTGCATTGCAAGCTGCATCACCACTCCCGAGGTATTGACGATGATATGCATGATTATCGACGGGATTATCGAACCCGAGCGCAGGTCTACTGCGGCGAGTATAAGTCCGAGCATGAACGCGAGTATGAACTGCTGATAATTCTGGTGCATAAGACCGAATATGAGCGCCGAAAGCACTATCGCAAAGCGCTCGTTATATTTTCTCATACTTTGCAGTATAACGCCGCGGTACAGAAGCTCCTCCAGCACCGGACCGAGCAGACTTGCGTAAAAATACATAAACCACAGCGACCATGCGGAATTGTTCTGAGCTGTCAGATCGACCGTTTGCGATTCGAGTCCGAACTGTTTCAGAATATATCCCACAAAAGTCGCAATGAGCGCCGCGGCTGTCTGAAGTCCGAGGCATATTGAACATTCCTTCACCAATTCGCCGCCCGTAAAGCCGTTTCGCGTAAAAAGCTTTTTCAGGTCAAGCTTCAGCAGCTTCACGCCGATAAGTATTGACACAACTTCGCTTATGATAGGGATAAGGCACGATCTTACGGTATTGATATCATCATTTTCCAAGACCTTTACGCCATTATTCCAAAGTTCGCGCAGCGAAGAAAAGCTTCCTCCCGCAAGTCCGCATAAAAGCACCGACGAAAAATACAGCACAACATTGAAAAGCAGCACGTTGATAAGTATCACCAGCGCTGTTTTCATATATTGACGGCGGATAAGCTTTCGTTCCGCCTTTTCGGGTTTCAGCGTGACAGTCTGATAATTGATATTTTCCATTTCGTCTCCTTTTTGTCAAAGCAAAGCCGCTTTATCGCGTTCCATTACCGCAAGCTCGTCACAGCGTTCGTTCTCGGGGTGCCCTGCGTGACCTTTTACCCAGACGAACGTTACCTTGTGCCGCTCTGTGAGCGTTAAAAGCTGCTCCCAGAGGTCGGAATTGAGCGCAGGCTTCCTGTCTGATTTTATCCAGCCGTTTTTCTTCCACGAAGCCGCCCAGCCTTTGTTTATGCCGTCGCAGACGTACTTGCTGTCGGTCGTGAGTGTGACCTCGCAGGGGAATTTCAGCGCGGAAAGTCCTGCTATCGCACCCGAAAGCTCCATACGGTTGTTGGTGGTTTTTTTCTCGCCGCCCGAAAGCTCCTTTTCCTTGCCCATTGCGCGCAGGATAACACCATATCCGCCGGGTCCGGGATTCCCCGAGCAAGCGCCGTCGGTAAATATTTCAACCTTTGTTAAAGCGTTATTTTCAGCCATAATTTCCTCCGAATTTATTTTCAAATTTTATTATAGCATATTTTTTCAAATTTGAACAGTATATTTCCTTATTTATTGGATTTTTACTAAGAAATGCAAAAATATTTGTGCAAAACACACATTATACGTTTAACACCGTTGACAGATTTAATACACAATGCTATAATATTGGTATATTAAATGTAAGTTATGTGCATTTGTCCAAGAATGTGGAAACGTTTTCAAAATTTTGGACAAGACTTTCGCGCAGAATATGTACATACCATTTTAAGGAGGAATTTTTCTTGAAAAACTATAAGAAAATAGCCGCCGCATCACTTGCAGTGCTTATGACAATGAGCTTTGCAGCCTGCGGAAACGGCGGTTCGGAAAGTACCGACACAACTGCCGACATCACTACAACTTCAAAGACTGAATGGACAGGCGATAACATCGAGGTTTCTGCCGATGAGGGCACACTTTCCACAGATGTTGATATAAAGGGCAAGACCCTCAAATGGATGGGTATTTACGACATTAACCCCACCAATGATTCACCTGAGCGTTCCGCTGAACTCGCACTTTTTGAGGATACATATGGCGCTTCGATCGAATATATCCCAACGACCTCCGACAAGCGTTTCGACGACCTCGCAACCTCTATCCTCGGCGGTACTTCACCCGATATTTTCATTTACGAATGGCGTACATTCCCTTACGATATCTCCAAAAACCAGTATCAGCCTATCGATTCCCTTATCGACTGGGAAGACCCGATGTGGGCTGACGTAAAGGATCAGGCTGACAAGTACATCTGGAAGGGTGAACACTACATCGCTCCTCTCGGCTATGCTTTCAACGATACGCAGATCCTTATGTACAACACAGACACGACCGAAGCTAACGGCTTCGATGATCCTTACGAGCTCTACCTTGAGGGCAAGTGGGACTGGAACACTTTCACCGATATGATGAAGACCTATGTTGAAAACAACCCCGACAACTACGGTATCGGCGGCTGGTGGTCGAATGCGTTCGTTTACACCGCAGGCGACACAATGGTAACTTACGACGGCGAAAAGTTCCACAACAATATGAACAGCGCAAAGATCGAACGTGCACAGGCTGTACTTGAAGATATCTTCAAGAGCAACCTCATCAAGCGCGGCTGGATCGGACCTGAAGCTGCATTCGTGAGCGATGATATGCTCTTCTACGGAATGGGTACATGGGCATACAACGGTGCTGCACTCTCCGTTCCCGACAGCACTATCCAGATCGTTCCTCTCCCGAAGGACCCTGAGCAGGACGAAAACTTCGTATCCGCAAAGATCAACGCATAT
The DNA here is from genome assembly GCA_900541495.1 of uncultured Ruminococcus sp. Lineage (GTDB taxonomy): Bacteria > Bacillota > Clostridia > Oscillospirales > Ruminococcaceae > UMGS363. Next base: position 22,107 of record UQKC01000018.1, on the reverse strand, counting down.
ATGTGGGTAAGAGGCTCTGAAAACGGCGATGTTGTAAAGGCTTGGCTCGACTGCAACAGACTTGTAAACTATGACTCCAAGTACACCGAAGCAACCAAGCAGAAGTTCCTCGAGAACAACGCAGGCTGGACTTCCGAGATGTATGATATTGCTATGGACTTCTATGATCCCGACAAGTTCACAATGACTTATGACTATGGCTACGGTTTAAGCACACTCATGGGCGATGAAGTTATGAGCATCCTCTATGAGGGAATTGCAAACGAGCAGTCCGAAAACTGGGTACAGACACGTGATACCTACTCAACCGTTGTTGATGAAGAGATCGCGGTTTACAACTGATAAACACAATTGGATTTTATACTTAACACCAATTAAAAACTATACAAAAAATCAAGCCAAAACTCTGATATATGGTTTTGGCGCAGATTTTTTGTCTATAGTTTTATTGGTGTTCAGCATTAAAAGCGGTCGGTTAAAGCTGACCGCTTTTTTATTTAGAGGTTTCCTTTATTCAGTCTTGAAAATGCATAGTTTTCGTGATATAATTACTTTATTATGTAAAAAGGGGTAAAAATATGAAGCCATTATTTTCTGCGATACTTGAAACGATAGTGCTTGTTGTTTCGATATTTCTTGTAATGCTCTGCGTTAAGCTTTTTAAATACGAAAGTCCGTTTGAGAATTTCAAGGAAACTCATCCGAACAGCGTTATAACCTTGGGTGAAGCGATGGGATATCTTTCCGACGGGACGACCTCGCCCGAAGCTGCGGCTGAGGAGGCTGCAAGACATATATTCGGCACAAAGACCGAAAAGACGCTTCCTCTGCCGATAGGAAAAATTCTCTGCATTGAAGTCGGCGAACGCACGGCAATGGTGCTTGAATTCTACCCGTTCATAGTTTTTCTCGCAAGTATTCTGTGCCTTATTTTCGGTATAACGCTCCCCTGCTCGATATACCGACATCTTGACCCTGCAAAAGCTATCAATGATTCAATAATTGATAAAAACCGTGTTTATGTTGACGAATACGGCATAACTTACGGCAATGTCGGTGAAACGCGCGCAGATATTCTTAAAATTCTTCTGCTTCTGCTGATGCTTTTCGTGGCAAATATCTGGTGCTTCTTCCTGCCTGTATTTATTATAGTGAATTTTACTGTTGGTATAATTATGGCGATACTTCGCCTTGTAGGAATAAACGCATCGAACTCCGCCGCAAAAGCCAAAATAGACAAAACGGCAGGCAAAGACGGCAAGGACACGTACAGAATAATCGTTGAAAACGGGCTTTTTGCTGTGTCGGGCGATGTTCACCCGAACCGCAGACTTTACTTTAAACAATACTGGAACGCAGTTATCGCAAAGCGGCTCTTTGAGCTTGACAGAGATGGTCTGCCGTTTACGAATGACGACGCAAAGGAAATGATCGTCTACGGCGATGAAGATCTTCACAAGCGCTTTGAAACGAACCGCAAGATGAACAAAGCGAAGATAATGACCTCACCGACTGCGAAAGAAGCCGCCCAAAAGCTTGATGACGAGATCAAAAGTGCAGATTATGTATACACGTTCGTTGCGCGCGGAGCGGTAAAGGGCGAGTACATAATAATGTCGAAATTCAGCGGCAAATATATGCTTTTCCGCCGTGCGCTCAACTGCTCGCTTATGCTTGCAGTAATGAAGAGCGATGCTGCCGGTGAAGATTTTGATATGATAGCCTACGGCAGGTGGGAACGCCTTGGCGAATACGGGCAGTATCAGCTTTTACAATACTTCGACGGCAGGACCGAGCCGCCGCAGGGAGAGGAAAAGCCAATAAAAGTTCAGCAGAATTGAATTTTATCGCAATAGAGCGAAAAGCACTGTCAAAAATGTGCTTTGACGGTGCTTTTTCGTTAAATTTGGGAAAAAGGCTTGACAATATCCGTTGTTCTGGTGTATAATATATTCATTGCCGCTGTGGTGAAATCGGCAGACACAAGGGACTTAAAATCCCTCGGATTAACCTCCGTACCGGTTCAAGTCCGGTCAGCGGCACCAATCTATCCCCTGCAAATGGCGTAAATACGTCGTTTGCAGGGCTTTCTTTTTTATAAAATCTGCTTTTGGTCTTTATCTGGTCTTTACAAACGGTACGGTAAAGACCATTTTTTATTTAAGAGGAAGTGCCTCGGCTGCCGCTTCCATTGCCGCCGCCTGTGCCGACTGAAATGTGTGAGCATAGATCTGTAAGGTTGTTGTAGCCGTGCTATGCCCTAAACAGCTCTGTACGGTCTTTACATCAACTCCTGCATTTATGAGCAGGCTGGCATTCAGATGACGCATAGAGTGATTTGTCACATATCGCATACCAGTCCTTTCGCAGAATTTCTTGTAGAAATAACCCGGAGCCGAACGGTCAAGTGTCAAGCCGTTCCATTTGGTAAAGATGCGATCCGTTTCGACCCACTTACTGCCGACTTTCTGCCGCTGAATATTCTGAAGCGCTTTCCACTTTAAAAGCATATCAATCACGCCCTGCGGAACTTTAAGACACCTCATGCTTTGTGCCGTTTTAGGCGTTTCTGTGTAAAGTCCGCCTTTTTCCTTTGAATAAAGGCACGTCCTGTTGACGGAAATCACGTTGGTATTCAGGTCAATATCCTTCCATTCCAGACCCATAAGCTCCCCAAGGCGAAAACCCGTATAAACCGCCAAAGTATAAAAGCATACATACTTGAAGTTGGAACTATCCTCTTTCTGAAAGAGGTAAAGCATCTGCTGTGCTTCTTCAATGGAATAGAACTCCTTTTCGGGTGTGATGACCTTTGGGATAGTTACATTTCTGCAAGGGTTTACGGAGATCATCTGCATTTTTACAGCATAATCGCAGATAGTTGATATCATTGATTTATAAAGCTTTATCGTCTTTGTCGAAAGCTTTCCGCCGTTGCGGTTACGTCCGTCCTCACGTTCGGCACTGCATAGATCAATGATAAACTTCTGAATATGACGGGTGGTAAGCTTGTCAAGTCGGATATGACCGATAGCTTTGTAAATACGCTTTTCCATCTGATGATAGCCCTCAACAGTACGCTGTTTTAAGCGAATCTCCGCATACTCTTTGAACCATTGGTGAGCGAAATCCTCAAATTTGACAGTCGCAACGACATTCCCTTTCATACAAGCTTCTTCAAAAAGCACCGACTGCCTCTGAAGCTCCTTTTCGACCTGACGTTCTGTCATTTTTTCATCGGGCTTCCATGTCATTGACTGAATTATCTGCTTTCCGTCCGTACCATATCCGCAGGATACCTTTATTCGGTATGAGTTTCCCCTTTTTGTAATTGTTGCCATAATACATTTCTCCTTTAATGTATAAATTTATGGCATATCTCTGCATCTTTATGATAACACTTTACTGCCATAAAGTCAAGCCTATCAAGTGAAATATGTCATATATAAAGGTCAAGCACCTAAGTAGGCGTGCAGGCGTGCGAATGGCGTAAATACGAGCTTTTAAGCCGTGCAGTCAGATGTGCATACCCCGTGCCGCACGGCTTTTGCACGATGATACGCACACCAAAAACCCACGCAGTTATGGGCTTTGCACGCCTGCACGCCTCAGGCGACTATTGGTACATAAGATGTTTTTATGCCCTTGAACCCACGAACGTGACCGCCGTTTCTTGACGGGACGTGATACACATATTTGATGCTGTATCTGCGTTCATTTGATTTGAGCCACCCTATAAATGTTTCCTGCCGAAGTGCTGTCAAGGCATTTTCGGCGCACCAACGGTAATATCCGCCGTAAAGGTCGGTACTGCTGGCTTGTGCATCTTCCGAAAAAGAGATGTATCTCGTGTCCGCAAGATAGTCGATGATATTGCAGTTGTCTGCCATGACCTCGGCAATGTTCCGCTTGGTTTTCTCTGAAATTGTAAAATGAAAATCATTCTTTATCAGCCTTTTCAGCCCATCAAAAATCCAGCAGAATATCTTCTCTTTTTCCGCAAGAAACTTTTCTGCAAGAAACGGGTCATTCACTCTGCCCTGCGGTATAGGTTTTGTCGTAAGCACGATAAGACGCCTTGCAAATCCATCAGACTTGTCATACAGCGCCTTGGGCGAGCCGTTTCCGAAGCAGAGGAAACGTGAGTACAGCACCGCCTGCCGTGACTGCTTGCCCTTTGCTTCAATGTCAATAGGTATCTCCGCCGTGATGAGATTTTTTATGTAGCCCGTTGAGGGCAGGGCGTTCATCTGCATATCATCATCGAGCATAAGAAGCTTGTTCTGCAAATTATAGCGAAAAAACTTGTCCGTTTCGATACGCTGAAAACTGCCCGTTATCATTGCCGACTTGAAAATCTCCTGCAAAACAACTCCGATACGACTCTTGCCCTCGCCGCCGTTTCCGATGATGAAAAGCATAGCCTGCCCCCTTGTGGACGGGATAAGGCAGTAGCCGAGATACTCCTGCAAGGTGGTTATATCGTCTGCATCAAGCATATCCGAGAGGAACGACAGAAAAATTTCGGGATAATACACGCCGTTCCAGATTTCGGGGTCATAATTGATGTGCAGACGGTTTGCGCAGAATTTCTTCTCGGGAATCCAAGTCCCGTCCGTTTTGAGAACGCCGTTGAGAAGATGAATTTCGTCCTCTCTCGGAGCGAGCGGCTCGGAGAAGCAGTATAGCTTCAACGCTTCAAACAGGCGCTTTACAACAGCGGCAACGTTGCTTTTAATATACGGTATAACGACTTCAAAAATTTTGTAAGTAAGAGTTTCCTCGCTCACCTCGCCGTCAAAATCGTAAAAGCGGTCATTGCAGAAGATGAGCGGATAATCCGAAACGAACTCACGGCAGAAAATCTGCTCATTCAGCTTTCCTGATTCCCTCCACGCAGGTGATAAGGCTTCTTCTGTATTCCTGCAATTTATGCTCAATTCGCTCCACCTCCTCTCTGTAAGCAAGGCGTTCTTCATCACTTCCGTTAATGAAAACGTTGCAAAGATGCGCAATGTAATCACGGTTTTTCAGCGCTTCAAGAAAACGCTCATCGGCAGTTTCAGTTTCCGACTTCGGGGCAAATTCCCTGCGCCAATGACAAAGCGTGCTGAAATACTCCGCAAGCGTAAGCCACGCTCCGCTTTCCCATTTTTTAAAGTCCTCGGCTTCCTGCCTTTTACGCTGAATAAGGGTAATTTCACGGCTTGAAATCGGCTTTTCCATATCAAGACCGAGCGAAAAATCCGCATTGATACGCTTTGCGGCTTCAAGCATCGGAATGTCGAAAAGGTTCGCCGCAAGTGCGATAACATCACCGTGCGCACCACAGCCGAAGCAGTGATAATTCTTTTCGTAAAGCTTCATTGACGGCGTTTTTTCGTCGTGAAAAGGACACAGGCACATATTGCCGTGAGTGACGTTCAGACCGTAGCGCTCCGCCGCCTGCGGAACGTTCACAAGCTCCTTTATCGTCTCAAATTTCGTCATCACGCCGCCCCTTTCATATAGTCGAGCAAAGCAGATTTGCTTATGAGTATCTTTCCACGCTTGCCCTGACCCGTTCTTATGTAGGGTATCTTTTTCTGCGCCACAAGCTGACGGACTGTGTGTTCCGAAAGTCCGCTGACAGCTTCGGAGCATTCCTTTATCGTGAGCATTTCAACAGGCTCGGCGGAATGTTCGGGCGGCATTGCCTTTGGCGGTTCTGCGCCGTTGTCGATAAGCTGTGAAAGAAGCGCAACTATCTGCGCCATAATTTCTGTTTTGTTCTGCATTTTCGTTCTCCTTTTTATCTTTTTGTATTTTGCGGTATGTTGAGCGGCTATATTTAATATAAGGCAAACCGACACTAACATACAATCACATATTTATAGTGCATTTTGCACATTATCTTTCGTAATAACTGCTTGTTCGGCTCTTTTCGGGTTCTATGAAATGGTTCATATTCTCACGAATTTCATCATCTATCGCACATTTATTGATAGAATCATATTCACCAAGCTTTTTAAAAGTGCTGTCAGTAAAGAAGCTGATACCCGTTGCAAGCGCCTTGCTTAACCCCGATAATCCACGGCAGTATTTGTCCGAATACACAAGAGTGTTCACGGCAAGCACCGCCTTGACAAATTCCTGCTTAATGAACGAGAGCTTTTCTTTAAGGTTTGCAATGACCGAACGGCTTTCTTCAAGTTCCTTGTCGGCTTCGGAAATGCGGTTTTTGAATCGGTCTATGAGCATATGAAGCATTTCAAGCGGAGTGGTATTTTTCATCTGAGACCACGACAGACGCAGTTCATCACTCAAAAGTTGGTCTATCGTATGAAGTTCGTCCCTGATACCATTGATTTTTTCTTCCGCATCGGTTTTTTCGTCATTATACGGAATACCGAGTGCCTGACGAATATGGCGAATCTCCATTGATTTCCGATCCCGTTCACGCTTGACATTTTGTATTTCACGTTCCAATTCCGAATATTTCTTGTTAAGTTCAATTTGTTTCTCATACATACGGTCGGCTGATTCCATTTTTCTCTCAGCTTCATCATTTTTTCTTTGTGCATCTGAAAGTGTTTCGATAATGCGGTGTTCAGACATAGTAATTTCACTTTCACGCTTGTCAAGCTGTGAGCTTCTGTCAGCAAGACGGGACAGGCTTTCATTTTCTTTAACAGCAATATCCGCTTCACGTTCATCAAGCAAAAGCATTTTTTGCTCAATAACGTTATGCTCACGGCTGTTTTCGATTGACTGAACAGCAACCGCTTTTTTCTGCTGTTCCAACTGTTCAAACTCTTTGGGTGATACGGAAATATTGTTAGAAAGGAACTGCTTCTTTCCCACAATACTTGTTTCATCGGCGGCAAGCTCCATTTCACGAAGCGGCTGTAATTCCTCGGTAAGCCGCTCCTTTTCGTGCTGAATCTCTTTGTATTCCTCAACGGCGAAGCTAAAACCTCTGGATTTTTTAGGCTCGGAAATGATGAAGCCATTCTTTTCGCATATTTCACGAAAAACAAGATATTCCGACTGCCGCCATTTGGCGATAGCATTTTTTCCCGTTCCGTAACCCATTTCTTTTAAAGCCTGTGCAATGCCGTTCTGGGTATCAACTCCACGCTTGTAATGTCCCACCGGAACATAATCAATGTGAAGATGAGGTGTTTTCTCGTCAAGATGAATGACCGCATTGAAAACGTAAAAGTTAGGATTTCGTTCGGAAAATCCACGCATATACTCACAAAGGCAGGCGGTTGCTTTTTCAGCCGCTTCTGTGCCTACTCCCGTATCTTCCATAGTTCCGAGTTGGATAAGGTATTCATAAAAACTCTTGCGTTTATCGGGCGAAGTCAGCTTTGTTTCCGTAACGGACTGTCCGAACTGATATTCAAAATAGCCGTTTTTGATCTTTCGGTCACTCCGCTTCTGCTTTGCATTGTAACGCTTGACCGCCTTGGAAAACAGCTTATCATAAGCCGTTCCGATAGGCTCACGGACGAACACGATGTTGTTTTTCGTTCGTGCAGGGTCGGTATTCTTTGTGTGGAACGCTCTGTTGTTGTGACCGATACTGCCTTTCCCCTGACAGATTGATATTGTTCTTGATGTCAAATAAAAAATCCTCCTCACATTAAAAGACTTGACAATATACTATAAGGTGTGATATAATACAAGTAGATAAGTAAATACCTTATAGTATATTTACTGTAAGATATAGTATAATGCACTAAAAGAGATTTGTCAATAGTAAAATCCAATTTTGTAGGATATTCATAATTGCAGGAGGCTATTTTTATGTTTTATGACCAACTTATCAAGATATGCAAAGAGAGGAACGTTAAACCAACACCGCTGATAAAATCACTGGGGCTAAGTGCAGGCAATCTCAAACGTTGGCAGGAGGGCGCAACGGTCAATTCCGACATACTTATGATGCTTTCCGACTATTTCGGTGTTCCCGTTGATTACTTTTTCGAGGACTATTCCGATAACGGCGGAGATGCTTCGGAAAAGCTTGAAGGCAGCTCAATGGGCAAGGTGTACAACGTTCTGAAAGCTCACCCCGACCACATTGCAAGTATGCTTTCTGGACAGATGCCGTCAGGTGCTGACCTGCTCCGAATTGCGGAGTATCTTAACTATTCCGTGGACGCACTTGTGCCTGAAAGTGTATCCGTGGGAAATGCCAAAAAGGAAGATTCGCTTCTCGGTCACATTCCGCCCAAGGATATGGTTCTCAACATTATGACAAAGCTTGCTGCGAGCGAGGAGTACAATTTCCTGCAGGTGAGCATTTCGAGAATCGTGATTTCCAACCTTGCGAGGAAGAATATTCAGAAGAGCAAGCTTGAAAGTCTGATGCTTTCCAAGAAAAAGCTTGACGAGCTTTTCGACAATGACGTTGCTCCCGACAAAGCAACGGGGTTTAACATTTCCGACCTTGTTAGGATTTCCGAAGCTTTTGATCTCAGCTATGATTTTATGTTCACGGGTGTAAACAAGTAACAGCAAAACAGCCCAACTGCATTTTTCGGCACAATGCAGCAGGGCTGTTTTTTATATATCTGGGTAACTGCAATCGGCGGCGAAGCCGCAGGAATTACTTGCGTTTGACGCAAGTAACGCCATAGTACTTATGACATTGCTCTCCAAATGTCCTGCGGAATTTTCCGGGCAATATCATAAGTACAGGCGCTCTCCGAGGAGGAAACGGAAAATGAAAACAACACTATCACCTATTTAGTGTAATAGTACTGAAAAATTCAGGGTTCTGCCAACTATACAAAACGTCTGAAAAATATAGAAAGATATTCGATATGTTTGACATACTTACCCTCTGTGTTGACATATACAGCTACCGTATCGTACAAACACAGTTCTCACGCACAGTCATGTATTATTGAAAGAAAAATTTTGAGCCGTGAAATTCTCCGTACTGAACATCTCGATCGGCTTAAAATAGAATACCTCTGCATAGGTAAGGACTACGGCAAAGCTTATAACTATGGTCAGAACTTCTCGAACTTTCTCAGGAAGTTTACGGAGCTGAGTTATCAAGTTATGTTTACAGAGATCGAATAATTTTATGTAGCTAAAGAGCTTGAGCTTCTTGGTTCTTTCTTTTTTTGAAGACTTTGATTCGGTAGGGTCAAAGTTGTAAATAATAATACTGAGAAAATGTAATATAATTGTTTCTAAATTACTATTGAAATTCGTTGCATAATATGATATTATAAATTTAATTGTATATTATGTTCCTTTGCGGAGATGAACAAATATACCAAAAGGTGGTAAAGCAATGGCTGAAAATAAGATTATTTCTATTCCTGACGGAAAAATATGTGACTATATTGACGATAAGTTTCGAAACGATACACCCGAAGAATATGTTCGACAAACAATCGAAAAAAGATTGATTAATGAGCATAAATATGTTACCTCGCAAATGAAAAACGTTATCAGGCTTATCTGCTTGAACAGGAAGCGTTGAAGGTGCTTGATGAGGAAGTTATTTATGCGGAGTGAGGGGTGCTGAATGGCAGGATATAAAGAATGGATCGAAAATGCCGCCGAAGATAATGAAGCAGTTTCATTTAAAAATAACTTAGCAAAACTCCATGAAGCACTTAACAGTTCGCCAATTAAAAGCCAAGAATACTTGGGTGTAAAACAAGACATATCCTTTTCTAATGTTCTTACCAAAAACAAAAATTCCGATCATCACTTTGAATACCGAAGCATAAATTATAGATGCAGTAAAAGCCACGGCAAAATAACAACAGTTGTTATAAATACTAAAACAACTACAGAATTGTTAAGATATGAACAGGACGAATGGGATTTAGACGCTCTAAAGCAACAAACAGACTATATCAACCTATCTCTGGAAAAGAAGAATAAATGTGAAGAATGTTATAATGAGATGACTCCATATGTGATTTCGAGTGTTCTCAGTAATTCTGAGGATGAAAAACAAGGAACCAAAATCGGTACATATCTATTTATAAAAAACTATGATAAGATAGCCGAAGCTATAATAAAAATTCTATATATGATACGCTGTTGTTTAGCTCACGGAGATATTACTCCAGATAAAACAACAAGCGATGTATATAGATATGCTTATGAGGTTCTGTTAACTCCTTTACTAAAGTTGAAATAAGGAGAATTAACTATTACGCTTCCTCATAAATGGTGCTTATGAACTGGAGACAGGCTATTATATGTTTTTCATTTAGTTAGTGCTTTTATATAATTTCAACAGCCTGGCATTTCCGTTTGTTATTTTGATTGAAAGGTTTAAATTATTACAAAAGGAGTTGGCAATATGCCAAAGGATTTAACATCATCAAGACTGGATAGACAGAATATCCTAAATAATGAGATAGCTGTTGAAGAAATACAAGAGAAATCCGGGGTTCAAGGCATACTATGGAACGAAAAACTGTATTTCACACGTGAAATGACAGCAAGTTTCTTTGAAGTGGATATCAGAACTATCAGTCGATACATTGACCAGTATAATGATGAGCTTGTTGAAAATGGATATGAAGTACTAAAAGGAAAAAGGCTAAAAGAATTCAAAGAAACAGCTCAGACTTTTGGTAAGGACATTAATGTCCCTACCAAAACAACGGTATTAGGTATATTTGATTTTCGTTCATTTCTAAACCTGTCAATGCTGTTATCAGAAAGTGAAAAAGCAAGAGCCTTGCGGCAAATGATGCTCGACATAGTAATCGATCTGATAAATCGAAAAACAGGCGGCGGAACTAAATATATCAATCAAAGAGATAAAGATTTTGTGTTTGCTTCTATTCAAGAAGAAAACTATCGAAGACAATTTACAGATGCTCTAAAGAATTATGTAGTAGATAACAGATTCAAATATGCACATTTTACCGATATGATATATGTTAGCATATTTAAAGAGAAAGCAAAAGAATATAAAAAAATATTAGATTTAAAAGCCAGTGACAAGGTCAGAGATACATTTTACAGTGAAATACTGGATATTATTGCAGCTTATGAAATAGGTCTTGCTGATGCCATAAAAAAAGAGTATGATAAAATAGGACATATTCTTTCTTTTGAAGAGGTTGAAACTATATTTCATGAATTTGAAAATATGGCATTATGGAAACCTTTGATAATGCGTGGCAGAACAAAAATGGCAAGTCGAGATATGGCGTTAAGAGATGCTTTCCATTATCAGCTTTCCGAATATATTCAGCCTCTTGATAAAGATGAGTATCAAAAATTTCTTGGTGCTACAGGAGATGAACTTGAACACCTTATGCAAGAAAATCAGGAAGTGCTGAAACGCTTGAAGGAGAGAAACTGATGAATGGAATAATCTATATCGACTTAGAACAGACGAAACAGATTCATCAAAAAACTATTCAATATAGCGGCGGCGGAACATATGAACATTTTGACCTTGGAAGATTGGAGAGTGTTTTGCAAAACATTCAAAACGATGATTATTATCCAACTTTCGTTGAAAAGCTAACCCACCTGTTTTTTTGCACTTGTGAATTTCACTGTTTTGCTGACGGAAATAAAAGATTAGCAATTACTCTTTCTGCACAGTTTCTTCTTTTAAATGGCTATATGAGTGTTGCCAAGAGTTTCTTTGCTATTACAGAAAATATCAGTTACCATGTGGCGGCAGGAAAAATCAAAAAGGACTTATTACTAAGAATAATGAGTGCTATTATGGATGGTACGTATGAAATAGACGAGGAATTAAAGCTTGACATATATAATGCTATAAAAGATTAAAATGCTTAGAAACATTTATACCTAATATTCACTTTCATTTATGCAATTTCTGAAAGTAAGCGTAAAGAAATCGACAAATTTATTGATGATTTCAGCTTCTATTCAGATTTTAGCTTAGATGAACCGCTTTCGCTTGATACAAAAGAAAATTTCAGAGAATATGTAACGATTGAGCTTCAAAAGAACAATGGATTGGAGGAAGTAGAGTATATTATTTCTGCTTTCAGAAATGTGATAAAATAATGCAGAGATATGCCATATCGTTTGGTCTTTATTTGGTCTTTAAAGCTGCAAAAAAGCACGAAAAAACAGCATAATCAAATTCTTGCAACTTGCCGTAAAGCCACGCAAAATAGCCATTTAAGACAATTTGCGAAATGTTGAAAAAGTCAATTTGGGCAATTCAAGTCCGGTCAGCGGCACCAATCTATCCCCTGCAAATGGCGTAAATACGTCGTTTGAGAGTTTTTCTTTTTCGTTAGAAGCGATTTTGTCCGTTGTTTGTCCGTTATTTTTAAAAATCACTTGTTTGAAGCTTTTTTTATATTGATTGCGTTTGCAACTGTGTCCATTGCACGGATCTGAGCGGCTTGGAAGGTATGAGCATAGATTTGTAAAGTCGTTGTAGCAGTTGAGTGGTCTAAACCCTAATTGCTTGATTTTTATATTTTATATAATAAGACACACAACTTTGGTTTGTTTTCAAAGTTGTGTGTCTTTTTATTTCAAGTAGTGTAGTTTATTGTCAGTATTACTTGACATTGAATTGAATAAACTGTAAAGATCCGACAAAAAGCAGCACCCTCATGAGTGCTGCTTTGCATTTATATCACACCAACTCAAACTCTGCACTGTTATCAGTCAAACTGCTGCCGCCTATCCAAAGCGTAAAGCTGCCCTTTTCAGAGGTGCAGTTCATCTCGGCATCGTAAAAACGAAGCATATCCTCGGTGACAGTGAATTCAACTCTTCTGCTCTCCCCTGCGCCAAGGCTAACTCTCTCAAAGCCTTTGAGCTCTCTCATAGGCCGAACAACGCTCGCTTTGATATCGCGTATGTAAAGCTGAACGACCTCATCTGAAGCCATATCACCGCAGTTTTTTACATTGACCGAAGCCTTTATGCAGCCGCCTGCCGTAAGCTTATTATCCGAAAGCTCAACTGGCGAATACTCGAATTTTGTATAGGAAAGTCCGTATCCGAACGGGAAAAGCGGAACATTCGGCGCGTCCATATAGTTTGAAACGAACGGAACGAAACCGTCCGTATTCGGCTTCGGACGACCCGTGGAATAGGTTCGGTAGCTTATCGGGAGCTGACCTGTGCAGTACGGCATACTCATTGAAAGTCTGCCCGAGGGTGACACCGTCCCGAACAGAATATCCGCCATTGCATAGCCGCCCATAGAGCCTGCGAGCCAAACTTCAAGCATTGCCGCAGAATTTTCCGCCTCATGGGGAACTGCGAGCGGTCTGCCGCCGTAAAGTACAGTGACGATATTCCTGTTCACACTAAGCACCGCATTGAACAGCTTCTTCTGCCCGTCCGAAAGGCTTATGTCTGTGACCGACCTTGATTCACCCGTGGTCATTTCGTCTTCGCCGAGAGCAAGAATGACCGCGTCAGCCGCTTCTGCCGCCTTTACTGCAGCATCAATGTCGGTATCGGAAAGGACGTATTCCACATTCGCATCGGGATAAAGCTCATCAATGCCCTTTTTGAGCGTAACTGTTCTTTCTCTGTCGCCGAAAAGCGCCCACGTTCCGAGTGTATCTCCGCAGTCCGCCAGAGCGCCGATGACCGCAAGCTTTGCGTTCTTTTTAAGAGGAAGTACACCGTTGTTTTTCAGCAAAACGATACTTTCTTCGGCTGCCTTTCGTGCAAGCGCCTTATGCTCATCGCAGAAAGGAAGTGCCTTTTCCGCTTCGGGGTCAGCGTCCTTGTAAGGATTCTCGAAAAGACCAAGTTCATTCTTTAGGGTAAGTATGCGCATTACTGCTTCATCGACAGCCTTTTCATCGATTTCTCCGTCCTTGACAAGCTTTTCAAGCTCATAGAGATAGCAAGGCGACATCATTTCGATATCACAGCCCGCTTTCATTGCCTTTTTCGCAGCGTCACGGCGGTCGTCGCTCGCACCGTGATTTATCGATTCATCTATTGCCGCATAATCGGTGATAAGAACGCCCTTAAAGCCAAGCTTTTCGCGCAAAATATCTTTCATCAGACGGCGATTGACGGTGCATGGTATTCTGTCAATGGTGTTGAACGCGGTCATTACGAGCTTTACGCCTGCATCTATCGCAGCTTTATATGACGGAATATGGTCGTCAAAGAAAGTCCTTTCGGATATCTCGGTGACATTGTAGTCCCTGCCTGCCTTTACAGCGCCATAGCCTGCAAAATGCTTTACGCAGGCAGCTATCTTTCCCTTTGCGGAAACGTCATCGCCCTGAAAGCCTTTTACCATTGCCGCCGCCATTTTTCCGTTAAGATATGGGTCTTCACCCGTGGATTCCATACATCTTCCCCAACGGCTGTCCTCGCACAGATCAGCCATAGGCGAGAATGTAAGATGAATTCCCGATGCGGCAGACTCACGCGCAGCCGCCGATGAAAGTTTCTCAGCAAGCTTCGGGTCAAAGGTCGAACCGAGAGCGAGTGGCACGGGGAAAGTCGTCCTCATACCGTGAATAATATCGGTCATAAAAACAGCGGGGATATGGTGCGGCTGATTTTCTATTATCTTCTTCTGGAGCGCGGTAAGCTTTTCTGCGCCTGCTTCACCAAGAACACTTCCGACACGGTACTGCTGATTCGGTTCAAGGTCAAAGTTGACCTCAGGTCCTGTATAATTAACGATCTTTCCGTACAGTGCGCCGTTGAACTGTATCATCTGCTCTATCTTTTCAGTAAGGCTCATACTTTCCAGAAGTTCGGCAAGCTTTGCTGTTTCCATATTTTTTGCTCCTTTGCATTATGATGCCATAATTATATAATAATATTATCGGTATGTCAATACAGCTGATATTTCGCAAAATTTATATTATAGACATAAAATTTATTGAACTTACTGACGTACATTCCCATCACTTCTCCCCAATATCATTCTCTCCATTTCCCTCGCGGCGATGCTGAGGGAATGTTTTTTTCGCTTTACAAAGCAGACTTTTCGGTGCGGAACTTCCTCTGTCAGCGAGAGCCGCAAAATACCCTGATTTGTTGAATATTCGGCGAGAAATTCTTCGGGAACAAAGCCTATCCCGAGGTTATTTTTCACCATTGGGAGTATCTGGTCAGCCGTTGCGGCTTCGATATCGGGCGAAAATACACAGCCGTGACGCTCGAACCACTCGGAATAGAGTTCGTAGGTCTTTGTCTGCCTGCCGAGGGAGATGAGCGGCATTTTAGATATCTCAGAAAGCGAAAGCTCTCTTTTCGCAAGCTCAGAAAACGCTGTTCCGCAGACGGCAGTTTCCTTTATATCCATAATTTCCGATGAAGCGAGCGAATTCATTTCGCCCGTGGGCGTTGTGACAACGGCAATATCCGCAAGCCCGTCATTGAGCGCCGAGAGCGCCTGCGGTGTGGAGTGATTGAACAGCCTTAAACGAACTCCCGGATATTTCTGACGATATTCATTCAGCACGGGCAGAAGAAAACATCTCAAAGCTATCTCGCTCGTTCCGATAGTAACAAGACCTTTGTTGAGTGAGCGTTCAAGGCTTATCTCCTCCTCGCCTGCCTGTATCTGCTCAACGGCGGCGGAGATGTGCGCATAGAGCCTTTCACCCTCGGGAGTGAGCGCCACGCCTTTTCTTGAACGTACAAAAAGGGTGCAGTTCAGCTCGCTTTCGAGGTTTTTTATCGTTCGTGTGATGTTCGACTGATTGTTCATCAGTGCTTCCGCCGCACGGGTTATGCTGCCGTATTTTGCGGCGTAATAAAATATCTTGTAATAATCAAAGCTTATATACATACTGCCCCTCCGAGATCTTGAATATATGTATAAGTATATAATAATTGCGAAGCTATGTCAACAAAAACAAAACCGACTTAATACTGACCCGAAGATCGGTATAAAGTCGGCTTTGTTTTGAAAGGACTATAAACCGTAAATGGTATCTTAACTTAGCTTAAAAGAGCAACAGCTGTTCCCATATATGTTACAGTTTCATCAGCTGAAAGGTACTTTCCCTCGTAAACAGCGCCTGCTGCATTTAAAATGTACACCTGATCGCTGTCGTTCTCGGCAAAGCCGATCTCGAAATCCTGTGATGTGTAAACGTCGGTAACTGTGAGAAGTGTCCAGTTCATACCGTCTTCATCTGTGTTGGTTTCAGCTGTATATGTTCCGCAGATAACATCTCCCGAACCGTCCGGGCTGTATACGAAAAGTGAAGCCATAGGTGTGCCCGAAGGAGCTGTGAACATAGAGAAAACAAGCTCATTCTGGTTTTCATCGGCTGCATAAACGCCTACGCTGATCATATCGGAAGTAACATCGAGAAGTGTGAATTCGCCAGATGTGCCGGCGTCAGCAGTTTCGCCCTCATCGGAAGCCTCAGCTTCATCTGCTCCGTCTGCTTCTTCAACGTCAGCCGCAGCCGCATTGTTTGGCTCGGAATAATCATCGGCAACATCGCCGTCACCGCAGGCAGCCATTGTAACTGCGAGCATACACATTGCAAGGATCGCTGTAATTTTCTTTTTCATAATTTTATCTCTCCCAAAAATATTCTATGCGTTATTTGCATTGTCCCTATTTTAGCACTTTAGGAAAAAAATTTCAATGATTTTTTACACAAATTTAATAATTAAAAATAAACTTATTTTACAATATTTTCACAAATATTTATAGTTTCAGATAATTTTATTAAAAAACAATGACAAATCGAGCTGATTGTGTTATAATAGTTTAAATATAGTTATATATGTATTAACATTTTAGCCATACAAGAAGAATTGCAGTAAAAATAATAGAAAACGGAATAAGATGCTTAAAATGCGGCGATATCAAAATTTCCACCAGAGTTCTTGAGAGGCGGCAAACGAATTACTGACCGAGGTCGGATATGATAAATACGGCTGATGCATCGAAATGCATCAGCCGTATTTTTTATCCTATATACCGAAGCGAAGCGACAGCATAAACTACCCGCGGGGACTTCCCCATTCAATTTTAATTTGTCACGCTGTCAAACAGACCCTCTTCGCAAACACAAACTTATTTCCACTCAAAACAAGCTTAACGAAGTGAAGCGTGGCGCGAACTGCCCGCGGGGGCTTCCCCGCCCCGCTACTTCTTCCAAGTAACAGGCGCAAAGAGAAGCAGCATCGGGAAAAGTTCAAGTCTGCCTGCGAGCATATCAAATATCAGCACCATTTTTGAAAACGGTGAGAAGAATCCGAAATTCGCAGTCGGTCCAACAAGATCAAGTCCCGGTCCGATGTTGTTTATCGTCGTCGTAACGGCGGTGAAATTCGTTATCATATCGTAATCTTCAAAGGATATGCACAAAAGCGAGATTACAAAAACGAGGATATAGCATACCATAAACACGTTTACCGAGCGTATGACCTCGTGTTCGATCTCGTGCTGATCCATACGGATCTTCTTGATCTGCTTCGGGTGAATGAGCGTGTGCAGCTCCTTGCCCATACTCTTGAAGAGGATAACTATTCGGTAGACCTTTATTCCGCCGCCCGTGCTGCCAGTACAAGCACCGATGAACATTATCAGAACGATTATCGTTCGTGAAAGCTCAGGCCAGAGGTTGAAATCGACCGCCGAAAATCCCGTTGAAGATATAACCGATGAAACGGTGAATATCGCACTGTGAAAAGCTGCGCCGACCGACGGGAAAAGATTCTTGATATTGAATGTAATGAGCGTCGTTGCGACAGCGATTATACCAAGGAAATACCATACCTCGGAATTTTTCAGTGCGTCCTTGAATTTCTTGCTCAGAATAAGAAAATAAACGTTGAAGTTTATTCCGAACAGTATCATAAACACCGTTACTACCATTCGCACAAACTCGGAATATCCTGCAAGTCCGTCATTTTTTACAGCAAAGCCGCCCGTTCCTGCAGTCGCAAATGCGGTGTTCATCGCTTCAAAGACGGTCATTCCGCCGAAAAGAAGCAGGATAAACTCTATCGCCGTCATTACAAGATATATCGAATACAACAGCAGCGCCGTCGTTTTTATCCTCGGCACAAGCTTGCTGACCGACGGTCCCGGGCTTTCCGCCTTCATAATATGCAGGTTTTGTCCGCCCGAGAGCGGCAGGAATGCCATAATGAATACAAGCACACCCATTCCGCCGACCCAGTGTGTAAAGCTTCGCCACAAAAGCAGCGACTTCGGCACGGCTTCAACATCGGAAAGTATCGTTGCACCCGTTGTTGTGAAGCCCGAAACGGTTTCAAAAAGAGCATCAACATAATTCGGTATCGCACCCGAGAACACGAACGGCAGAGCGCCGAACGCACTCAATACTATCCAGCTGAGCGATACAATAACATATCCATCACGGGAGTGCAGGCTGCTCTCTTTCGGCTTTTTCATCGTTATCGGAACGCCTATCGCGGCGCATACCGCTATCGTTATTATCAGCGGAACTATCGCAGCTTCACCGTAAACTATCGCCGCTATCAACGGTATTATCAGGAACAGCGCTTCAAAATTCAATATCCAGCCAAGGATATAAACTATCATCGAAAAATTCATTTCTGATACCTCTGTCAGTCGTTAGTCAAAGATATCGGAAATATCGTGCGGACGGATATCCGAAACAACGATGACCGAATCGTTTTTCTCAATGACATCGCTGCCTCGCGGGATTATAACTCTGTTTCCGCGGAGAATGACCGCAACAAGCACGTTCGGTTTGAATTTAAGATCCATGAGCGGCTTTCCGAGTACGGGCGAAGTGTCCTTTATCAGAAATTCGGCAGCCTCCGCCTTGCCCTTGATGATGCTGTAAACGGTCTGGACGTTGCTTCCGATAGTGTTTTTCATCGCACGGACATAGCTTACGATAAGCTCCGAGGTGATATTCTTCGGGTAGATTATCGAATCGAGGTCAAGCTGCTTTATAACATCGAAAAAGTCGATGCGGTTTATCTTTGTGACGAGCTTTTTGCAGCCCTTTACCCTTGCAAAAAGGGAGAGCATAATGTTCTCTTCGTCGAGGTTTGTAAGAGCGGCAAAGGAATTTGCATTCTCCAATCCCTCTTCGAGCAATATCTGCTGGTCTGCGGCATCTCCGCAGATAACGGTGACTTCGGGGAGTGCCGTGCAGAGCTTTTCGCAGCGCTTCGGGTCTTTTTCAATAAGCTTTAGCGAAATTCCTGCTTTTTTAAGTATTCTGCAAAGGTAATAAGCGACATCACCGCCGCCTGCTATCATACAATCCTTTACCTGATTTATTTTATAGTCTATCTTTCGAAAAAATGCGTTCGCGTTCGCAGGCGAAGCGATTATCGAGATAATGTCCTTTTCCCCGAACACGAATTCACCGTTCGGGATAAATGCTTCGTCCCCTCTTTCGACCGTGCAGACGAGAACATCGCATTTCAGCTTCGTTGCGATCTCCTTGACGGAACAGCCCGTAAGTACACAGTTTTCGGGCAGGCGGAACTTCATCAGATCGACCTTGCCCTTTGCGAAAGTATCTATCTTTATCGCCGACGGGAAACGAAGCACACGCGCTATCTCAGCCGCCGCCTGAAATTCGGGGTTTATTACCATTGCCAGTCCGAGTTCTTCCTTCAGATAAGGTGCTTCGGTGCTGTACTGAGGGTCGCGCACACGGGCGATAGTCTGGCAGTTACCTTCTTTCTTCGCGATAAGACAGCAGAGCAGATTGAGCTCGTCCGAACCCGTTACCGCGATAAGAAGATCTGCGTCCCTGATGCCAGCCTCCTGCTGGACAAGGTGGGTCGCGCCGTTTCCCGTCACTCCGAGTACGTCAAGACGGGAAGTAACATCGTTCACCTTTGTCGAATCGACATCGATAACGGTAATGTTATCGCCCTCATCATTCAGACGGTGGGCAAGCTCCTCTCCGACTTTTCCGCAGCCGACAATAATTATATTCAAAACCGATCACACTCCTGAAAGGTCAAAAATCCTATTTTTTTCAATACATCGATAGTATAACACTTTTCAAAGGCTATGTCAACTGCGTTATTTTATATTCGGAAAACCACTGTTGACCTTAAAAAAACAGTGTTATATAATGTATTTGGTCTTATTAAATATGGTCACCTCTAAAAAACATAGCGCCTCAGATGCGCAGTCAGATTGTATAGAAATTTCGCAGGCATACCGTCGTATGTCAAGAAATTTATGCGCAAGATAACGTAAAATCTGCAAGCAGATGAGGTGCTAAGGAAACGCTGATTAATACGTTTTTGCCATTTTTCAAAATGTTTATGTCAAATTGACATTAAAGGCGTAAACTCGTACATTTCTCAAAATGGCAAAACGAACGCTTCGCTTTAATCAGCTTTTTCCTAATTTATTTATCTCTGGTTGATGCTCTTCCAAGCACGAAGCTTCTGAAACGCTGTGCTGCGGGCGACATAAACACGCTGTCGTCCTGCACCATAAAGAAATCACGGTGATACGGCGGCGAGGTTATTTCCAGCACTGAGATATTGAGCTTATGGAGCATATCCATATCGGGGACGACTGCTATCCCGAAGCCTGCTGCGACAAGTCCTGCTATTACCTCGTCCTCCTCGGTTTCGACGATAGAAGTCGGCTTGCCGCCGACCTGCTCATACATTCCGTCAACGACTTTACGAAGTCCCGAGCCTTTGGCGAACCACACCGCGGGATATTCGAGCGTTTCGGCAAGGTCGATGCTTTCCCTATCAGCGAGAGGGTGTCCGTTCGGCACTATCATCACGAGTTTTTGCGAAGTGACGGGTGTTGCGGTCAGTCCGAGCGACTTTTCGGGTTCGGAGCAGAAAACGAGGTCAAATTTATGCTGCAAAAGTCCGTCGATAAGTCCCGAGGAAAGGTCGGAGTGAAAGCTGAACTCAACTCCGCTGTTCGGGTCGGCTGAAATGAAGTCCGAAGTCAGCTTCGGTATAAAATCAACGCCGAGTGTTCGCAGAAATCCGAGCCTTACAACGCCCTCACCCTTTGCTGAACGCTGCAAAGACTCCATTCCTGCATCGAGTATGCCGAGCGAACGCTGTGCGCACTCCAAAAACTCCTCGCCGTAGCGTGTGAGGACGGTATTTCGTCCCGATTTTTCAAAAAGCGGAACGCCAAGCTCCGATTCAAGCTGGCTTATGGCGTGACTAAGGCTTGGCTGTGAGATGCAGAGCTGTTCCGCCGCGCGCGTATAATGCCGCAGTTCGGATAACTTCACAAAATATCTCAAATGGTCTAAGTTCATACTTTTTCCTTTCAGCTATAATGGCATTTTCTATCATATATAGATTATAACACATACTATTAAGAAAATCTATAGTTCTATAGAAAATATTCATTTGCCACATAAATATAAAAGTGATAAAATTGATGTTGAACAAACATTTTCCTAAAAGGGGTCTTATATTATGTCAGAAAAAAAGCTTTTCCGAGGTGAGCTTGCGCTGATCGTTGCCGTGATGATAAACAGCTTAGGCGTTGTGCTTATGCTCTACTCCAATGCGGGTATCTCCGCAATTTCAAGCGTTCCTTACGCCTTTTCGGAGGTTTTCCCGAAGCTCACGCTCGGCACGTGGACTTATATTTTCCAAGGTCTGCTCGTTCTCAGCCTTATGATAATGCGGAAAAGGATTGTTCCGTCCTATCTTTTCAGCTTCGTTGTCGGATTTGTTTTCGGCGAGCTGCTTGACCTGCACAAAGCTTGGATAAACATTCTCCCGAGCAGTCTTGGCTGGCGCATCGTTTGGTTCATCGTGAGCTATGTTCTTATCAGCATCGGGATAGCGCTCTCGAACCGCTGCGGTCTGCCGATAACTCCGACCGACCTTTTCCCGAGGGAATTTTCCGAGATAACTAAAATAGGCTATCCAAAGGTCAAGATAACTTTCGACATAAGCTGTCTTATTGTTACGGCTGCACTGACGTTCTTTGCGCTCGGTCATATCAAGGGGCTTGGCATCGGCACTGTTGCCGCCGCTTTCACAATGGGAAAAGCCGTTGGCATCTGCGGTGATTTTATGGATAAGCACTTCCGCTTTGAAAGCTTTATGACAAAAAAGAAAAACGTCGCTTAAAATGATCAAAACTCTTTTGGGGTTCTCTAAAAACCGGAACACGAGCAAATTTTCGTTGGGACTTTGCGCAGC
>UQKC01000017.1 GCA_900541495.1 uncultured Ruminococcus sp. | reverse complement strand
ACATTTCTCAAAATGGCAAAACGAACGCTTCGCTTTAATCAGCTTTTTCCTAATATGCATTTTTCCGTTGTGAAAAGCAGATGTTTATTAAAGTCATTTTTACAAAATGACAATTTTTACCACATAATTATATTATAATCATATTGATAAATTCTGCAAATCAAACGGAAAGGACGTAAAAATATGATCGTAAAAGAAAAGATAGGCAGTTTTTTTGATATCACGAAAGCGGATAATTTACACAAAGCCCGAAAAAACAGCGACCGCGATGTTCGGCTCGGGGTCATAAAATGGACGGGGGCGTTCCTTTGCGGCATAATTTTCAGCGCATCGAAAGGCTTTATCCCGATATCGCCTGCGCTGACGGCGGCACTGCCTGCGGCTTTTTCATCGGCGGTATTTGCAGGCTCAGCGGCGAGCATCATTGCGCGCGGTCAAGCTGAAAGCTTTGTGACGGAAATGCTCGCAATGGCTGTGATGCTCGCGCTGAAAATAATCGTGTGCAGGTTTACCGAAAGGCGGCTCGGCTCGGCGGGGACGGGCATTTATGCGGCTGTGGTCTACATACTTTCGGGAGCGGTCGCTTCGCTGTCGGCAAAGATAACGGCGGCTCTTGCGGCGGCGGTATTTTTCCGAGGAATTATCTGCGGCATAACGGCATATTTTATTTCGTGCGAAATGCGCTGTGTAAAGGAAAACGGTCGGGTGAGCGTGACGGGGGCGAACAGCCTTTGCACGGCTGTGCTGTATGTGACGGGGATATCGGTGCTGTTCGGCGTTTCGGCAGGTACTTTCTCGCTCGGACGGGCTGTGGGGATATTCGTTATCCTTGCGGCAGGCGGACGCTTCGGCGGAGCAGGCGGAGCGATAATGGGCGTTCTGACCTCGCTCGGCGCTATCCTCGGCTGTACGGGCGGCGAAGAGATATCCGAACTTTCGCGGAGCATGGCGGTCATAGGCTGTGCAGGGCTTATCGGGGGGCTTTTTTCCAAGCGCGGCAAGATATTTTCCGCCGTTAGCTTCACGGTCGTTTCGCTTTTTCTGACGCTTTTTATGGGCAAGCTTTCGTGGGCGGCGGCGCTTATGACGGACACGCTCACCGCGGCGGCGCTCTACACGCTCATACCCGACAAAATTTATATGAAGGCTGTCAACACCGCCATTGAGAGCCGTTCTGCGGTGACGGATTATCTCGCGCGAAGAATCTCGTTCGGGGCGGAATGTTTTGCGAAGATAGGCGACAGCACCGACAGAGCCTCCGAGCTTCTTGCCGAAAAAAACAGTTCCCGAATCGACATAAGCAAAACCGTCTGCGAGAAGATATGCGGAGAATGCCGCAACCGTGATTTCTGCTGCAAAAGCGACGAGAACCGTATCCGCGCGGCATTTGTCCCGTGCGAAAAGCTTCTCCTCGGGAAAGGCTTCATCACTGTCCCCGAACTGCCGAGATGCATTGAAAGCTGCACGAAAAAAGCCGAGATAGCCGAGCTTATGAACAGGCTTTTTTCACAGAATGCGTCACTTATGCGCAGAAGCGAGAATCACAGCCGCTCGCACGAAATATTCAGCGAACAGCTTTCTTCCTCGGTGAAATTTATGGACGATCTCGGGGATTTCCATTCGGGCGGCAGGATATATGACGAGAATCTTTCCGAGCGCGCGGGCGAGATCATACGAAGATACGGCGGAAAAGATCCGAAAACGGCTGTTTTCTTCGACAAGGGCGGCAACCTTTTTATCTCCTGCTTTTATGACGGAAAGCTTGAAGTTCCGCCCGAAGATGTGACGGAAAAACTCTCCTCGCTGACCGACCGCGAGCTTGAACAGCCCGAATTTTTCAGCGAATCCGAGCATATCCACGCCTGCTGGCACGAACCTGCGGCGTTTGAGATAGAGGTGGGAAAGGCGGTTTTATGCGGCAGGGAAAGCGTGAGCGGCGACAGCTCGGTGCAGTTCACAGACGGCTTGGGCGGCGTTTACTTCCTCATCGCGGACGGAATGGGCAGCGGAAACCGCGCCGCGCTCGAAAGCAGTATGGCTTGTTCGCTCATATCGAAGCTTATCCGTGCAGGTGCGGACGGGGCAACTGCGCTTAGGATAGTGAATTCGCTGCTCATCTCGAAGTCCACGGACGAAGTTTTCACGACCGCCGATATGCTCCGCATCGACCTTTTCACGGGAAAAGCCGACTTTTTCAAGGCAGGCGCGGCGCAAAGCTTTGTTCGGACGGGCGGAACGGTAAGTGCGGTAGAGAACTCCGCTTTTCCGCTCGGTATAATACCGACAACGGAACTGAAACCTTTCTCCGTGCGGCTTTCGGACGGCGACAGCGCCGCGATATTCAGCGATGGCATACCCGAAACGAGCTTCCCGAAGCTTCGTGAGCTGCTTCTTTCGGACGGATACTCGCCCTCACGCTGTGCCGATGCAGTAATTGAGCTTGACAGACCCGAAAAGGGCGTTTTTAACGATTTTTCCGATGACAGAACAATTATTGTATTAAAGCTGCATAAATTGTAAAAATGTAACTTTATTACATTGTAGAAAATGCATAAAAATGTGGAAAACTATGTACATTTTGATACAAGTTTTTCCTCGATTAGGTTTCAATGTTTTAATAGGTGGAAAAAAACTGTGCAATTTACACAAGCTTTACTTAATTTTTACGTTTAACATATAAAAATATTACAAAAGCACTTGCAATGTGATACATAATCTGTTAAAATATATATAGAATTAATAGTGTGGCTATGAGCGTTCAAAGCACCGCGCAGGTGCGTTGTTTCTCCCGATAGCCCGCTAAGAAGGAGTATGAAATTATGCCGAACAGCAGAAAGAAAACTGCAGTATCCGAAGAAGTTGACTGTCGTTTTCCTCTCCATATCTTCCACGAGGGGACTTCGGTCGCAGCTTATGATTTCTTCGGTGCCCATAAGGGTACAAAGGACGGGAAAAAGGGTGTTTATTTCCGAGTTTGGGCACCTCACGCCGCATCTGTGTCCCTTGTTGGCGATTTCAATGATTGGGACAGGCGCAAAAACCCGATGACAAAGCTCGCCGATGACGAAACGTGGGTATGCTTTGTCGAAAATGTTGAACAGTATTTTACATATAAATACAGCATCGAAACTCAGCACCAGAGCATTCTGCTCAAAGCCGATCCTTACGGCACTCACATGGAAACACGTCCTGCAACGGCTACGAAATATTTCGATATCGACGGCTTCGAATGGACAGACAAGGCTTGGTACGATAAAAAAGCCAAGACGAACGTATATAAAAGTCCGATGAACATTTACGAGGTCCATCTCGGCTCGTGGAGAACCTACGAGGACGGCGAACCTTTCAACTATGTTAAATTCGCCGAGGAGATAGTTCCTTACCTCAAGGATATGAGCTACACGCACATAGAGCTTATGCCGCTTGCGGAGTATCCTTATGACGGCTCATGGGGCTATCAGATAATCGGCTACTACGCTCCGACTTCACGTTACGGAACACCGTTCGATTTCATGAAGATGATCGACATTTTCCATAAAAACAACATCGGCGTTATCCTCGACTGGGTACCTGCACACTTCCCGAAAGATGCGGCAGGTCTTTTCGAGTTTGACGGTGACTGCTGTTACGAATATTCCGACCCGCTCAAAAAAGAGCATACATCATGGGGAACGAGAGTTTTCGACTTCGGCAAGAACGAAGTGCGCTCTTTCCTCATTTCCAACGCTTTGTACTGGATAGAGAAATTCCATGTTGACGGTCTGCGCGTTGACGCGGTCGCTTCGATGCTCTATCTTGATTATGACAGACGCGACGGCGAATGGCGTCCGAACAAGGACGGCGGACGTGAGAATTACGAAGCTGTTGAATTCCTGCGCAGCCTTAACACTGCTGTATTCGGACGAAATCCGAACACACTTATGGTCGCAGAGGAATCCACCGCTTGGCCTCTCGTTACGAAGCCTGCCGATGTCGGCGGACTTGGCTTCAACTTCAAGTGGAATATGGGTTGGATGAATGACAGCCTTGACTATATGAAGCTCGACCCTATCTACCGCGCAAACAATCACGGCAAGCTCACTTTCTCATTCTTTTACTGCTTCAGCGAAAACTACATTCTCCCGATCTCACACGATGAGGTCGTTCACGGAAAATGCTCGCTTTGGCGCAAGATGAGCGGTGCTTACAATACAGATAAGTTCTCCACGCTGCGTACGTTTATGACGTATATGGCGATGCACCCCGGCAAGAAGCTCTCATTTATGGGCAACGAGTTCGGTCAGGAGAACGAATGGAACTATGAAAAGGCTCTCGACTGGTATCTGCTCGACACGCCCGAACACGCGCAGATCGAACAGTTCAGCAAAGACCTCAACAAGTTCTACCTCGAAAATTCTCCGCTTTGGCAGCATGACGACGACTGGAGCGGCTTCGCCTGGATATGCCACGATGACTACCTCCAGAGCGTTATCTCGTTCCGAAGAATAGATGATGAGGGCAATGAAGTTATCATCGTCTGCAACTTCGTACCTGTCAAGCGAGAAAACTACCGCATAGGCGTTCCGCGTGAGGGTTACTGGCAGCAGGTCCTTTCCACCGATGAAGCAAAATACGGCGGAACGGGAACTGTCAACAACAAAAAGAAGAAAACCGAGGATTATTCGATGCACGGCTGCGAACAGTCGATAGTTATCGATATCGCTCCGCTTTCCGCAATGCTGTTCAAGTTCGTTCCTGCCAAGAAACGCGCGCCGAAAGTGGAAAAAGCGCCTGCGAAGACTACCAAGACCGCAAAGCCTTCAAAAACCTTGAAAACGGCAGAGAAGCCTGCGGCGAAGACAGCTGTTTCGGAAGAGCCTAAACCGAAAACGGAAAAAACAAAGACGAGTGCAGCAGGGGCAAAGAGCAGCACAGCTAAGGCATCAACCAAAACGGTCACAAAGTCCCCTGAAAAAATAAAAAAGTAAATCCATGGGAGGAATAACGAATGTACACTAAAAAAGAATGCGTTGCAATGCTCCTTGCAGGAGGTCAGGGCAGCCGCTTATACGCTCTCACTCACGATATGGCAAAGCCTGCCGTTCCTTACGGCGGCAAATACAGAATTATCGATTTCCCACTTTCCAACTGCGTAAATTCGGGTATCGACACAGTCGGCGTTCTCACACAGTATCAGCCGCTCGTGCTTCATGATTACATCGGCAACGGTCAGCCTTGGGATCTTGACAAGCAGTACGGCGGTGCGCACTGCCTGCCTCCTTATCAGACAGCTCTCGGCGCTGAATGGTATAAGGGCACAGCGAACGCTATTTACCAGAACATCTCTTTCGTTGACAGATATGACCCCGAATACGTTGTTATCCTCTCGGGCGACCACATCTATAAAATGGATTATAACGATATGCTCGAACACCATAAGAAAAAGAATGCCGATGCAACTATCGCTGTTCTTGATGTTCCTATGGAGGAAGCTTCACGTTTCGGCATTATGATAACAAACGATGACGGTGATATCGTTGACTTTGAAGAAAAGCCAAAGCACCCGCGCTCCACGCTTGCTTCAATGGGTATCTACATATTCACATGGTCGAAGCTCAAGAAATACCTCATCGAAAATGAAAACAACGAAGCTGAGGACAAGGACTTCGGCAAGGCTATCATTCCTAACATGATGAAAGCAGGCGAGAAGCTCGTTGCTTACGCATTTGACGGCTACTGGAAGGACGTTGGAACACTCGATTCCCTCTGGGAAGCAAATATGGATCTTCTCAATCCGAACATTCCTATCGACCTTTATGATCCCGACTGGAAGATGTATTCCAGAAACCCCGTTCTTCCTCCTCAGTATATCGGCGCAAATGCAGTTGTTGAGAACTCCATGATAACCGACGGCTGCGACGTTGAGGGAACAGTTGATTTCTCCGTTATTTTCGAGGGCGTTAAGATCGAAGCAGGTGCAACGGTCACCGATTCGATCATTATGCCGGGCTCGGTCATCAAGTCGGGCGCAGTTGTTGAGTACGCTATCGTCGGCGAAAACTGCGTTGTGGGCGAGGGCGCACAGATCGGTGCAAGACCCGAAACCTTCGACAACAGAGATGACTGGGGCATTGCAGTTGTAGGTCACAACATTACGATATCCGAAAATGCAAAGGTTCTTCCGAAGCAGATCATTTCGGAAAATGTTTAAAATAAGGAGGAACTTTTACAATGAGCAGAAATAAAAAGGTTTTGGGACTTATTTTCTCAAATATGCACGATAATACAATTTCCGATCTTACAAAGGAAAGAACCATGGGCAGCGTTCTTTTCGGCGGACGTTACAGACTCATTGACTTCCCTCTTTCCAGCATGGTAAACAGCGGCATCGATGAAGTCGGCGTTATCACAAAGTCAAATTATCAGTCACTTCTCGATCACCTCGGCTCCGGCCGTGAATGGGATCTCGCAAGCAAGAACGGCGGACTTCATCTTCTCCCTCCTTTCAGCCACGTTTCAAGCGGTATGTACAGAGGCAGACTTGAAGCTCTCTACGGCGTCTGGGACTTCATCAAGACTTCAGATGCTGATTATGTAGTTCTTTCCGACTGCGATGTTGTTGCAAATGTTGATTTCAGTCCTATCGTTGATTCCCACATCGCTTCGGGCGCAGACATCACAGCAGTTTATGCGAACGATGTCATTACCGTTGAGCAGGCTCAGAAAGCTACCGTTTTCGGTATCAATGACGAGGGCAGAGTTGTTGATGTTCTCACAAATCCGTACATCAGCGGCGCTTGCAACGTTTCACTCAATATGTTCGTTCTCTCCAAGGAAATTTTGAAGAACCTTGTTCTCGAAGCTAATTCCCACGGACTTGTAAGCTTTGAAAAGGATATCCTCCAGGCAAGGACCCACGATTACAAGATCATGGCTTACCGTTTTGACGGCTACTTCAGCAAGATAACCTCAATGGATACTTTCTACAAGGCAAATATGAACCTCCTCAACACAGAAAACAGAAACAAGCTCTTTATCGCAAACCGTCCTATCTACACAAAGGTTAGAGATAATCCTCCTGCAAAGTTCGGCATCGGTGCAAAGGTAAAGAACTCCCTTATCGGTGACGGCTGCATCATCGAGGGTACAGTTGAAAACAGTATTCTCTTCCGCGGCGTCAAGGTCGGCAAGGGCGCAGTTGTCAAGAACTGTATCCTTATGCAGGACACTCACGTTGGTGCAAAGTGCGAAGTTTCCTGCGTAATTTCCGACAAGAACGTAAAGATCGGCGATATGCGCATGCTCACAGGTTCGGAGAACTATCCTCTTTACCTCGGCAAGGGCGCAGAGATCTAAGCAGGGAAGCCTCCAATAAAGCAAGCCAATTTGTTTCAGCCGTGTGAAAGTTAATTAGTCTTTCACGCGGCGAAACTGCGATTTTAAGGGAACACTGTACCAACCGTTTCAAGAAAACGCTGTACCAACTTGTTTCCTATGACAAAAATTCAATCGAAAGGATTCTTTTTATGAAGATTTTATATGCAGCTTCCGAAGCACTCCCTTATGCAGCCTCGGGCGGACTCGCAGATGTTGCAGGTTCACTTCCTGCCGCTTTCGTCAAGGCAGGTCACGATGCAAGAGTTGTTCTTCCCCTTTATAAAAACGTTAAGCCTGAGCTTCGCAGCCAGCTCGAATTCATCACGAACTTTACCGTTGATGTAGGCTGGAGAAAGCAGTACTGCGGCGTTTTCAAGGGCAATGTGAACGGCGTTACATACTATCTCCTCGACAACGAATACTACTTCGGCAGAGATGGACTTTACGGCTTCTATGATGACTGCGAGCGTTTCGTATTCCTCTCAAGAGCAATTATGGAAATGCTCAAATATATCGGCTGGAAGCCGGATGTTATCAACTGCAACGACTGGCAGACAGCTCTCGTTCCCGTTTATTACAACATTTTCTATAAGTATCAGTACGGCTTCGACAATATCAAGACCGTGTTCACTATCCACAATATCCAGTATCAGGGCAAGTACGGCATGGAAGTTATCAACGAAGTGCTTGGTATCCCGATGTATCATACAAAGCTGCTCGAATATGACGGCTGCGTAAACCTTATGAAAGCCGCATTTGAAACAGCAGACAAGATCACTACCGTTTCACCGAGCTATGCTTGGGAAATTCTTGACCCGTGGTATTCGCACGGACTTGACAGAGCGCTCGCAGACAAGCAGTATAAGCTCTGCGGTTTCCTCAACGGAATCGATACAGCACTCTATAACCCTGAAACCGACCCGCTTATCCCTAAGAACTTCACTGTAAAGAACACAAAGGGCAAGGAAGAATGTAAGAAAGCTCTCCTTTCCGAGCTTAATCTTCAGGACGGCGATGAGCCCATTATCGGTATCGTTACACGTTTCGTTTCCCATAAGGGCATCGACCTTATCAAGTATGTATTTGAGGATATGCTGAACCTTGGCTATAAGTTCGCTATCGTTGGTTCGGGCGAAAAGATCTATGAAGACTTCTTCAAGGAAATGGCTTGGAGACACCCCGATAAGGTAAGCGCAACTATCGGCTTTATCCCTGCACTCGCAAGAAGAGTTTACGCAGGCGCAGATATGTTCCTTATGCCTTCACAGAGCGAACCTTGCGGACTTGCACAGATGATCTCGCTCCGTTACGGTACTATTCCAATAGTCCGTGAAACAGGCGGCCTCCGCGACAGCATCAAGGACGCAGGCGACGAGGACGGCAACGGCTTTACATTCAAGACCTACAACGCACATGATATGCTCGATGCAACAAGACGTGCAAGAGAAGCATACAACGACAAGAAGCGTTGGAAGTACATTATGCACACAGCAATGACAACCGACTGCAGCTGGGATACCTCGGCTGAACTCTATCTCGGACTTTACCGTGAGCTTGTCGGAGAGTAATTTTAATGCGTAATGCGTAATTATTAGCAAATAAAAGGCGCAATTTACATTTAAAGGTTTACAAAACTTGATTCGTTTAACCTTTTGTGTGAATTGCGCCTTTTTCATTTATAAAAAATCTCAACACGGACATAATAATCACAAATAAACCGCAAATGAGATAACCATAATGAAAAACGGAAGAAAAATAACGCTTTGGCTGCTATGGATATGCCTCGTGCTGGCAATGTATTCCTCTTCATTGCTCTATATCGAGCCTATGGCGCACGTTTACCCTGAAGCCGAGCGGATAAGTCTTGAAAATATCGAACGGAAAACGCCCGAAACGCTCACCGAGAGCGACTTCGAGCTTATTTTTTCGCAAACGGGACTCGGAAAAGCCGCCATAGAAAAGCTTTCCGACCTATCAGCGCTCCAAAGATATCAGGAGCAGTATTTTGCCGAGGTGGACTATATCGAATTCACCAATTCTGTTATTTCGCGCGAGGAATATGTCGAGTACCCGAATGTTTCGCTCGATTTTATCGAAAAAGGGGATATTCTTATCACACATTCATCAAGCGTGTTCTCGTGGAGGAACGGTCACGCTGCCATTGTCACCGATGCGGAGAACGGCGAAACGCTCGAAGCTGTCGTTATCGGTGAAAAGACCTGCATACAGAACATTGAAAAGTGGCGGCACTATCCGAACTTCCTTGTCCTGAGGTTAAAGGGCGCAGATGCACAGCTTCGCTCCGATATCGCAGACACGGCGAAAGAGCTTCTCTGCGAAAAGCCGTACCGCCTGCTGACGGGCGTTTTTTCGCCGAAATATTCCGACCGTGAGAACATCGCAGGAACGCAGTGCGCCCACCTTGTATGGCTTGCTTACGCTTATTACGGATATGATATTGATTCCGACAAGGGGCTTATTGTAACGCCGAAGGACATATCCGAAAGCGACCTGCTCGAAACCGTTCAAAGCTTCGGCAGGTCGTAGAGCTTAGAACCTGTCTTCATAAGCATATGTACACGTCTTTTCGGCAAATTTTGCTGCATACTGCGTTAAAAATCCTTGCCGTGCGGCAGCACGCCTGCGGATTTTTGCCTTGTCTGCAACAAAATTATGCTCGAAAATCCGCATACATTTCTTATGAAGACAGGTTCTTAGGAAATTTTCTCCCCGTTCCTCGCAAACTCGCCTTTGTAGACGGTCGAGCGGAAAAAGAGGACATTGCTCAAAAATGCTATTACAGAGATTGCAATTCTTATCGGCAGGGGAAGTATCGGCAGAACCGAAGTATAGCCGAGTATTTCCTGAAAAACAGTACCAAGTATCAAAACACCTGCAAAAACGACCATAACAGCGCCTATGACGGAGTATCTCTTCTTTGATGCCATATTGCACAGCGGAGCGGAAATAATGACAAGAGCATCGATAATGACCGCCGCCGTGCTTATTCTTGCCATTTCTTCGCCCGACATAAGCGAAAGCACGAGTGTTGAAATGCAGTGTGCCGCCGATGCTGTCAGCAGAAGCTTTACGGGCAGGTCGAGAAGCTCTTTGCGCTTTGCGGGGATAACGCAGTTCATAAAAAAGCAGGTCGGATTGCCGTTTGTTGAATTATACATCTGCGCAGAGCTTTCCATACTCTTTTTGCGGTAAGGCAAAGGTCCGATAAAGCCGAATATCAGAGTCAGGAACGAGCAAAGCACCAAATGATTAGCGAAAACAGCGGATAACCAGATAAGACTGTTGAAATTGTAGCTGTAAACTATTGACAGTATCGGGAATACAATGTCAAGTGCCGTAAGAAGCACTATTGTAGTTCCGTTAAAAACCTCGGAATAATATTTTTTCATCACTCCACACCCCCGATAGGCTCGCCCGTGAATGAACGGCTGCCGCAGTCGGCTATGAGCTGTTTGTGTACCTTTTCCGAGCCGATGATGAATATAATGCACGAAACCAATGTCAATACCGCAAATATTACGGAAAGAACTGGCATACCAAATTCAATTTTGGCAAGCTTTTCGCCCCACAGTACATTTATAAAGAACAATGTATAAAATGCTGTATTGAGGCTGTGCCTGTTCGTTAAAATATTTATATCGTATGTCAGCAAAGCCTTTTCATACACATAAAATCCTGCCGTTGAAACTATAAATAATATACTTCCAACGATCACACCGGATGTATACAGGGTAAGTGTAAATGCTTTTACTGCAAAAACAATTGCCGCAATGATGATGAGCGCATTCGTAAAACGCTCGAAATTTATGAACGAGCGCACTGCGTCCTCACGGGAAAAGGGCATAAGCTGAAGTGTTCTCTGCGGGCGTTCGTCAAAAACAATAAGACCCCTTGACTCAAATTTTTTGCTGCCGAAAAAAATTCCGTATCTGTTTACCGCTTCCGTGCGTGAGTAGAAAGCGGTCATTCCGATAAGTCCGATAGAGATCATCATTGTATGAGCGGCATTATCGGAACGGCTGAAAGCGCAGAATATAATCAGTATCAGACCGATGACCGAAAACACATTCATCATATAATGAATGGTGTTCATACCCGTTCTTTGATAAGCGGTTATGGTTGCTTTTAAGTATTTCATAAATGTCACCTTACTTTCGGTTCTCACGGTTTTGGAGTATCGTATGCACAAGGATATCCTCATAATTCGGTGTGCGGACGCTGACATTGCCGAGCGAGGGGATATCCTTTCGGAGGACGAGTGCTTCATAGCCGAGTGAGGTTTCCTTTTCCCCGATAAGATATCTCGTCGGAGCAGGTCTTTCGCCCGAAACTACGGCGTATTTTTCCTGCGCTTTATCGGCGGAGAGCATCTCGTTCAGCTTTCCGTCTATCATCATTGCGATGTAGTCAGCCGTCTTGTCAAGGTCGCCCGTGATGTGCGTTGAGAATATGACGGAACGCTCGCCGTCCGAAACGAATTCGCGGAGAATATCAAGTATCTCCAGCCTTGCCGCAGGGTCAAGTCCTGCCGTCGGTTCGTCAAGAATAAGAAGCTTCGGGTCGTGCGCAAGTGCGAGGGCAAGCATCACCTTTGTTTTCGTGCCTTTGGAAAGTGTGCCGCATTTCTTTTTCGTGTCGATCTGCCACATTTTCACATACTTTGAGAAAACGCCGCTGTCCCATTTGTCGAACACTGCCGCAAATGCCTTTGCCGTTTTTTCGGGCGTTAAGGCGATGTTCAGATAGTCTTCATCGGGGACGAAGCCGACAAGGTTCTTGAACCTTGCCTCGTCTGAAACATTGTCAATGCCGCCGAAGCCTTTTATACTGCCGCTTTCTCTGCCGTAGATGTTCATTATAAGGCGTAGGACGGAGGTCTTGCCTGCGCCGTTTTCGCCTATCATTCCGACTATTGCGCCCGATGGGATATCAAGCTCGGGGATATCTATTATAAAATTGTCTGCAAAGCTTTTCCTTAAATCGCGTATTTCGAGTATGTTCAAGTTGTCCATAGAAGTCATTTCCTTTCACTGATCGTTTTTATTGCTTCAATAAGTTCTTCCTCGGTGAAACCCTCGCTGAGAAGCTTTTCGGCGCTCTGCGAAAATTCTGCGAGCCGCCGCTGACGGTACTGCTCCATTATCATATTTTTATCGGGCGATTTTACGAATGTACCCTTTCCCGATGAGGTGTAGATAAGCCCCTCGTGTTCGAGGTCGGAGTAGGCGCGCTTGGTCGTTATCGCGCTTACGTTAAGGTCGGCCGCAAGCTGTCGGACGCTCGGGAGGAGTGTGTTTTCCGAAAGCTCTCCGCTCAGAATGGCGTTTCGGACGGCTTCCTTTATCTGCTCATACATCGGTTTGTCGCTCGTGTTGTTCAGCGTTATTTTGATAATATCACCTCCAAGGTGTGTATATACTGTATATATCACTATATACACACTATAGCACCGTTTATGTGCTTTGTCAAGGGGTTTTGTAAATTTTTTTGGCAAGCGGTGTTTTCACAGCAAAAAAATGAAATTTTGTATAGACATTCGGCGCATTTTGAGTTATAATATAAAAGAATAAACATAAACAAACATCGAAAAGGAAAGTTTTATGAGAGTAATTACAGGTTCAGCACGTGGAAGAAAGCTCCAGACACTTGAGGGCAGCGATGTTCGCCCGACAACCGACAAGGTAAAGGAAGCTATTTTTTCTATCGTTCAGTTTGATATAAACGGCTCGGAGATACTCGACCTCTTTGCAGGCTCGGGTCAGCTCGGCATTGAGGCGCTTTCAAGAGGTGCAAAGCGCTGTACATTCGTTGACGAATCGCGCACTTCGATAAAGGTTGTGACCGAGAACGTCAAGACCTGCGGCTTTGCAGATCTCGCCGATATTCTCAACACGGAGAGCATCGGTTATCTTCGCACCTGCCGCAAGAAATTTGACCTTGCGTTCCTCGATCCGCCGTATAATAAGGGCATACTTGAAAAGGCGCTTCCTCTGCTTGCGGAGAAGATGTCCGACCGCGGCATAATCGTCTGCGAACACGAAACCGGTCTTGTTCTTCCCGAAAGCTACGGCGCACTTATCAAAAAGCGCACCTACAAGTACGGAAAGATCGAAGTGACGGTTTTCGTTACTCCTTTCGGCGATGATGCCGAATAAACCTATCTCTATGGAGATGAAAAATTATGAGTAAACCAAGGATCGCCGTTTATCCGGGAAGCTTTGACCCCGTAACGAACGGTCATACAGATATTGTCCGCAGAGCGTCACGCCTTTTCGACAAGGTGATAGTTCTCGTTTCGGTCAATGCCGTAAAAAGCCCCTCGTTCTCTTCCGTTGAGCGAGTAAAGCTTATCACGAAGGTCGTTGACGGACTTGATCTTGAAAATGTCGTTGTCGATATATGGGACGGACTGCTTGTGGATTACATAAAGCAGGTCGGTGCGATAGCAATTATAAAGGGTCTGCGCGCCGTTTCCGACTTTGAGTACGAATTTCAGATGGCGCTTGCAAACAAGATGCTTTATGACGAGGCGGAAACCGTCTTCCTCACGACAAGCTCGGAGAATATGTATCTTTCTTCAAGCGTTGTAAAGCAGATAGCGTCATTCGGCGGCGATATAAGCCACTTCGTCCCCGAATGTATCTTAAAAGACATTACCGAACGGCTTGTTCCGAAAAAATTACAGCATGAGTGATATCATCTGCGGTCAGACCCCATTTGAGATCATTCGGAAAGGAAAAAGAAAATGATTATTGACGAAATTCTTGATATGATGGACGATATGCTCGATGATGCGGGAACTATCCCGTTCAGCAGCAAAAAGGGAGCTATCGATGTTGAAAAAATGAGAGGATGTATAAACGATATCCGTCTTAACCTCCCCGACGAGATACGCAACGCGAGAAACATTGTCAGCGACAGAAAAGATATCGTGAACGTTGCGAACAAGGAAGCTGAACAGATCGTCCGCAAGGCTGAGGAACGCGCAAAGGTCATCGTTTCCAATGACGAGATAACCAAGGCTGCCAAGGCTCAGGCTGTTGAGATACTCAATCAGGCTCAGGCTCGCGCAAAGGACGTAAAGAACGCCGCAAACAAGTACATTGACGATATTCTCACCCAGTCGGAGAGCGCACTTCAGGCGGCTCTCACCGATGTACGCAAGACCAAGCAGGCTGTACGAAATGTTCCCACGAACGGAACTGTCAAGAAGTAAGTAATTTTCCGCCGCACATTGCCAAAGCTGTGCGGCTTCGTTATAGGAGTTGTTTTTATGAAAAAATTCGATAAAAACGAAGTTTCTTCCGCCGCCGCTTATGCAAATGAGCTTGCGGACGAGATAAATTCGCTCACTGCCGCAAAGCTTTCCGACTTCGACAAGGACAAGACCGTTCTTGCACTCGTTGACATCATCAACGGATTTATCCGTGAGGGCGCAATGCATTCCGACGGCATCGAAAGCATCATCGAACCGTCGGCAAAGCTCCTTTCCGAGTGCGGAAAAGCAGGCATCGCCGCTTTTGCATTCGCTGACTGCCACGAAAAAGGCTGTGCGGAGTTCGCCTCTTTCCCCGAACACTGCGTAAAAGGCACGAGCGAATCCGAGATAGTTGACGAGCTGAAAAGCATTGGCGGCTATACGCTCATCGAAAAGAATTCGACCAACGGCTGTCACGAGGAAGCTTTCAAGGCTTTCCTTGACGAACACAAGCAGGCTGATACATTTATCGTCTGCGGCGACTGCACGGATATATGCGTTCTTCAGTTCTGCCTTTCGCTCAAAACGCTTTTCAACAAGGAAAACAAGCCGCTGAACATCATCGTTCCGATAAATGCGGTCGAAACCTACGACGCGCCTTACCATAATGCGGCATTCGCAAACCTTGCGGCTTACAAGCTGATGAAAGACTGCGGCGTTCGCTTCGTTTCGGCAATTGAATA
This sequence comes from uncultured Ruminococcus sp., assembly GCA_900541495.1. Classification (GTDB taxonomy): domain Bacteria; phylum Bacillota; class Clostridia; order Oscillospirales; family Ruminococcaceae; genus UMGS363. Next base: position 24,515 of record UQKC01000017.1, on the reverse strand, counting down.
AAGGTCACCTCTAAAAGGAGTACTGCTATGGAAAATTACGATAGAAATTTAACTATGCTCACCGATTTTTATGAGCTTACAATGGCTAACGGCTACTTTGAAAACGGTATGGGCGAAACTATATCTTACTTTGACCTTTTCTTCCGCAATATCCCCGACAACGGCGGCTTTGCGATAATGGCAGGTCTTGAACAGGCTATCGACTACCTCAGCAATCTGAGCTTCTCCGAGAGCGATATCGATTATCTTCGCGGAAAGGGCATTTTCTCCGAGGATTTCCTCGAATATCTCCGCCATTTCAGATTCAGCTGCGACGTTTGGGCAATTCCCGAGGGAACGCCTATCTTCCCGTATGAACCCGTTGTAACGGTAAGAGGTCCTGCAATTCAGGCGCAGTTCGTTGAAACGATGCTTCTTATCTGTATAAACCATCAGAGCCTTATCGCAACAAAGGCGAACCGTATCGTCCGTGCCGCAGAGGGCAGACCCGTTATGGAGTTCGGCTCAAGAAGAGCGCAGGGCTTCGACGGCGCTGTTTACGGCGCAAGAGCCGCTTACATAGGCGGCTGCTGCGGAACTGCCTGCACGATCTCCGACAAGCTTATGGGAACGCCTGCACTCGGCACAATGGCTCACTCGTGGATACAGATGTTTGACAGCGAGCTTGAAGCTTTCCGTGCCTATGCGAAGTGCTATCCAAAGGGAACGACTCTGCTCGTTGACACTTACAACGTCCTCAAATCGGGCGTTCCGAACGCTATAACCGTGTTCAAAGAGATGCGCGCAAGGGGAGAAGAGCCTGCTGGAATACGTATTGACAGCGGCGACATAACCTACCTTTCAAAGCGCGCGCGTCAGATGCTCGATGACGAGGGTTTCCCGAACGTGAAGATAGTAGCTTCAAATTCGCTTGATGAATATATTATCCGTGACCTCTTGCTCCAGGGCGCAAAGCTTGACAGCTTCGGCGTTGGCGAAAGACTTATCACATCGCGCTCCGAGCCTGTTTTCGGCGGAGTTTACAAGCTTGCCGCAGTAGAGAAAGACGGCGAGATCATTCCGAAGATAAAGGTTTCGGAAAACGTTGCAAAGATAACGAACCCTGATTTCAAGACGGTATGGCGTTTGTACGACTGTTCGAGCGGAAAGGCTATCGCAGATGTTCTCACCTGCGCAGATGAAACCATAGACGAGAGCAGACCGTACGAGATCTTCGACCCTGAGCACACCTACAAGCGCAAAATGGTAACGAACTTCCGCGCAGAAAAGCTTATGAAGCGCATATTCGACAACGGAAAGTGCGTATATACTTCGCCGTCCGCCGAGCAGATAAAGCAGTTCTGTGCAGAACAGATCGATATGCTTTGGGACGAGCTGAAGCGTTTCGAGTATCCGCACAAATACTACGTTGACCTTTCTCCAAAGCTTTGGAAAAAGAAGAACGAACTGCTTGAAAAGGCAATGGCACTGTAATTTAAATGCGGAATTCAGAATGCGGAATTCGGAATTAATGCGAGCTGCGAATTTAGAACCTGTCTTCATAAGAAATGTATGCGGATTTTCGAGCATAATTTTGTTGCAGACAAGGCAAAAATCCGCAGGCGTGCTGCCGCACGGCAAGGATTTTTAACGCAGTATGCAGCAAAATTTGCCGAAAAGACGTGTGCATATGCTTATGAAGACAGGTTCTTAATATCAGTAGTCTATTATAAACACAAGAATCCTATACTGCGAATAATAGTCTGTCCAGCTGACATTGAGCTTTACGTTCATCTCAGAGCTTATGTCTGCTATCCTGCTTTTGAGGTAATCTCCCTCGCTGCTTGCGCTGTCCATCATCTGCCGAACGGTCGAAAGCAGCATATTGTTCGTACTGAACTTTACCGAAGCGGTGTGTTTACCCTCGGATATTGCTTTTCGCAGGGCATTATCTATCGTCTGCTCGGTCGCTTCCTCGCTTTCGACATACAATCCCTCTTTGATGAAGTAGTTCTCCGTTGTACCGTATGCTTTCGGCGGAGGCGAAATTATCGTCCATATCGTGTGGTTGTTCTCTATGACCGAATCGGTGACGAGAAAATACTGATACATCACCATATCGGGATACATTTCGGCGATCATTCCGTCGGGTTTATCCCATGTCACATCGACGTGATACCAGTTTCCGTCGATCTTTACCATATTCCACATATGGGCAGTATCCGTTTCACCCGTGACGATGATATTCTCTATCCCTGCTTTATTGCAGAGGTAGGAAAAGCTCTTCGCATAGCCTTCGCAGAGCGCCTTTCCTCTTACGAGCGCGCCGTAGATAGTGTTCGCATAGACATCTTCGGAGTCGCTTTCGCAATGGGTGATAAGGTAATCGTGGAAATATTTCAGCTTATCGTAGGTTGTCATTTCGTCGGTGACACCGCTCATTATCTCATTTGCGGCTGCCTCCGCGGCGCGGTTCATATTGCTCATTTCCTCGCAGGAAAAGCGATAGGTGAACTCAACGGGAAAGTGCTGCGTATCGACATCGAATGCGCCGACTTTTCTGTCCGAAACGTTGCCGAAGCCCATTTGCTCAACACCGATAAGGTTAAGTATTTTCGTATAAGTTTCGCCGTCTGACTCCATCGGCACGGAATCCTCTTCGTTGCCGATCGCTTTGACGAGCGAATTGTATATCTTCTTTTCATCGGAAGAAAGATAGTTCTGTCCGTACACCGTTTCCATATCCTCGGGGAAATAGATAAGGCTGCTGCGGACAACTGACGATGAATCTTCGATGAGCACCGAAGTTCCGCCCTCTATCATGTGATAACTGCCATTATAGGTCATATCCTCCGTCGGGTCTTTTTCCGAGCCGCACGAGGAAAAAGCCATAGTTACCGTTATTGCCGCTGCGGCAGCTGCGCAGCGCTTCGGTATAAGTTTACGCAAGGTGATTTACCTCCAAAGCCTTTCAAAACAATGGATAAATTAAACATATTGAAGGAAAAGCTTTATAACTCTTGTCTTGGGGTCGCTGTGGTACTGTATTGAGTTGAGATTGTATTTATTTTCAGCCGAATCATAGGTGTTTTCATAGATGTCGATAGCATGGCGCTGTTCGGGGTCAAAGAGGTAGAATATAACGTCCTCAAAGGTCTGATCGTCTGCGCAGGCGAACTGGACTGCGGGTATTTTCGCCGCCGAAGCCTTTATGATCTCCTCTGCAATAAGTGCTGCCGCATCGGGAACATCTCTCGCAATGAGGTTGTTATAAACGAAGTAGTTGTACTTTTCGGAAGCCGCCTTTGGGTAGTCGAACGGCTGGTCGTAAAGGACGTGATACTTGTTTATTATATCGTCCGTAACACAGAAATAGTCGTATCTAATGTATGGGAATTCGGTGTTCGTTGCGTTGCCCGAAGTTACGTCAACGTGATACCAGTTTCCGTCTATCTTCACCATATTCCACATATGCGGAGTTTCGTTGAAGTCGCCGAGGGTCGTAATGGTTTCGATGCCGACCTTTGAGCAGAGGTAGGAAAATGCTCTTGCATATCCTCCGCAGACGGTAGATTTTTCGACGAGTGCGCCGTAGATATCGCGGAGATTTTCGGCATTTTCGTTGTATTCGACCTCGGATGCGAGCTTATCGTAGAAAAACTTCACTATCTCATATTCCGACATTCCGTTCCAAAGCTCGGAGATGATCTTATCCGCAGCGGCATCGACCTTTTTCTGCATATCATTGACCTGCTCGGAGGTGTAGAGATAGGAAAGCTGCGCGGAAACGACATTTCCAGTGTTTGAAGCGCTTGTATAGCGGATATTTACGTCAAGATCAAAGATGCTGTATTCAAAGTCATATATAAGCTGATAAAGTTCGACATATTCATCACCCGAGATCTTAACGCCGTCGGGGATATCAAATTTGTCCTTATGCGCCTTGATCGCTGTGAGCATAGCGTCATAGGCGGCCTTTTTATTGCTGTCGAGGGTATTATAAGGGTAAGCTTTTTCTATGGGCGAACCCTTTACGAAGACATACTCCCCGTCTGCGCGCTTTACGGGCGCTGCCGTGATGACGGTTTCGGTCGTGACGAGCGTCGTTGTTTCAGAGGAAGTTACAGTCGTACCCGTTGTCGGGACGGTCGTAGCGGCAGGTGATGCGCTTTCCGAAAACACCGATTGCTCAGGTGCAGTCGTTACCGATGATACAGGTGAAAAGGACGATCTTTCTTCCGATGTTTCGGGCGGAGCGGTCGTTGTTGCAAGCTCCGTGCTTTTCTCCGTTGTCGTTGTTGTTTCGGGAACGGATATCGAAATCGGCGGATTGGTTTCCGCTTCGATGACGGAAACTTCCTTTTCGGGCTCGGTCGTAACGGCAGAGGGAAGCGTATCTTCCCAGTCGGCATCGCTGCCCCCTCCGCAGCCCGAGAGCATGAGCGCAGCCGCAAGCAGGGCGGCTATGAACGCGCTGACTTTATTTTTATTCATAATAAACCTACAGTCCTTCCCGGTTCTGACGTAAAAAATTCACAATAGGGAGGAAAATCAGCCGTTTCGCGCCGAATTCGCCATAATGCGACGATATCGGAGCAAACTGCGGCATTTTCCGCTGATTAACGCTGATTAAAATATCAATGAAATATGGATCACATAAAGCGAACTGTTTTCAATATGATGAGCCGAACTTATTTTAAGCCCGTCATTTGCATTCAGTTTCTCGATGATCTCTTTCAGACCCTGCTGATCGTAAAGATACGAACAGACCTCGCTGAAAGCTTCTTCGTTATCGAAGCGTATCTCCGCTTCTCCGCTGCCGTTTCGGGCGGCTTCCTTTATCGAAGCTGAAAGCCCCGCAAGTCCGTCTGTATAATTATCGAAATAAAGTCCGCTTCTGACGAAATAATTTTCACTTCTGTCCGTACATGCCACCGACGGAAGATACTCGGTATCGGGGAAATGCGAAATGCCGTTTATTTCATCGTCCGATACGAGAAAATAGTCGTGCCGCAGAAATTTTTCGTTTTCATCTTTAAGGATAGGATCGTCCCATGTGCAGTCAACGTTGTACCACTCGCCATTGCAGACAGCCTTGTTCCAGAGGTGCGGTTCGCCGTTTTCGTTTGAGCCGCTGACAACGTAATTTTCAATGCCTGCCGCTGTGCAGAGGTAGGAAAATGCGAACGCATAACCTTCACACATTGCCGAGCCGTCAACGAGCGCACCGTAAGCAGTGGCGGCGTTGTTTCCGTCCTCGGAAAAAGTGCAGGAAAGAACTATCGCATCGTGTATCGCGAGGAGCTTTTCATAATCGTCCGTATTCTGACCGAAGCCTGCAATAATTTTGCCTGCTTCAAGGTCGAGCGCAACGCGCATACGGTCGGTCTGCTCTTCGTCATAGCGATACATAAAATATAACATTCGCTGCTCATCATCGCAGTAGAATCTGCTGTCAAGCCAGAAGATACGTTCCTGCTGGGTATAAAGAAGGGTGAAAAGCTTTCGCATTTCATCGCTGTCAAAGCCCTCGGGGAACGGAAATTCATTTTCGCGCCTGTTCACCGCTCCGATCATATCGGAATAGGTTTCCTTTTCCTTATCATTAAGGGTATAAAAGACATAATCGAGCTGTTCCGCCGCAGCCTCGGTACTCTGACCGTTCTGCAGCTGTGAAACGCTCTCATCAACGGCTTTGCAGGACGTCAGCAGCAATGCCGCTGCCAACGTCACGGAAAAAGCCGCAAAAAAACCGATCTTCATTCTTTATCAATACTCAATTACGAGCTGGATAACACGGAGGCTCTCCTTGCTGCTGTCCTTGATCTTCTTGATCTTGGAATTTACGCCCTTAAGTTCATCGCGGTAAGCGCTGTCATTTTTGAGCGCATCGAGGATCTCGTTATAGAGCGAGTCGGAGCTTACCATGATATGTGCAACTACAGTTCCCTCGGAAGCTGCCTTTTCAAGTTCAGCCTTGAGGGCCTTGTCTGCATCAGCACGGTTATCGTAAACATAGCCGTTCTTAATGAAGTAGTTCTGAGCTGTTGCTGTTGCCTTTGGCGGTTCATAGTATGTTACCTTTTCGCCGCTCTTGAGGCTTACAGTGTTGATATTGAAGTGTGTTTTTTCGTTTATCCATTCATCGGGTACGAGGAAGAATGTATAACGGAGATAGTTTGTGATAGGAGTGGAAAGTATCGGGTCGTCCCATGTTGCATCGAGGTTATACCATTCGCCCTCAACCTTTACCTTGTTCCAGGCGTGGGAAGTTCCCTTTTCGTTTGTGCCTGTGATGACCATGCAGTCGATTCCGACCTTATCGCAGAGGTACTGCATTGCCTTTGCATAGCCTGCGCACTGGATATTGCCCTGCTTTGAAGTGCCGCCCGAGAAAGCATTGTAAATAGTCTGGTTGTAGTTGCCTGCTTCGTCGCTCTTTTCAAAGGTGGAATTGAGAACGAGGTAATCGTGGAAAACTTTGAGCTTATCGTATGTAGTTGACTTTGTGTTTGCTTCCTTTACAAGGCTGTCAACAGTTGCATCTATCTCTTTCTGCATTGCAGCGATCTTATCGGTGTCGATCTCATTATAATAAAGTCTGCCGACAACGGATCTGCCGTTGAGCCAGAAAAGCTGTGGTTCCTGGTTGTAAACAAGACCGAAAACCTTTGTCCATTCAGCGCTGTCGAGGTTCTGTGCGCCGAAGATTCTTGTTGACATATTGGAAGCTGCGCCGAGGATAGCGTCATAGAGAGCCTTTTCGTTATCGGAAAGAGTGTTGTATGCGTATCTTGTAGAGCTGTCCACCGAAGTATCAACAACGGGAGCGACCTTTGTTGTATTGAAGATGCTGTCTTCATCGTTAACTGTCGGAGCGGTTGTTACCGCAACGGTCACAGGCTCGCCCTGAGCATCGGTAACAACATTTCCGTCGCCGTCAAGGACGGTTTCCGTACCAGACGGTTCGGTTTCCGCAGGCGCTGATGTTGTTTCGCCGTTTTCATCGGTCTGCACATCACCGTTAGGTGCTTGTGTGATAACATTTGTGACAAGCTCTTCGCTGTCATCTGTCTTATTTCCGCAGCCTGCTGCTGTGAGTGTAAGTACAGATATCATAGCCAAAGCAGCGGCGATAGTTTTGAGGTTTTTCTTCTTCATTTTTATTCCTTTCTTTTAATTCAAAATCGTTACGGGCAGAATCGGGGAAAAGCTCCCCAGAAATATCCGCCCGCAAATAAATTACTTATAGATTATATCGTACTGAATGACCATGATGCCGTCGTTGTACTTTTTGAGCTGTGAAAGCTTCTGCACCTTTTTGCTCTTGGACTTTGCATAGTTCTGAAGCTCACGGAATGCTGCTTTGGAATTCATCTTATCCCAAAGCTTTGAATCGGTAACACGGATAGTTGTTGCAACAGAACCCGACTTGATAGCTGCATCGATCTCAGCCTTCATACCTGCGATAGCTGCATCATAGCTGCTGAATTCCTTATTATATACCTTATAATAGTTTGCGCTTGTCTTTGTGCAGGAAGGTTCATCGAAGAGCTTGATAGTAACGCCGTTGCTTCTGAAATATGTGTTGGGGCTGAGGTGGTCGTTCTTTACCCATGAATCGGGAACGAGGAAGAAGTTATATCTGATATAGTCTTCGCCGTGCTTGTTTATCGGGTCGCCCCATGTTGCGTCGATGATGTAGTAGCCGTTATCGCAGTAGACCTTGTTCCAAGCGTGAGTTGTGCCTTCGGGGTTCTTACCGATGATAACAACGCTCTGGATACCCGAGAGGTCGAAGAGGTACTGCATCGTTCTTGCGTAACCTGCGCACTGGAGGTCAGCGCCCTTTGTAAGACCGTTCTTGATAGAACAGGTATCTTCGCTGTCGGAGGTGCTGAAGTTGCTGTTGAGAACGATCCAGTCGTAGATAGCCTTGATCTTGCTGAATGTGGACTTATACTGATTTACTGTATTGAGGATAGTCTTTACGTTCTTATCAAGTGCAGGCTGTATCTCAGCTACCTGATCTGCTGTGTAAACATACTTGATGTTAAGGCTGCCGTTGATGTTTATCGGGATAGCACGCGGGAGCCAGAAAAGTTCAGGTTCCTGGTTGATAACATTGACGTATGTCTTTATAGTCTGGTTAACGCTGAGTCCTTCGGGAACTGCGACCTTTGACTTAAAGTTCTTTGCCGCTTCAACGATGTTTGCATAGAGCTGCTTTTCGTCAGACGGGAGCTGCTTATAAACATACTTTGTCTTGTAGTCGATATTGTATGTTACAGAGCTTGAAGAAGATGTGTTTGTTTTTGAAGTCGTTGTGGTCTTCTTGGTAGTCTTCTTAGTGGTAGAGGACTTCTTTGTTGTGGTTGTTTCCTCGTCGTCGAAGATCTCATCATCGTTTGCAGCGGCGGTCGTAACTGCACCCGGCTTTGTATCGCTCAAAAAGCTTGAATGAATAAACGAACCGTCCTTGAGCTTGTAATAGCCTGTATCGGTAGCAGCAACGACAGTTACCTTTGTACCCTTTGTGTACTTGGAAACCGTTTCAGCACCTGCTGCAGGGACTTTGCGTGAGAAGCAAGCCTGAGTTGTGTACATTATCTCATTGATCTGAGTTTCATTCCAGGTGTTTTTTGCTTCAAGCTCTGCTCTTGTAAGTGCAGCGCTTACGATAACTTCCTCGGTTTCAGCCGAAATTTCTTCGGAATAAGAGCTTTCCTCGGAATAGGAAGCATCGGCGATCGAAACGTCAGCCTCTTCCGTTTTGCCGCAGCCTGTTGTGAGGAAAGCTGCCGAAAGAATGAGCGCCAAAGCCGCACTTATTGTTTTTTTAGTGTTCATCTTCATTGATCTTCTCCTTTTCGTTTTCATTATTTTCATTATCACGACCTTCTCCGTCGGAGCTGTCATCGTGAATTATTTCCGCCTTTAGCTTTGATATCCACATATCCTCGGTAACAAGGACGGTGAAAAGCACATTCTGATAACGCACCGAAGCGTGTTCGCTCTCCTCGGGAATATGTCCGAGCAGGCTCGTTACAAAGCCGCTCATCGTATCGGAATCATTATCCTCGGGAAGTTCAAGACCAAGCTCTCCGAATACATCTTCGGGCGAAGCGTTTCCGCTTATGGTGTAGGTATCGTCCGATATCTTCTTGATATCCTCTTCCTCATTGTCATATTCATCTCTGATGTCGCCGACGATAGTTTCAACAAGGTCTTCCATAGTGACGATGCCTGCCGTTCCGCCGTATTCGTCAACAACGATAGCCATGACCGTTTTTTTCTGTGAAAGAAGCTTAAAAAGCTCGCTGCAGTGCATCGATTCGGGTACATAGAAAACGTCCCTCATAAGGTCTTTAGCCACAGTGCTTTGTGCAGCGTCCGAACCTATCATGCAAAGCAGGTCTTTCACGCTTATAACGCCGACGATATGATCGATGCTGTCCTCATAGACCGGGATTCTCGAAAAGCCGCTGCTTATCGAAGCGTTGACTATCTCGGAAATGCCTGCCGTTGTTTCGACAGCGACGATATCCGTTCTGTGGGTCATAACATCGGAAACGTCCTTGTCATCGAAACCGAAAACGTTGCTTATCATTTCCCTCTGCGATTCTTCAACATTGCCCGCATCGACCATCATAAGTATCTCTTCCTCGGTGACTTCATCAGCGTCCTCGGAAGTTCCGCCGAACACGCTTATCACCGATGACGAAAGCACGGATAAAGGCGTGAGCAGCACAGTGAAGAATTTAAGCGCAGCCGAGCATCGAACAGCAGTATCCGCAGCGTTCTTTTTCGTCACAAAGCGCTTCGGCAGACCGCAGCCAACCGCAAGTATCACAAGCGCATCGGCAAGAAGGATTATCACCGCCGAAAGGATGTAAGCCGCCGAAGCCGCCATAGCCTCCGCAAGTATTTTTGACAGCGCACCGATAAATACAAGCTCAGATATAACGCATATTATCGATGAAAGCGCGCCTTTTCCGACCGCAAAAGTGCGTTCCAGAGCGATCGGCTTTTTCAGCATCGAATAAAGCCGTTTTTCCGCAGCGTTTCCGTTTTCAAACGTCTTTAGCTTCGAGTCCCCTATCTCAGCGACCGCATTTTCGCAGACCGCAAGAAATGTTTTTAACAAAATAAGCGCAAGGATAATAATACTCCCCGCAAGCCCGTCAGAATCCATAACCGACTTCCTTTCAAAAAATGAATTCAAACCGTTCGGGCAACTTTTTTGAAGCACCTCCGAACAGTCTGTTCCGGAATTCTGTCAAACGCCGCAGAATCAACCTTTACAGCTTGATGAGATCAGCATTTCGGCATAAAGTGCGGCACGGCAGATATTAAATAAATTATACTATAAAATTCAGAAAAAGTCAACAAACATCTTTTTTCCAGACAAAGCGATATTTCAACATAAAAAAGTCCTTTTTCGCAAGGTTTTACCGCACTTTGCGGCATTCGGCAAATCCCCCTCGGGAAAACGGTTTCCAAATTGTAAATGTATTGTAACTTTTACATATTGTATATTTACTATATATTAAACATTTGGTATATACAGTAAGCAAACTTAAAGCTTTTTTACTATTTCGGCTATGGTAGAAATATTGTTTCGGCGGCGAAAATAATTTCAGGGGTTCTCTAAAAACCGAAAATTTGCGAATAATACGAAGTATTATTTTGTTTCGGTTTTTTAGAGAACCCCTTATTCCATAGAAAAAATGCGGAGCAAAATATAATCGTACTGTGTTTACCGTTCAGAACCTGTCTTCATAAGAAATGTATGCGGATTTTCGAGCATAATTTTGTTGCAGACAAGGCAAAAATCCGCAGGCGTGCTGCCGCACGGCAAGGATTTTTAACGCAGTATGCAGCAAAATTTGCCGAAAAGACGTGTGCATATGCTTATGAAGACAGGTTCTCATAACAAGCGCCTTGCGGCACGGGACGGGTGACCCGTCCCGTACAGAAAATCAGCCTAAAATAAAGAGTTTGCAAACGGGCGGATATAGAATCCACCCCTACGGAGTCAGGTGTCTTGCAGTGATTTACGGAGCATAAATAATTACGAATTACGCATTATCCACGATCCTGCTTATCCAAACGCCTTTTCTTATAAGGATATATCCTATAACAACTTTTATAATGTCAGCCGCACAAACTATCGTGTAAACGGGCAGTATCGGCAGCGTTGTAAAGGTGCAGAGAACATACGCCAGCGGCACGGAGAACACCCATGAGAACACGCTGTCGAAGAGGAACGTCACGAATGTTTTCCCTCCCGAACGCAGGGTGAAATACATCGCGTTGAGGTAGCCTTGGACGGGAAAAAACGCCGCTGTTATAATGATGAAGCTTGTTCCGAGCGAGCGCACTTCGTCCGTGGTATCATAGACGAGCGGAAAGACTTTCGACACCGATATCAGCGCCGCCGTGAGGATAAGACACACGCCGCCCGTGAACTTCATCAGCGAGAATGAATCCTTTTTTGCCTTTTCGTACTGACCTGCTCCGAGGGTCTGACCTATGAGTATCCCAACTGCATTTCCGAGCGCTACGAACACTACATTAAGCAGGTTGCAGAGCGCGTTCGAGATGTTCATTCCTGCGACTATTTCAAGTCCTCTTGCTGCATAAGTCTGCGTAAGGACTGCTATCGCGCCTGCCCACAGAAATTCGTTGAGGAATATTGGTGTACCCTTTTTGAACATTTTGAGCGCGAGGTCTTTCGGGACGAGGAAAGTCTTATACAGCCCCTGTAAAAATTCGTGCTTATCCCTGCGGAGATTTGACCATATCACAACTACGAGCATTTCGACAAATCTTGCAAGGACGGTGGCTATTGCCGCTCCCCTTACGCCAAGCTCGGGGAAGCCGAACTTACCGAATATGAGCAGATAGTTGAACACGATATCTACAACGACCGATGAAACGCCTGCGACCATTGGCTTTATGCTGTCGCCCGATTCACGCAGTGAACTTGCATATATCTGCGTCACAACGAACGGGAGCAGTCCGAACAGCATTATCCGCAGGTAGTCCTTTGCGTTCTGCATCGTGACTGCCGCATCTATCGAGCCGCTTTCGCCTTTGAGATAAAGCCCGATAAGGAACTCGTCCCCGAACAGGAACGCAAGCACCCCGACAACAAGGAACGCCGCGCAGATAAAGCGCTTCATTCGTATTGCACTGCGGAAGCCCTCTGTATTCCCCTGACCGTAGAACTGCGCAGCGTAGATGCCCGGCCCGGAAATTCCACCGAAAATGCCGAGGTTGAATACGAAAATAAGCTGACCGACTATCGTTACCGCCGTCATCGCCTCCGTTCCAAGGCTTCCCACCATAACGCTGTCAACAAGTCCGACCATATTCGTAATGCCGTTCTGTATCATCATCGGCACGGCGAGCATCAGCGCGCGGCGGTATATACTGTTTTTCTCTTTCATTCACTTCACTCCCCTTTTCAGAAATATTCAATGATTATAGCACAGCGTATCTGCGTTGTCAAGTTTGAATTTTTGTCTGATTATTCTTGCAATTCCGCACTTTTAGTGCTATAATCGAACCCGAAAGGAAGTGTTCTTTTATGAACGATGAAATTACAGTAAGATTCGCCGAAGTTTCCGATGCAAAGGCTATTTCGGAGATATACAAGCCTTATGTTCTCGAAACGGCGATAACCTTTGAATATGAACCGCCAACGGCAGAGGAATTTGAAGCGAGAATAGCAAAAACGAAGCAGAAATACCCTTATATCTGCGCAGAGATCGGCGGAAAGATAGTCGGCTACGCCTATGTAAGTCCTTTTGTCGGCAGAAAAGCATATGAACACTCGGTCGAAACCTCGATATATGTCGATATGGCATACAGAAAGCACGGCATAGGCAAGAAGCTTTATGACACGCTCGAAAAACTGCTTGCGGAAATGAATGTCTACAACCTCTGCGCCTGCATCGGTGTACCCTCGGGCGAAGCAGACGAGCATCTTGACCGAAACAGCGAGGATTTTCACGCTCATCTCGGCTACCGCTATGTCGGCGACTTCGTAAAGTGCGGCTACAAATTTGACCGCTGGTACGATATGATTTGGATGGAGAAGATACTTACCCCTCATCCCGATGTTCCGCCCGAATTTATAAATGTGAACGAGCTTTCCGCCGAAGCTATTGCGAAATGTGGAATAGAGCTCTGATATCCGCAAAAACAACAACCTTAGGAGGACAACAGCTATGAAAGCAGATAAAGTCAAAAAGCAAGGCAAAAAGGGTGACGGAATTTATCTTTTTATCATCGTTATATTGGTGATATTCAATATACTTCTGATAAAGCATATGCAAAGCGATAAGCTTGCCGGTCTGAAAGAATACCTCACGGAATATTATTATTCTCAGGAAAATCTTGACGGCGCAATGCGAAAAAAGCTTGACGATATATATGACGAGGGTTCTTACGGCAACTTTGAAAATTATGTTTATAAGCTTGTTCTTGACGATATCAACCAATACGAACCCGAACGGCTCGCCGATTACAACCGCATTTTCAGCAAAGAAGAATCAGAGCATGTGGAAAATCTTTTTGCGGAAGCAGGCGAAACAACCGTCACTGCCGAGGGCGGGATATGCTGCATAAAGCTGAGTGATTTCACACCGGATAAGACTTATAAGAGCCTTATGCAGTATTCCGACCTGCTCAAAAGCTCGGACAGGTTCATTATCGACCTGCGTGACAATATGGGTGGAAACCTTGAGGAGCTTTCAAAAATTCTCTCGCTTTTTTATAATAAAGGCGAGGTCGTTATGACCGAAGTCAGCGACAACAGGACTGTTGAACACAAGTCAAAAACCGACAAATTGATCGGCTTTGACAAGCTTGTTTTTCTCTGCAATGAGAACACCGCAAGCTCCGCCGAAGCAATGATATTCTGTATGCAGTCCGATTTCGGGGACAAGGTTTCCGTTGTCGGCACAAAGACCTACGGAAAGAATTTTACTTATGCATTCAAAAAGTTCAATGACGGTCACGACTTTATTTTTGTTTCGTCGCTGATGTGCAGCGGCAGGAAAGAAACTTTCAGCGAGGACGGCATTTCTCCCGACTATGAAAAGAGCGATGAGGAAAGCTTTGACTTCGCACAGGAACTGCTGAATAAGTAACGGTACAGCTTCCCTATTGTGAATTGCAATAAAAAGCAAGGCTTTTTCGGGCGGATTTGATACAAAATCCCAAAGCTTTGCTTTATTACTTTACTTTAATATTAAGATGTGGTATTATTAGCTTTGTATTTAAAGGAAAAGGCTATCAGCCTTGTTGAAAATAAGAAAGGTTAGGGAAAGAATATGAAAAAATTAGCAAAGCTTATTGCCGTAATGGCACTCGTTCCCGCAATGCTCGCAGGCTGCGGAAACTCCAGCAGCACAGCAGACGAAACAACAACAGCCGCTGACACAGACGCTGCCGCTGTAACAGAAGAAGCAACCGGCGAAGACAACTCGCTCCAGAAGGTACTCGATTCGGGCGAATTTATCCTCGGCCTTGACGCTACATTCAAGCCAATGGGCTACACAGATGAAAACGATGAGATCGTTGGCTTCGACATCGACTGCGCAGAAGAAGTTTGCGAAAGACTCGGCGTTAAGCTCGTTAAGCAGCCTATCGACTGGGATACAAAGGAACAGGACCTCGACTCGGGCAAGATCGACTGCATCTGGAACGGTATGTCTATCAATGCTTCAAGACAGGAAGTTATGAACCTCAGCGAACCTTATATGAAGAATGAAATGGTATTCGTTGTAACAGCAGACAGCGCTATCGCTTCTCAGGCTGACCTCGACGGCAAGACAGTTGCAGTACAGAGCGGCTCAACAGCACAGGAAATCCTCGAGAATGCAGGTCTTAACATTACAGAAAATGCACTCGCAACAAACGTTGAATGTCTCCAGCAGCTTGAACTCAACCTCGTTGACGCAGTATTTATGGATTCCGTAGTTGCAAACTATGAGATCAAGGAAAGCGGCAAGGACTACGTTCTCCTTTCTGACGGACTTGAAGAAGAAGAGTACGCAATCGGCTTCAGAAAGAACGATCAGGCTCTCCGCGATAAGGTTCAGCAGACACTTTCCGAAATGAAGGCTGACGGCAAGCTCGGCGAGATCTCCGAAAAGTGGTTCGGTTCTGATATCACAACTGTTCAGTAAGAAAGTTCCGCTCAACATATCGACTAACAGCTAAAAAGGCGCAATTCACACAAAAAGGTAAAACGGATATGAGAAATCAAATTTCGTAAACCTAAAAAATGTGAATTGCGCCATTCTGTTTTCCTTAAACAAACTATCCTCGGCGAACGTTTTAAGCCGACAACGTTTGAACGGCGATGCGAACAGCTATGGGATACGCAAGGAAAAACTGCGATTTTCGGTAGAAGCGGATTCAATATCCGCCCATTTCCACACAACGATACGACCGACAAGTCACGTCCGAAAAACGAATTCCCATAAGGGAACCTCTAAAAACCTCCCTCACGGCAAATTTTTCGGGTAAAATGCCATTTTTGAAACGGGAGGATATAGGATCCGCCCCTACGGGAATTCAGTTTGCGCTGTAAATTTGCGGAGCAAAAATAATTACGAATTCCGAATTAATTCAAAATTCCCTTGACTAACCTTGTTATATTTATTAAAATAATAGTAGAAATAAACCTCGTTTTACGAAAGGACTAAAAAAATGTCAAATGATATAAAAGCAAAATTCGGACCTGCGGGTGCTGCCAAAAGCTTTAAGGAAATGGGTTACAAAAAATCCGTTCAGCTCGGCGAATATCTTACAAAATTCGGCTTGAACCACTTTGAATACCAGTGCGGTCAGGGCGTTCGCGTTTCCGAGGAGAGCGCAAGGGAGATCGGCACGGCTCTGCTAAATGCAGGAATAAGCGTTTCCGTTCACGCGCCTTACTTTATCTCGCTTTCGAGCGTTGAGGAGGAAAAGCGTCTTAACTCGGTGAACTACATTTTAGCTTCGGCAAAGGCTGTGAACGCTATGGGCGGCGACAGAATCGTTATCCACAGCGGTTCCTGCTCGAAGATGACGCGTGAAGAAGCACTTGAACTTGCCAAAAACACGATGAAGCTTGCGCGTGAAGAACTTGTTGCGCAGGGACTTGAAAATATCCGCTGCTGTCCCGAAACTATGGGAAAGATAAATCAGCTTGGCGATCTGCACGAAGTTATGGAGCTTTGCAAGATCGATGAAAGCTTTATCCCCTGCATTGACTTCGGACATCTCAACGCGCGCACCTTTGGCTCTATCAAGGACAAGTCCGACTATGAAAAAATTCTTGACACGATAGAGAACGAACTCGGCAGTGAGCGTCTGAAATGCTTCCATTCGCATTTCTCCAAGATAGAATACACCGAAAAGGGCGGCGAAAAGAAGCATCTGACCTTTGCCGACACTGTTTACGGTCCGCAGTTCGAGCCGCTTATGGAGCTTATCGCGAAGAAGAACCTTGCGCCGACCTTTATCTGCGAAAGTGACGGAACGCAGACCGAGGACGCTAAGACTATGAAGGATTATTACGAGAGCCTTTTGTGATAAGCTTTTAGCAAACTCTTTTTGCAGACGCAAATTGCCCACAAGGACTTCCCTGCATACACCTTGTAAAATGCCTGACTGTCAAACAAACTTTATTCGCGAACACAAACTGATTTCCAACGCAAACGAGCGCAGCAAAGCGGAGCGTGACGCGAACCGCCCGCAGGGGCTTCCCTGCATACCTTGTAAAATGCCCGACTGTCAAACAGACTTTATTCGCGAACACAAACTGATTTCCAACGCAAACGAGCGCAGCAAAGCGGAGCGTGACGCGAACCGCCCGCAGGGGCTTCCCTGCAATTTGTAACCATACTGTAATTGCTATTTCGGCAGGAAATGGTATAATTATAGTTACAAAGCACAGCCGACCATTGCATTGCTTTGGTCGGCTGTTTTACATGTGGAGGTATGACATTATGAGTTACAAAAAATATGCAGCAATAATTCTTTCCGCTTTGTGTTTGACAGCCTGCGGAAATGCTTCGGCTGTTTCGGACGAAACAACGGCAAACACGGCTGAAACAACTGTCGAAACAAGTGAAACCACGACCGCCGAAACCGAAGCTGAAACTGAAATTACCGAATCCGAACCCGAGGAAACAACCGAGGAAGCCGTTGACGACTTTGACACAGGCAACCCCGAGGAGGGACTTGTATATTTCGTTCAGCCGAGCATCAGTCAGGACAGTGAAAAGAGCAGTGTTGACACTTGGGAATGTCGTGACAGTGAGGTCATGCGCGATTATCATTACGACGGCGAATGGAACTACCGCAAGGAGCTTATTTTCGCTTTTTCCAACTACACTGACGAGCCTGTGACCGTTGACAGCATACAGATAGTGCGCGATTCGGACGGCGTTCCGATGAGCTTTACGGACGGCTCGGACACGCTGAACATCGACTTCACCGTTGAGCCTTTGCACAAGACCGATTATCTTCTGAAGTCGGAAGATTTCGATTATTCGTCTTGTGAATCGGGCATTTACCGCACGGTCGTTGATTTCGGCGGTGAAAAATCGGAATTCAGTTTTTTCATTGATAACAGCGAGCTTTACTCCGAAAAACACAAGCAGGAAAACTACTGCGGCACGGACGAGAACGGAAATCCGCTTGTTTATGAATATGATGTTTACGCTCCGACATTTCTGAACGATGAACAGCGGCATATTTTTGCGCAGGCTTCGGGCATTATGTGGGACTGGTTCTGGGCGGAGCGTTATATGCCGCAGAACTATGCCGAAACGCACACTCCCGATGATTTCAGGCAGATGCTTTACGGCGTTTTCACCAAGGAACTTGCAGATGAGCTTGCGAAGGATTATATCGGCGAGGACGGCGAATTCTTGCTCCAGGACGCCGGACGCGGTACTGATATTTTTTACTTTGACCACTGCTTTATCCCCGTTTCGTCAGATGACAGCACGGTCGAATTCAAGGCTGTTGTCACCAGTGCGCACAGTGACTGTCCTTATGCCGTTGGTTTTGACGATGATTATCATTATGTGATGAAAAACACCGAGGACGGCTGGAGAGTTGACAGGTTCGACCTTTGGAACTGATCTTTTCGCCGTGCGATATGACTGCAAATGACAAGATATAGATCAAAGTAATAAATTATATGGAGATGATGATTTGCACAGCCTTGCCGAACCCAAACGTGTGACCGCAAAATACTGCCTTATCGCTTTTCTGACAGGTGCGGCGGCTTTTCTGCTTTCCGCACTGCCCTATGCCGCAGAAAACGGATTTTTATTCTATTTTTACGGTGACTTTGAAGCTCAGCAAGTGCCGTTTCTTGTTTATCTGCGCCAAATTTTAGGGGAAATGACTGTTCCGCAGTATGACTTCAACGCAGGGCTGGGAATGGACTTTCTTGACGCTTACAGCTTTTACAACCTGTTCAGTCCGTTCACGCTTATCACAGTGCTTATTCCGCAGAAAGCTGTCATTTATGCCGTGCCGTTCCTTATTGCGCTTAAACTCGGCGTATGCTGTATCAACGGATACTTATATGCTTCACGCTTCTGCAAAGAGCCTTGCTATGCGCTGATAGCATCGATGCTTTATACCTTTTCGGGTTATCAAATGACGAACCTTGTGTTCCATTATATGGACGGGATAGCGTTCTTCCCTCTCCTGCTTTATGCTCTTGAAGCGGCAGTGACGGAAAAACGCAGGGGACTGTTCGGCTTGGCTGTTGCTTTATGTGCACTGACGAATTACTATCTGTTCGTTATCGAAGTGATATTTGTTATTATTTATTTTCTTGTGCGGCTCACGGACAAAACGTTTCGGATCGGAGCAAAGGATTTTTTCTGCCTTGGCGCGGAGGCTCTGCTCGGAACTGCCGCCGCAGGCATTGTTATCGTTCCTGCTATAGTATGTATTCTCGGAAGTCCCCGTTTCGGCGAGTCTTATTCATTGAGCAATATCATGCAGATGCTTTTTTATGAAATCCCATGGCGGTATGCGAGAATTTTGCAGTCGGTGTTCACAGTCCCTGATACTCAGGGCTACACCAACGTTTTCCCTGATTTCAGGGGTGAATATCCTGAGGGTTCGAGGTGGTCATCGCAGGCGGCATATCTTCCCCTGTTCGGAATGTCGGGCGTTGTCGCTTACTTTTGCACACACAAAAAAAGCTGGCAGAAAAAGCTTATTGCGATATGCGCTGTCATTGCGCTCATTCCGATACTCAACAGCATTTTTTCTCTCGGAAGAACTACATATTATGCAAGGTGGCTGTTTGCGCCCGTGCTTATAATGTCGGTGATGACTGCGCTCGCGCTTGAAAATTCGCCCGAAAAGTTCAGGCTCGGCATTGTCATAAACGGAGCGGTCATTATCGCGATAGCTGTTTTTACGCTCATATTCCCGATGGAAAAGCTTTCGCTCTGGGAAACGGGAGCTTACTACAGCGACACGCAGAAGTGGACAAACCTCGGACTTACCGCCGCAGGACTTATCATCACGGGAATTATGATCTTCGCCGTGAAAAGGGACGAAAACTATCCAAAAAAAGCGGCTGTACTTGTTATCGGCGCGGCGTTCGTTCTGACTGAAAGCACCTTGCTTTACGGTATGGGAGAAAACCGCTCGCCCGATCTTGCCGTTAAAATGCGGCAGACCTATCCCGAATTCGAGGATACCTCATACGGTAAAAGGGTCACCGCCGTGAACCGGTTCGACAACTTCAACATTCTCTGGGGAGAAGGGTCTTTGTATTTCTTCAACAGCTCCGTTTCCCCATATGTAAATGAATACTGCGAGGCTCTCGGCTTTGAGTATTACAATATCTACTGCGATTATGCTTCCGAGTGCCTTTGCTCTGTAAAAACACTTGTATCGAATGCAAATGCGTTTGCAAACTTCTCCGATAAGCATATTTTCAAGGAACAGCAGGGCATATACTATATTTATGAAAATCCCGATTTTATCCCGATTGGCTTCTGTTATGACTACTGCATTTCAAGAGAACGCTTTGACTCTCTCGATGACGATGTAAAGAGCAGAATTATGCTCAAAGCAATGGTCGTGGACAACACAAAAAATGTTTCGGAATATCTTGAAGAAATACCCGAAGATGAGATATACGCACTCACAGATGAACAACTTTCCGAAGAGTGTGCAAAACGCAGGGAAAACTATGCCGAAAGCTTCACAGCCGACGGAAGCGGATTTACCGCAGAGATAACTCTCGAAACGCCCGAGCTTGTATTTTTCAGCACACCATACAGTGATAATTTTACCGCATATATAGACGACGAAAAAACGGAGATATACAACGCAAACATAGGCTTCTCAGCAGTTCCCGTTCATTCGGGAACTCACAGTATAAGATTTGAATATCATTCAAAAGCAAGAGCTATCGGCACGGCATTTTCCGCTGTCGGCATCGGCGGTCTGGCAGTTTATACTGCGGCGATGATGTTACGCAAAAAGAGGATCAAAACAGATAATTGACATTTCCCCGATTTGGTATTAAAATAAGAGTGGAGGGATTTTCTCCGCTCTTATTTTTTGCATAGAAGAGGTATGAAAATGAAAGATATACTTATAATCAACGGACCGAACCTTAACCTGCTCGGCGAGCGTGAACCGGGCATCTACGGTCACGACACCTACGACAGCGTTTGCGCAGAGATAAAGGCTTTCGCGAAGGACCTTGGCTTTGACAGCTGCGAATGTTTCCAGTCCAACCACGAGGGCGCTATCATCGACAAGATCCACGCTGCACGTCTTGACAAGTGCGGCATCGTTATCAACGCGGGCGCTTACACTCATTACAGCTATGCTATCCGTGATGCCATCGAGGCGGTGAAGATACCCGTTGTCGAAGTTCACATTTCAAACATTGAAAAGCGTGAGGAATTCCGTCACACCTCCGTTATCTCGCCCGTTTGCAGCGGAACTATATTCGGCTTCGGAAAAATGGGTTATTTCCTCGGTATGAGGGCTGTTTGGGAGTATTGCCATGAATAATATTGAAAAGCTTCGCAAAAAAATGCCGCAGGAAAGCTGCTGCGCACTCATCACCTCCGACATAAACCGCCGCTATTTCTGCGGAATGAAGTCCTCCGCAGGCGCAGTTCTCGTTTTCCCCGATGCGGCGTATCTTCTCATCGACTTTCGCTATTTTGAAAAAGCCAAGGAAAAGGTCACCGACTGCGAAGTTGTGCGCTCGGTAAAGTTTTACAGCCAGCTTGCCGATCTGCTCAAAAAGCACGGTACGGAAAAGGTCTATATCGAAGCAGAAACTATGACGGTCGCAGAGC
Source organism: uncultured Ruminococcus sp. (assembly GCA_900541495.1). Taxonomy (GTDB): domain Bacteria; phylum Bacillota; class Clostridia; order Oscillospirales; family Ruminococcaceae; genus UMGS363. The sequence goes on along the minus strand of UQKC01000017.1, from coordinate 3,165 downwards.
TTTCCGTTTATGCCGAAAAGCTTGACGGCTTCAAAATTGACTCGACAGGATTTTTGAGTGATGCGATAACAAAGCTTCGCAGTGTTAAGACTGCCGAGGAGCTCGAAAAGATGCAGAAAGCGCAGGACATTGCCGAAGCTGCACTCGACAATGCGCTCAAAAACGTTATCAAAGAGGGCGCGACCGAGCTTGAAGTTGCAAGGGCACTCGATTTCTATATGCTTTCCCACGGTGCGGAGGCAATTTCGTTTGATACCATCGCGCTTGCAGGAAAAAACACCTCCGTTCCTCACGGCGTTCCGTCCGATAAGAAGATTCAAAAGGGCGAGTTCGTTTTAATGGATTTCGGCGCAGTTTTTGACGGCTATCACAGCGATATGACGAGAACTGTCTGCGTTGGCGAACCTACGGCGGAAATGCGCGAGATTTATGAGATAACGCTCGAAGCTCAGCAGAAATGTCTTGATTTTATCAAGGCAGGAGTTGTCTGCAAGGAGCTTGATGCCTGCGCGCGTGATCTTATCACGGAAAAAGGCTATGGCGAAGCATTCGGTCACGGTCTTGGTCACAGCGTCGGACTTGAGATACACGAAAATCCTGCCGCAAACACCCGTGATACCACAGTTCTTGCCGAAAATGTCGTTATGACCGTTGAACCGGGCATTTATCTCCCCGAAAAATTCGGCGTTCGCATTGAAGATTGTGTTTATGTCACAAAAAACGGCTATACTAACTTTGCACACTCACCAAAAAATCTTATTATTTTATAAAAAAGTTATAAAACTAATAAAAATTATGCGAAAACACTTGCAAAATCAAGCAGAATGTAGTAGAATATTTATAAGGCTATTTATGCATATTAATAATGACTTTATTTATACGGAGGTATTCTATGATCACAGCAGGCGATTTCAGAAACGGCGTTACCTTTGAGGAGGACGGCAACGTACTTCAGGTTGTTGAATTCCAGCACGTTAAACCGGGCAAGGGCGCTGCTTTTGTAAGAACAAAAATCAAGAACGTTATTACAGGTTCCGTAGTTGAAAAGAGCTACAACCCTTCCGCAAAGTTCCCTACTGCTTTCGTTGAAAGAAGAGATATGCAGTATTCCTACAACGACGGCGACCTTTACCACTTCATGGACCCGGAGACCTACGAGGATCTTCCTGTTGCTCCGGCAGAGATCAGCGACAGCTTCAAGTTCGTTAAGGAAGAAATGATCTGTAAGGTTTGCTCCTACAAGGGCAAGGTTTTCGCAGTAGAACCACCGAACTTTGTTGACCTTCAGGTTACACAGACTGACCCCGGTTTTGCAGGCAACACAGCTACAAACGCTACAAAGCCCGCAACTCTTGAAACAGGCGCGGAGGTCAAGGTTCCCCTCTTCATCAACGAGGGCGATATGATCAGAATCGATACAAGAACTGGCGAATACATGGAAAGAGCGTAAGCTTTATCCGTTTTTATTCTGCAATTTTTTAATTGGAGGTAATCTTTATGAAGCTTGGTGAAAAGGTTTCTTACCTTAAAGGTCTTATGGACGGACTCGAACTTGACACATCAACAAAGGAGGGCAAGATCCTTGCTCTTATGGCTGACGTTCTCGAAGATATGTCAGTTTATTTTGATGATGTTCAGGATCAGATCGACGAGATCGTTGAAGTTGTTGACGCTATCGACGAGGATCTATCTGACATAGAAGATGACCTCTATGATGACGAAGACGACGACAGCTACGATGATGACGATGACTTCGATGATTACGATGACGAAGAAGAGCTTTATGAAGTATGCTGCCCAACCTGCGGCGACACTATCCAGCTCGGAGAAGCTATGCTTGAAGAGGGCGAAATGACCTGCCCTAACTGCGGCGAGCATCTCGAATTCGACTTCGACGACGAAGAGTCCGAATGATCGAACAATAAAACAGTATATCTGCAAATCTGTTTCAGGGCGAGGTGCAAGTCCTCACCGGCGGTATAGTCCGCGACCCGACTTCCTTTACGGAACAAGGCTGATTCGGTGAAATTCCGAAACCGACGGTATAGTCCGGATGAAAGAAACAGCGCAAATTTTTGCGCAACATACTTATTCCTCGATATTATAATTGGAAGAAGAAGTATCAAAAGCCCGTGAATGAGAATTTCACGGGCTTTTTCTGTTACAGATTGCTCTTATAGAAAACCAAATTTTTTACTTATGGAGGAATCTCAAATGGAAAACACAGCAAAAACCCCACTCGCAGAAAGCTCAAAAACGAAGAAGATCATTCAGGTAGCGATGCTCTCGGCAGTAGCGCTCGTTATCTACTACCTCGACTTCCCTGTTCCGCTTATGCCGCCGTTCATAAAGCTTGACCTGTCTAATGTTGTCTGCCTTTTTGCAGGATTTACAACGGGTCCGGTAGGCGGTCTGCTTGTATGTTTCATCAAGAATGTTATACATACAGCAATAAAAGGCTTGGGTACAACTATGGGTATAGGTGATATCTTTGATTTTGTCACAAGCGCGGCACTCACTCTGACAGCAAGCCTTATTTACAAGAAAAATCACACTAAAAAGGGTGCTGTTATTGGCTGTATTATCGGCACATTGGTGTTCGCAGCAGTAAGTCTGCCGCTCAACTACTTCATCGTTTACCCAATATACGCGAAAGCTTTCGGCGGAATGGAAGCTATCATGTCGGCATACCAGAAGATACTTCCGTCGGTTGGAAACATTTTCAGCGCGCTCTGCATTTTCAATCTGCCGTTCACGATAGTAAAGGGTATCCTCTGCGCTGTTGTCACGATAATCATTTACAAGCCGCTCATCATGGCTCTGCGCAAAGCACACATTGTTGACTAATTCGGAATTATTTTTTGTTCCGCATATTTGTCACGGAATACCTATAGGATTCTATATCCGCCACTACTAATTCTCCGAATTTCAGCGTAATACAGACACAAAAATGTAGGGGACGGGTCACCCGTCCCGCGCCGTAAGGCGTTATAATACAAAAAATCGTCGCAAAAGCCATATAAAGCTATTTTCAACATCAAGCTGTTAGAACAGCTGCGAGCTTTTGCTTGATTTTTTGTACACTTTCAGTTTAAAAATTAATGGTCACCTCTAAAAACCATAGTGCCTCAGATGCACAGTCAGATTTTTCGTCAGATTGTATAG
>UQKC01000016.1 GCA_900541495.1 uncultured Ruminococcus sp. | reverse complement strand
AAGATGTGCAAAGTCGTAGAAAATTTGCCGTGAGGGAGGTTTTTAGAGGTTCCCTGTATAAAATCTACTTTACTCTCCTGAAAGTACACGAACTTCAACAACTCCGCCAAGCGTTTTCAGCTTATCTGCGAGCGAATACGCCTCGCTTCCGCTGCCGTGGAGCTTTGCGGTTATCGTAACTGCTGCCGCACCGTCTATCGGGATATTCTGATTGAGCGTGAGGATATTCGCACCGAAGAGGTGTATCTCCGACAAAAATGACGAAAGCACTCCGGGTTCATCGCGCAAAACAGCATAAAAAGTCACTATCTTCTGCGTGAGCTTTTCTTCGTATGTGAAAACGCACTCGCGATATTTATAGTAAGCGCTTCGCGAAATACCTACCCTCTTGCAAGCCGAAGCTGAACTCTTCTCCTCGCCGCAGGCAAGCAGCTTTTTCACCTCGAGGACTTTCGGGAAGACCTCGGGCAGAACCTCCGTGCTTACTACTATAAATGAATTTTCGTTCATTGACTTTTTCACTTCCTGACCGTGAACGGCTTTCTTGCTGTAACTTTAAAGCAAATATTCGTCCTTGTGCAAAAAACAACTGTATTCACAATAAATACAATTATAGCAATTCACATTCGTTTTGTCAAGCTAAAATATGGCACAATTTTCATTTTAACATATTGTTCACAAAATAAAGCAGGCTGAATATATTTTCGGAAAGACTTGATTTAATCCAAGAATTGTGATATACTATAATAAACTATTTTTCCGAAGGGAGAGCCGTTCTTTTCGGGCGGCAGTTATCATTATGGTTATTAGAAAAGATAAGATCGCTATCGGAAGCGATCACGCAGGCTATGCGTTGAAAAAAGAGATCATAAAGCACCTTGACGACCTCGGCGTCACTTACATAGAGCTTGGCTGTATGGACGGAACGAGCTGCGATTATCCGCTCGTTGCCCGTGAAGTATGTGCAAAGATCACCGACGGCACTGTAAAGCAGGCTATCCTTATCTGCGGAACAGGCATAGGCATCTCTATCGCCGCAAACAAGGTAAAGGGTATCCGTGCAGCGCTCTGTACAGACGCTTACACCGCAAAATACACCCGTCTTCACAATGATGCAAATGTCCTTTGCATGGGCGGACGCGTTACGGGCGCGGGCGTTGCGGAAGAAATGGTAGATGTTTTCCTCTCCACCGATTTTGAGGGCGGCAGACACCAGCGCAGAGTTGACCTTATTGAAGAATAATTATTTTTGGAGGTATTTATAAATGCAGAATGTTAAACTTATCGATCACCCCCTCGTTCAGCACAAGATCACAATGATGAGAGATATCAACACAGGCACAAAGGAATTCAGAGAGCTTGCTTCCGAAACAGCAATGCTCATGTGCTACGAAGCTACACGCGATCTTCCTCTTAAAACTGTTGAGATCCAGACACCGGTTGCCGTTGCAAAGTCAAAGGTAATTTCGGGCAAAAAGATAGCTTTCGTTCCCGTACTCCGTGCAGGTCTTGCAATGGCTGACGGTATCATTGAGCTTCTCCCTGCCGCAAAGGTAGGTCACATCGGAATCTTCCGTGACCCCGAAACAAAGAATGCAGTTGAATATTACTGCAAGCTCCCCGTTGACGTTGCCGAGAGAGAAGTTATCATCACCGATATCATGCTCGCAACAGGCGTTACAGCAGTTAAAACTATCGATATCCTCAAAAATGCAGGCGTTAAAAAGATAAAGCTTATGTGCATCATCGCAAGCCCTGAGGGAATCGAAGCTGTAAACAAGGCTCACTCCGATGTTGAAATTTACTGCGGAAGCATTGACGACGGACTCAACGAACACAAGTATATCGTTCCGGGTCTTGGCGATGCAGGCGACAGAATCTTCGGAACAAAGTAATTTACGTTAAGTATAATACAATTTGTAAATTCCTGTGCGGATATTTTGATCTGCACAGGAATAAACTATTTAATACTAAACATCAAAAAAATAAAAGAAAAATCTGCGCTGAAATCACATATAAACCTGTTTGCAACATCAAGCTGTTTAAACAGCTGCAAGATTGTCGGCTTGATTTTTTCTGAATTTTAAATGATGTTTAGTATAAAGAGCTAAGGAAACGCTGATTAATAAGTTTTTTCCATTTTTCAAAATGTTTATGTCAAATTGACATTAAAGGCGTAAACTCGTACATTTCTCAAAATGGCAAAACGAACGCTTCGCTTTAATCAGCTTTTTCCTAATACCGTGTAAAAAGCACTGATTTTCAGAGAATATGATTTACATAATGTATCATCAGCCAAGATTATTACATTTTGTATATAAAATAGCACGGTCATAACTTCAATATATTGAAAAAGGAGGCTGCTGCCAATGTGTGGAATTGTCGGATATGTCGGAAAGGAAGAATGTGCCGATATCCTTGTCGAAGCGCTTCGCAGACTTGAATACAGAGGCTACGATTCAGCAGGCATTGCCGTTTTTGAGGGCGACAGAATAAAGACCGTTAAAGCCAAGGGCAAAATTTGCCCCGAAGAGGGCGAGGGAAAAGGCACGGGATTAATGGCAAAGCTTGAAGCCGAGGGAAAACCCGTCGGAACGTGCGGCATCGGTCATACCCGTTGGGCAACTCACGGCGAACCGTCCGATATCAACTCTCACCCTATCGGAAACGGCAGAGTTTCCATTGTTCATAACGGCATCATCGAAAATTACCGCGAGCTGAAAGCCTTCCTCATCTCCAAAGGCTACGGCTTCGAGAGCGAAACGGACACCGAAACCGTTGCAAAGCTCCTCGACTACTATTATGAGGGCGACCCGATAGATGCTATCACCAAGGCACTTGCGGATATCAGAGGTGCTTATGCGCTCGGCATTATTTTCCGTGAGCATAAAAATAAAATCTACGCCGCAAGAAAGGAATGTCCCCTTATCGTCGGCAAGGGCGAGGGTGAAAACTTCATCGCTTCGGATATAACCGCTATTCTCCAGCGTACACGTGATTACTACCTGCTCGACCCGAACGAAATTGTAGAAATTACCGAAGATTCAATAAAATTCTTCGATCTTCACAGAAATCCTATCGAAAAGGAACTCCAGACCGCAACTTGGGACATCGAATCCGCGGAAAAGGGCGGCTATGAGCACTTTATGCTCAAAGAGATACACGAACAGCCCTCCGCTGTAAGAAATACTATCTCGCCGCGTATTTTTGACGGACTCCCGAGATTTGAGGAAGAATGTGGTCTTTCCTACGAAAAAATCCGCAGCTATAAGAACATTTTCATCGTCGGCTGCGGCTCGGCTATGCATGCAGGAATTGTCGGAAAGTACGTTATCGAAAAGCTCGCAAGAGTTCCCGTTACCGTTGATATTGCTTCGGAATTCCGCTACCGCGAACCGCTTGTCACCGACAAAGACCTCGTTATAATAATCTCACAGTCGGGCGAAACCGCAGATACTCTCGCCGCTTTGAAGCTTTCCAACTCGCTCGGCGCAGATACGCTCGCGCTCGTAAATGTTGTTGGCTCGACTATCGCAAGAGAAGCTAAAATGGTAATGTACACCAACGCAGGTCCTGAAATTTCCGTCTGCTCGACAAAGGCTTACGCCGTTCAGATAGCGTTTATGTACCTGCTCGCTTTCGGAATTGCCTACGCTGTCGGCGGCATAAGCGAAGAAAAATGCCGTGCGCTCACTCACGAGCTTGAACAGATACCCGATAAAATTCAGCAGAGCATTGACGACAAGTCAGCTTACCAGTTCGTAGCTTCAAAAATTATGAACGCAGACAGCCTGCTTTATATCGGCAGAGGTCTTGACTATGCTTTGAGTATGGAGGGTTCGCTCAAGCTCAAAGAAATTTCCTATATCCACAGCGAGTCCTACGCCGCAGGTGAACTTAAACACGGCACGATATCGCTCATTGATGACGGAATGCCCGTTATCGCCGTTGCAACACAGCGTGACCTCTTTGAAAAGACCGCTTCAAACGTCAAGGAAGTCAAGACAAGAGGCGCAAAGGTCGTTATGGTCTGCCGCGAGGATATGGATCCCGAAAAGGAAAGCGTTGACTATATCGTGAAGATACCCGTTACCGAAAGCGATATTCTTATGCCGATGATAACGGTAGTTCCGCTCCAGCTCATTGCTTATTATACAGCCGTTCAGAGAGGAAACAACGTAGATAAGCCGAAAAACCTCGCAAAATCAGTAACGGTCGAATAAAAGGAATAATATTAAGATGGATAAAAAATTGATCTCGGTAGTTGTCCCCTGCTATAATGAGGAGGAAGTTCTTCCGCTGTTTTATGACGAGATAGTTCGCGTCAGCGGCGAAATGATGAACGCTCACCCACAGCTTTCGTTCGAGTTTCTCTTTATCAACGACGGCTCAAAGGATAAAACGCTCACCATTCTCCGCAACCTTGCAAAAAAAGACGAGCGCGTCCGCTATGTTTCGTTCTCGCGCAACTTCGGAAAAGAGCCTGCGCTCTATGCAGGACTGGAAAATTCCAAGGGCGACTATGTTGTCACACTCGATGCTGACCTCCAGCACCCTCCGAAGCTTATCCCCGAAATGTATAATATAGTATCCTCGGGCGAATACGACTGCGCCGCAACAAGACGAATTTCCCGAAAGGGCGAGCCGAAGCTGCTCTCGTTCTTCTCGCGCAGCTTTTACAAAGTCATAAACAGCATCTCCCAGACGCAGATAGTTGACGGCGCGCAGGATTTCCGCTTTATGACAAGACAAATGGTGAACGCTATCCTCTCAATGAGCGAACGCAACCGCTTCTCAAAGGGAATTTTCTCATGGGTCGGCTTCGATACGAAGTATATCCCCGTTGAAAACACCGAACGCGCCGCAGGAACGACCACCTGGAACTTCTGGAAGCTTTTCAAATATTCCCTCGAGGGCATATTGGCGTTCTCGACCGCACCGCTCGCTTTTTCCGTATTAATGGGGATAATAGTCCTCATAGCTTCGCTGGTGATGCTTATAATCACGATAGTTTCCGCCTGCAAAGCAGCCGCCTGGCAGATACCGTTCATAACGTTCCTTGTAACGTTTGTCGGCGGCTTGCAGCTTTTCTGCGGCGGAATAAATGCACTCTATGAGCAGAAGCTTTACACCGAGATAAAGAAACGTCCTATCTATATCGCAAAGGAAACCGAAAAAACCGAAAGGAATGATAAATAAATGAATATCTGGCATGATATTTCCCCGAACAGAATCACAAAGAGCGACTTTTTCGCAGTAATTGAGATCGAAAAGGGCAGCAAGATGAAGTACGAACTCGATAAGAAAACGGGCTTCCTGATGCTCGACCGAGTTCTCTATACCTCGACACACTACCCCGCAAACTACGGCTTTATCCCCCGTACTTATGCCGACGACGGCGACCCGCTCGACGTTCTCGTACTCTGCTCCGAGTCTATCGAACCGCTCGCACTCGTAAAATGTTATCCTATCGGCGTAATTTCGATGCTTGACAACGGCGCGCTCGACGATAAGATAATCGCAATACCGTTCAACGACCCGACCTACAATTCCTACAAGGACGTTTCCGAACTTCCGAAGCACGTTTTCGATGAAATGTCACACTTCTTCACGGTCTATAAGTCCCTCGAGGGCAAAGAAACCGTCATAGATGAAGTTAAGGGCAAGGACGACGCAGTACAGATAATCGAACGCTGCATCGACAGATACATCGACTGCTTCTGCAAAGGAAAAGAACACGAGTAAATAAAATTCGGAATTAGGAATTCGGAATTATATATACTCCGTTTGTTTGTAACGAAAACCGTAGGGGCGGATTCTATATCCGCCCGTTGCGAACCCCATATTCCGGACAATTTTTCTGTATGGGACGACTGCCTGCCCCACACCGTAAAGCGTTATATAATAAACGACGCCCCCGATTTTATCAGAAAAAAGATAAAATCGGGGGCGTTTTTTATACGATATCCCTACGGAAATACGGCTTCGCCGTAAAATTACGGAGCAAAATAATTCCGAATTCCTAATTCGTCAGAAACCGCCTTTCGGCGAGGGACGGGCGACCCGTCCCTACATTGTAAAGGATATAGAGATTTGTTCTTTCACATCATAACATATAGCCGTTCAGCGTTTTGAAAAACAGCAGAAATGTTTTTTTACTTCATAAAGCTGAATGCGTTCTTTCCGGGGTAAACTGCGCTTGCGCCGAGCTGCTCTTCGATGCGGATAAGCTGATTATACTTAGCTGTACGTTCGCTTCTGCTCGGTGCGCCCGTCTTGATCTGGCAGGTATTCAATGCTACTGCGAGGTCTGCGATAGTTGTATCTTCGGTTTCGCCCGAACGGTGGGAAGCGATTGCTGTATAGCCTGCTTTATGTGCCATTTTGATTGCTTCGAGTGTTTCGGAAACAGAACCGATCTGGTTGAGCTTGATGAGGATAGAGTTTCCGCAGCCCAGGGAGATACCCTTTGCAAGACGTTCTGTATTTGTTACGAAGAGGTCGTCACCTACGAGCTGAACTTTTCCGCCAAGCTCCTTGGTCATGATCTGCCAGCCTTCCCAGTCTTCTTCGTCAAGACCGTCCTCGATGGAGTAGATAGGGTACTTTTCACAAAGCTGTGCCCAATGAGCAACAAGCTCGGCAGATGTGAAATCCTTGCCCGACTTCGGGAGATGATACTTGCCCTTTTCGCCGCTCTTCCACTCGGAGGAAGCTGCGTCCATTGCGAGAACGAAGTCCTCACCGGGCTTATAGCCTGCTTTTTCAACTGCGCTGAGGATATACTGGATAGCTTCCTCATCGCTTGCGAGGTCAGGAGCGAAGCCACCCTCATCGCCGACAGATGTTGCAAGTCCCTTGCTCTTCAAAAGCGCTGCGAGAGCGTGGAAAACTTCTGTACACTGGCGAAGACCCTCTGTGAAGCTCTTTGCGCCGACAGGCATGATCATAAATTCCTGAACATCGACTGTGTTTGCTGCGTGTGCGCCGCCGTTGAGAATGTTCATCATAGGAACAGGAAGACGGTTTGCATTCACGCCGCCGAGGAATCTGTAGAGCGGAATATCGAGTGATGCTGCAGCTGCTCTTGCGCAGGCAATGGAAACAGCAAGGATAGCGTTTGCGCCGAGCTTGCTCTTATCCTTTGTGCCATCTGCTTCGATCATAGCCTTGTCTACAGCATAGATATCGGAAGCGTCGATGCCGATAACAGCATCGCGGATTATCGTATTTACGTTGTTTACAGCCTTTGAAACGCCCTTGCCGCCGAAGCGTGACTTGTCGCCGTCACGGAGTTCGAGTGCTTCAAATTCACCTGTAGAAGCGCCGCTCGGTGCAGCTCCTCTTGCAACAGTTCCGTCAGCGAGCCAAACCTCAGCCTCAACGGTAGGATTTCCTCTGGAGTCAATGATCTCACGTCCGATGACATTTTCGATCTCAAGATAATTCATAATAAATACCTCTCTTTGATTCACCGCGATTGCGGAGTATTTTACATTATTATTCCGTTTTTGGGGGTCTGTATTCACGTTCAGCCGCCGTGCGCATCGAATCGGCTGAGCGGATAACAGTTCATTTAATCAGTTAGCGTCTGCTAACTGAGATTTATTATAGCATACCTCATATAAAATTGCAAGTGACAGAACACACGATAATCATTCGGCATATTTATCAATGGTGAACAAATACATACCTAACTTTGGGGTATTGGAAATATGCCGAAAAATCGGCTATTTTGCGTGATTTTTTGGTTTAAGGTTTTATAAAAAGTCAGTTAGGACTAAGTAATTTTTATTGGGGTTCTCTAAAAACCGGAACATGAGCAAATTTTCGTTGGGACTTTGCGCAGCTTCAAGGCAGCGAAACGCAGTGAATACTTGATGTATTTCAAGTTTCGCTAACGCAGAAGATGCGCAAAGTCGTAGAAAATTTGCCGTGAGGGAGGTTTTTAGAGGTTCCCTAAAGTCAGTAGTACCTTATTTTATTTTTTAAGCGCAGTAACGAACGAGGTGATGTCCTCTCTCATACGGATACATTCTCTTCTTGCTGCCTTTGCAAAGTCCTTTTCATCGCAGCCTTCCTTCTTGTAAGCAGTCATAACAGCTCTTGAAGAGTTTACGATAGCACCAAGACCCTTTTCATCGAAAGCCTTTGCAACGCCCTCTGCACCGCCGCCCTGAGCGCCGTAGCCTGGAACGAGGAAGAATGTGTGTGGGAGCTTTGCTCTCATTTCTGCGAGCTGTTCGGGATATGTTGCGCCGACAACTGCGCCGACAGCGGAGTAACCATACTTGCCGATAGTGTCCTTGCCCCATTCTTCACACATTTCGCCCATTGTGTTGTAAATGGTCTTGCCGTCGTCAAGAATTCTGTCCTGAAGCTCGCCCGAGGACTTGTTGGAGGTCTTGACAAGAACAAAGATACCCTTGTCATTCTCTGCGCAAACCTTTGTGAGTGGCGCAATGCCGTCCGTTCCGAGATAACCGTTTACCGTGAGCGCATCAGCACCGAAGCCCTCAAACTTTACTCCGTCAACTTCTGTGCTGCCGAGGTAAGCGTTCGTGTAAGCTTCCATTGTTGCGCCGATATCGTTTCTCTTGCCGTCAACCATGACAAACATACCTTTGCTCTGTGCGTATTCAATTGTTTTGTAAAGCGTTTTAACGCCCTGCCAGCCGTACATTTCGTAGTAAGCTGCCTGCGGCTTTATTGCAGGAACGATGTCATAAATTTCATCAATGATAGCCTTGTTGAATTCAAGGATAGCCTTTGCCGCGCCTTTAAGGTCAGCGCCCTTTTCCTCGAAAGCCTTTTTCTTGATGAATTCGGGAACATAATCAAGCTTAGGGTCAAGTCCTACAACGGTAGGGTTGCCCGTTTCGATGATCTTTGCAATAAGTCTGTCAAATGACATTTTCAACACTCCTTTTTATCTTTCAAAGCGGATAATTCCGTCTGTTATCGTCATAAGGTTCTGCCCCTTGAACTTTTCACCCTTGAAAACCGTGTTGTGCGATTTTGAGTGAAGCTTTTCGGGTTCAACTACCCATTCTTTTTCCGTATCAACAAGGATAAGGTCAGCCTTTGCACCTTTTTCAACTTTTGTAACGGGCAGACCGAGCAGTTTTCTTGGTTTTTCAGCCATCATCTCGGATATTCTGCTGAGTGAAAGCTTTCCTGTGTGGTAGAAATGCGTGAGCATAGCCGCAAGCGAGGTTTCAAGTCCGACAACTCCGTTCGGAGCTTTGTAGAAATCAGCCTTTTCCTCAGCCGCGTGAGGTGCGTGATCGGTAACGATGCAGTCGATCGTTCCGTCAAGCACAGCTTTCTCAACAGCCGCACGGTCAGCTTCGGAGCGAAGCGGCGGATTCATTCTGTAATCAGCGTCGAGCGAGCGTATCTTTTCGTCCGTGTACATAAAGTAGTGCGGACAGGTCTCACAAGTTACTTTAACGCCCCTTGCCTTTGCTTCGCGGATAAAGTCAAGACTTCCGACCGTTGAAACGTGACAAATGTGGATTCTTGCATCTGCGCTCATCGCAACAGCAATCTCGCGCGCAGTAATGCTGTCCTCAGAAGCGCGGTTCATTCCCTTTAAGCCAAGCTCTGCGGAAACTTCGCCGTCATTTACGATGCCGCCGTTAATAATGTTAAGGTCTTCGCAGTGCGAAGCAATCAAAATTCCATTTTTGTTCGATTCGATCATAGCCTGACGGAGCAATTCTGCATTTTCAACGGGACGTCCGTCATCAGAGATTATTCTTACCCCGATAGAGGAGTGATCATAAAGCTCTCTTCCGAGCATACCCTTTGTAACACAGCCCGCGGGGTAGACCGAAACGCCCGTAGGTTCAGCCTTGTTCACAATGTAATCAACAGTTTCCCTGCTGTCGATAGGAGGCTTTGTGTTCGGCATACAAACAACGCCCGAAACACCGCCTGCGAGTGCGGCTGCACAACCCGTCAGAACATCTTCCTTGTGAGTGAATCCGGGGTCACGAAAGTGAACGTGCATATCGAAAAGTGACGGCATAACAACAAGCTTTCCGTTGCCCTCGATAACTCTGTCAGCGGTTTCGGAAACATTTCCAACCTCCGCAATAACACCGTCCTTAACGAGAACGTCACCGACCGTGTCGTTTTCTGCGTCTACGATCCTTACATTTTTAAATAGTATGCTCTGATTCAAGCGCTTTCCTCCTTTAAACTTCTCCGAAAATAACTACTTTTCCGTCCTTGCCGTCAAAGATCACCTTGACCGATTCATCGCGCGAAGTCGGAACGTTTTTGCCGACATAATCGGGACGTATCGGCAGCTCTCTGTGTCCTCTGTCAACGAGAACGGCAAGCTGTATCGACTGCGGACGGCCTCTTTTCATAAGTGCGTCTATCGCCGCACGGGCGCTTCGTCCCGTAAAGATAACATCGTCAACAAGGATTATCTTTTTGCCTGTTACATCGAAATCGATAACTGTTTTATCGCAGTCGGTAGCGTGGCGTTCATCATCGCGGCAGGAAGTGATGTCAAGCGCGCCGACCTTTACAGTCGTTCCCTCGAGTTCGTTTATCTTAGCCGCAATTTTTGAAGCTATGTTCAGACCGCCCGACATTATCGCAATAATGCAAATATCCTCCGAACCCTTGTTGCGCTCCAATATTTCATAGGAAATACGCGAAAGCGCACGAATTATAGATGAGCCGTCAAGAATGACTGCTTTTTCCTGTCTTTCCTTGTCCATCTTCTGCACCTCGCATAAAAAAATACCTGTCTGAAAATTCAGGCAGGTAGTGATAAACTCTGTTTTACACGGAAAAAGCTTGCAGTTATAGCGTAATTACACTTGTTCCGTTTCAATATTAAGCTTATGACCGACTTGCCTTGTCAATCTCTCCGGATTGCCCTTAAAGGTAACGGTTTTAACTAATAAAAATTATATCACGGAACAGCGCAAAAGTCAACATACATTTCTCTGTTTTACATTTTGTTTATATTTTACTGTAAAGTATAAAAAATAATGGTAAAAACGACAATTAATCGTATTTTCTGAACTCAACGGTTGACAGAATATATTCAATTTCATCTGCATATTTGTCATACCAATCATTTGCATTGTTTAAAACCGCACAGCCTTCATAATCGCCTTTCAAAAAAATATGATCCCATTGCTCCGAACAGAGATAAGTTCCCTCTGTTGCCGGATAGCCGTTAAACTCAGTCTCAATTTCGGAAAGCGCAGAATCGCTTACTTCAATGCCATCCTTTGTGTATTCAAATATGATACTTCCGTCTGCTTCGGTATTGGGTTTAAGATAAACGGAGATACTGCTTGTGGGTTCATCATCTGTCTGTACGGTTTCATAGCTCCAGTCATACGGCAGTTCAAAATCAACTCCGAAAGACGGTGTACACTGAGGTCTGACAGACCAAGCTTCATATTTCATTATGGAATCATGAGGTTCGCTTGTTTCAAATTTTCTGAATTCAACAGTGGACAGAATATATTCAATTTCATCTGCATATTTGTCATACCATTCATTCGCATTGTTCAGAACCGCACAGCCCTCAAATTCATCGTTCAGCAAGATGAAATCCCACTTGTCCGAGCCGTCATAAACCCCTTTTACAGCCGAGTAGCCGTTGAAGTCAATGCTTTCTTGGTGAAGCCCCGTGCCGCAGAAGCCAATGCCGCCTTTGATGTATTCAAGTGTTATATGTCCGTCTGCTTCGGCATCGGGTTTAAGATAAACGGAAATACTGCTTGTGGGGTCATCGTTTGTCTGTGAGGTTTCATAGCTCCATCCGTCGGGAATTGCAAATGTGATGCTCATAGACGGAGCGCACTGCGGTATGCACTCATAGGTTGTTGGAAAATACTCATTTTCACTTGTTTTTATTTCGGTTTTGGATACGAAGTTTTCATTGGCTGTAATGTTTGTAATCGATGAAGTTGAAGTTGAATTTATGCTGGATATCGTTTCTCCCACCATATCAATTCCGCTTGTTTCGGATAAATTTCCGCAAGCTGTGAGAAGAAATGATGCTGCCAATAATGCTGTTATACTTTTGATTTTCATTGATTCGTCCTCCTTGAATTGTTCTTCTGTAATATAAACAATCCAAAGCGGAAAAATTTTTCATTTATGTATAAAATAGGCGTTATTCATAAATCTGCAAATGTATTTTTGTAAGAAAAAGCACTCTATAAGCCGTGTAAAGCCTATAGAGTGCATAATATTAATACTAAGGAAACGCTGATTAATACGTTTTTGCCATTTTTCAAAATGTTTATGTCAAATTGACATTAAAGGCGTAAACTCGTACATTTCTCAAAATGGCAAAACGAACGCTTCGCTTTAATCAGCTTTTTCCTAACACCAATAATATCAAAGTGCGCCGAGAATTTCCTTTGCTTCCTTGACTTCGTCGGAAGTAGGAGTAGGAATACCCTCAAGTCCGTACTTTATGCCAAGGTTTTCCCACTTGAAAACGCCGAGAGTATGATAGGGGAGAACTTCAACACGGTCAACGGTTTTCAGCGTGTCGATGAAAGCCCTTGTCTTTTCGAGGTCAGCCTTATCATTGGTAACTGTCGGAACAAGAACATATCTTATCCACATATGTTTGCCCTCGTCGGAGAGAAACTTAGCGAAGTCGAGTATGCTTTCGTTCGAGCAGCCCGTGAGTTCCTTGTGCTTATCATTGTCGATCTCTTTTATATCGAGCAGGAAAAGGTCGGTGTACTTGATAAGCTCCTTGAACTTGGAGAACTGTGGGTCGGAACGTGTGAACGGCTGTCCCGAGGTGTCAAGACAAGTGTTAACGCCGTGTTCCTTTGCTATTTTAAAAAGTTCGGTAACGAAATCTATCTGGAGAAGCGCTTCGCCGCCGCTTACTGTGATACCGCCGCCGCTTTTCCAGTAGGGTTTGTAACGGGCAGCTTTTTCATAAGCTTCCTGCGGTGTGAATTCGCCCAAAAGTGCGGACGAACCCCAAGTATCGGGATTATGGCAATACTTGCAGCGCATAGGGCAGCCTTTTAAGAAGAAAATATATCTTACGCCCGGACCGTCAGCCGAACCGAAACTTTCGATCGAATGTACTTTACCTTTTATTTCGTTCATCATTTTTCACTCCCTTTTTAGAAAAAGTGGCAGGCAAATTTCTTCGCCTGCCACTATATTATTTACGAACTAACGCCGATAATTTATCTGGTAGCGTGGAATGTTCTGGAGATAACGTCATCCTGCTGTTCAGGTGTGAGGTCTACAAAACGTACAGCATAACCGGATACACGAATTGTGAAGTTAGCGTATTCAGGGTTCTTAGGATCAGCCTTGATCTTTTCGAGGAGCTCTCTGCCAAATACGTTTACGTTGAGGTGGTGAGCACCCTGATCAAAGTAACCGTCCATAACAGCAACGAGGTTGTCGATTCTTTCAGGCTTGTTGTTGCCAAGAGCCTCAGGGTTCATGGACTGGGTATTGGAAATACCGTCGAGAGCCCAAACGTATGGGATCTTAGCTGTGGAGTTAAGAGATGCAACAAGACCATTCTGCTCTGCACCGTAAGATGGGTTAGCACCCGGAGCAAATGGAGCACCAGCCTTACGTCCGTCAGGAAGAGCACCTGTAGCCTTACCGTAAACAACGTTAGATGTGATAGTAAGGATAGATGTTGTAGGCTCGGAATCTCTGTATGTGTGTCTCTTCTTGATCATTCCAAGGAATGTCTTAAGGAGCCATACGCCGATCTCGTCAGCTCTGTCATCATCGTTACCGTATCTTGGGAAGTCGCCTTCGATCTGGTAATCAAGAGCAACGTCCTTAGCTACGCCGATAACTTCACCCTTCTTGTTCTTGATATCAACATCGCCGCGGATAACCTTTACCTTAGCGTACTTGATAGCGGAGAGGGAGTCGATAACGTGTGAGAAGCCTGCGATACCTGTTGCAAATGTACGTCTTACTTCTGTATCGATAAGAGCCATTTCAGCAGCTTCGTAGTAGTACTTATCGTGCATATAGTGGATAAGGTTAAGTGTATTTACATAGAGACCTGCGAGCCAATCAAGCATAACTGTGTACTTCTTGATAACTTCGTTGTAATCGAGGTATTCGGAAGTGATGCCCTTGTAAGCAGGTCCGATCTGTGTGCCGAGCTTTTCATCAACACCGCCGTTGATAGCGTAGAGAAGAGCCTTAGCAAGGTTTGCACGAGCACCGAAGAACTGGATCTCCTTACCTGTCTGTGTAGCGGATACGCAGCAGCAGATGGAGTAGTCATCGCCCCATACAGGCTTCATAACATCATCGTTCTCGTACTGGATCGAGCTTGTGTCGATAGAGATCTTAGCAGCGTACTTCTTGAATGCTGCAGGGAGAGCGGAAGAATAAAGAACTGTGAGGTTTGGCTCTGGGGAAGGTCCCATGTTTTCGAGAGTATGGAGGAAACGGAAGTCGTTCTTTGTAACCATAGAACGTCCGTCGCAGCCAATACCGCCGACTTCAAGTGTAGCCCATACAGGGTCACCGGAGAAGAGCTCGTTGTAAGATGGAATTCTTGCGAACTTAACCATTCTGAACTTCATAACCATGTGGTCGATGAGTTCCTGAGCTTCGGATTCTGTGAGGATACCGGCCTTGATATCTCTTTCGATGTAAATATCGAGGAATGTGGAAACACGTCCAACGGACATTGCAGCACCGTTCTGTGTCTTGATAGCAGCGAGGTAGCCGAAGTAGAGCCACTGAACAGCTTCTCTTGCGTTCTTAGCAGGCTGAGAAATGTCGTAGCCGTAAACAGCAGCCATTTCCTTCATGCCCTTGAGTGCTTTGATCTGGTCTGTGATCTCTTCACGAAGACGGATAACATCATCAGTCATTGTGCCGTCACCGCAGTTAGCCTTGTCAGCTTCCTTTTCCTTGATGAGGAAATCGATACCGTAAAGAGCAACTCTTCTGTAGTCGCCTACAATACGTCCACGGCCGTATGTATCAGGAAGACCTGTGATGATGTGGCTGTTTCTTGCAGCTCTGATCTCAGGTGTGTAAGCATCGAAAACGCCCTGGTTATGTGTCTTGTGATATTCGTTGAAGATCTGATCGTACTTAGGATTGATCTTGTAGCCGTAGCTTTCAGCAGCCTGCTGAGCCATCTTGATACCGCCGTAAGGCATGAATGCTCTCTTGAGAGGCTTATCGGTCTGAAGACCAACTACCTTTTCGAGATCCTTCATGGATTCGTCGATGTATCCCGGACCGTAAGCTGTAAGACCTGTTACAACTTCTGTTTCGCAGTCGAGAACGCCGCCCTTGTTACGCTGTTCGATCATAAGTTCCTGGAGCTTGCCCCAAAGCTTGTTTGTAGCTTCTGTAGGACCTTCAAGGAAAGATTCGTCACCGTCATAAGGTGTGTAGTTCTTCTGAATGAAATCTCTGACATCGATCTGTTCTTTCCAGAGTCTGCCTTCAAAGCCATTCCACTGATCAAAATTAACCATGTGTTTTTTCCTCCTGTTATTTAAATTCGTCGGTCAAAAACCGTATTTTATTTACTGATCTTTGCCGATTCTTTTTGTTTACAAATATATTATAACACATTTTTTATAAATTTCAACTGTTTTTTGATATATAATACATATAAATTTATATATATCACTTTAAAAAAGCGCCATTTCCGCGCAAAAACGACTAAGAACGGCTTTGAAATATACATAAACAGTATAATTATATTTAATATAGTATATGCGCAAAGCTTTGATTTAACGGTTTAAACCATATTTATGCGAAAACGTATAAGCCAAAAAGTTTTTACAAAAAAGCCTATTTATCTGCAATAAATGAGATTTTGACTGTGATAAAATCATATCGTTTTCAAAATCAATGACAAAATCAACATAGGTGATCGTTTATGAAAGATTTAACTCAGGGAAAGATAGGAAAGCTCATAATAACATTTGCTATCCCACTTGCGATAGGAAATATTTTTCAGCTTTTGTACAGCTTCGCAGATGTTTTTATAGTAGGAAATACGCTCGGAAACAATGCGCTTGCGGCTGTAGGCTCGACCTCGACGCTCAACGACCTTATAGTCGGATTTCTTCTCGGACTGACGAATGGCTTCGCGGTAGTGACGGCTCAGAGCTTCGGCGCAAAGGACGAGAAAAAGCTTCGCAGTGCGGTCGCGCATACGCTTATGCTCGGAGTGGCTGTTTCGTTAGTGCTTACTGTATTGAGCGTTGTTTTTCTTCCGCAGATATTTTCTGCGCTCAATATCCCGCCCGAGCATTATGAAAATGCCTATGCTTATGCAAGGATAATTCTTCTCGGTATGACGGCTTCAATGGCTTACAACGTCTGTGCAAGCGTTCTGAGAGCCGTCGGCGACACGATAACTCCGCTTATTTTTCTAATAATCTCGTCCGTGCTGAATGTTGCGCTCGACTATATCTTCATCGCAAAGGTGAATATGGGCGTTGAGGGCGCGGCTTATGCTACGATAATCTCGCAGATAGTTTCCGCCGTGCTTTGCTTCATATATATGTTCAAAAAGTATAAGATGCTTCGTGTAAAGGCAGAGGACTTTGCACTTTCGGCGGATATGATAAAAGACCTTATGGGCAGCGGACTTTCAATGGGATTTATGAACAGCTTCGTTGCGTTCGGTACAGTTGCACTCCAGAGCTCTATCAATACTTTCGGAACGAACATCATCGTTGCGCATACTGCCGCACGAAAGCTGACAAGCTTCTTTATGATGCCGTTCGCCGTTTTCGGAATGACTATGGCGGCTTACTGCGCACAGAATTACGGCGCAGAAAAATATGGCAGAATACGCAGGGGAGTGTTTCTTTCGGTACTTTATTCGTGGATATGGTGTGCGCTTCTTATTGTGTTCATATACAGCTTTGCACCGCCGCTTCTCCGATTCATCACTTCTACCGATGTTCCCGAAATAATCGATACGGCAACGCTTTATCTGCGAGTTAACTGCATACTTTACTGCGTGACGGCGGTAATTTCGATATTCCGAAATGCCCTGCAGGGACTCGGCGTACACAAAACGCCGATCGTTTCAAGTGCTATCGAGCTTATCGGCAAGGTCGGAATCGTTATTCTGCTTGCACCGAGAATAGGATATATGGGAATAATCCTTTCCGAGCCGATCGTGTGGGTGCTTATGGTCATACCGCTCATAATCAGGCTTATGAATCACCCTGCAATGAAAAAACGTGCTGTTGAGGAATGATTTTTCTGTTTTGTTTACAGAAAAGCTGAATTTTAGCATAAAAATAAAATTTTAGCATAAAATGACTTGACAAGCATCGGCGAATATTGTAAAATAGTCAAAGGTCAGTTAAAAAGTTAACTGCCTTTGACTTGATTTTCATAGGGGAGTAGTCAGCGCGGCAAAATGCATCTGGGAGGCTGCAGCCTGCGTGTTCGGATCGACATACCGGCGTAAATGCCCGGTTCGGACGGGGGATTTTTTCCTTGACAAGACTTATGTATAGCGTTTGTTTGCTGTATATGAGTGCCCTTTTTATCGACTTATGTACCGCAGGCGGACATAAGTTTTTTTATTTTAAGGAGTATTGTTATGGGTTTTGCTGAGTTGTTTCTTATCGGCGTGGGACTTTCTATGGACGCGTTCGCGGTCTCGGTATGCAAGGGACTGAATATGCACGGAAAGATCAATTTCAAACACGCAGGCGTTATCGCATTGTTCTTCGGCGGATTTCAGGCAATTATGCCGCTGATAGGATATTTTCTCGGAATGGGTTTTGAAAAGTACATCACAAGGATAGACCACTGGATAGCTTTTCTTCTCCTCGGTTTCATCGGCGGAAAAATGATCGTTGAGGCTATAAAGGAATGGAACGAGGTCGATAAGCAGGAGGAAGACAAGCTTGACATAAAGGAGCTTTTTGTTCTTGCGGTCGCAACGAGCATTGATGCGCTCGCCGTCGGAATAACATTCGCATTCCTCAATGTAAACATTTGGTCGGCTATCTCGATAATCGGTACAACAACATTCGTTCTTTCTATAATCGGTGTTGTTATCGGAAACAAATTCGGCAGCAAATACAAAAGCAAAGCCGAGCTTGTCGGAGGAATCATTCTCGTACTTATGGGCGTAAAAATTCTCCTCGAACATCTCGGCGTTATCAATTTCTAAAGGGAACCCCTAAAATTTTTATCCAAGCTTTTTCATCATCGTGATATGGGGTGCTGATTCTTCAAGAAACGGTTCACCCTCTGCAATGTAGCCGTTCTTTTCGTAGAACGGCTGCGCTTGTATCTGGGCGTGGAGAATTATCTTTGATGCGCCCCGTTTTGCGGCTTCACTTTCGAGAAATGCAAGCATTTTGCTGCCCGTTCCGCCCCTGCGGAAATCTTTCAGCACGTCAAACCTGCCGAGATAGTATGCACCGTTCTCTTCCGCAGGGAAGATTCTGCCCGTTGCGATAGGTGAGCCGTCAGCGAAAACGACAGCGTGAACGGCTGTATTGTCAATAGTATCGAATTCTTCCCTGAAGCCCTGCTCCTCGACAAAAACCGTCTGACGGATAAAATGTGCCTCTTCGGGAAGCTTTTCATAAAATTTGATCATCATAGCAAAATTACCTCTTTTGGAAAGGAATATAAAAATGAACGTTATCCTTGCTTCCGCATCGCCGAGAAGAAAAGAACTTCTTGCGAGCGTTTTTGACGAATTTGAATGTATCCCGTCCGATGTGGACGAAACTCTGCCCGAGGAGATACCTGCCGAGCAGAGCGCGGAATTTCTCGCCGTGAAAAAGGCTGCGTATATCGCAAAAGAACACGCCGATTCGCTCGTTATCGGCTGTGATACGATAGTTGTTTTTAACAGCAAAGTTTACGGAAAGCCGCACGATGAAGCCGATGCAAAGCGTATGCTCACCGAGTTTTCGGGCAAAACTCATAAGGTCATAACGGGCGTGTGTCTTTTTTATAAAGGAAGAAGCCTTAGCTTCTCCGAAACGACCGAGGTGGAGTTCTATCCGCTTTCCGATGAAGAGATAGAAAGCTATATTCGGACAGGCTCGCCAATGGATAAGGCTGGCGCTTACGGTATTCAGGACAAAGGCTTCCTGCCCGCAAGACAGATACATGGCGACTATTTTAACGTTGTCGGTCTGCCTACTGCACGTCTGAAGCGTGAGGCGGAAAGGTTTCTTCGTCTGTTTGAATAATCGTTCGGTAAAGGTAGCTTCGTCCCTGCTTGCCGATACGTTCGGTAACTCCGAGTGCAGTGAGTATATTCAGCACAAGCTGTGCAACTGATGTATGCACCCGTGCTTTTTCGGCAAAATCGCGCGAAGTATATTCGCTTTCAAGTCCGTTCGGCACGAAGTAAAGCCAGTCGGAAAGCTTGTCAAAATGCAGCTCATCACAAAGTGCGATAGGAATTCTGTCATAGCGAGTGCTGCCCCTGCGCCGACCTCGTTTCAGACCCGTGGTTTCGGGCGGCTGACGGTATTCTTCGACATCGAGCATTACAATGCAGAAATGCAGCCGTTCATTCGGCAGAAACGGTTTAATTTTGTAAAGCTCGGGGAAAATATCGTAGGGCGAACCCTTTTTGGGGGACTTGCGCTTTCTGCCGAGTCTGCCCGTTTCGGGGTCTATCGGTATGAGCCACTTGTTGAGCGGTATAGGATAAACAACGGTCACATCGCTGACTTCAAGAAATGCGGAAAGCTTTTTTCTCAGTCTGTCAAAGCCTGCGGTCTGTATCTCGATTATGCCGTTTTCTCCGACGATATCGGCAACAAAGCCGCCGACCTTTTGCTCGTGGCTGTCCTCGAACGGCTCGAAGTAATTTTTCAAAACGGAATGAACGGTCTTTTCGCCGTAAGTTCCTATGCCTGCTCTTTTGTGTTCGCCGTCAAGAACCTTTGAAAGAGCATAAAAATATTTTTCTCTGTCCAAAATATCACCAAATTAAAGGAAGTTGTTTTATGGAAAAATCAGTTAAAGATTCGTATGCAGAGCAGGTCCAGATCCTTACACAAAAGGATATGAACGGCTACAACCGTCTTTTCGGCGGAAGATTAATGGAATGGATAGACATTGTTGCGTCAGTTGTTGCCCGCCGCCATTCGGGAAGAAATGTCACGACCGCTGTCGTTGATACGCTCACATTCAGAGCGCCTGCGCACCTCAACGATACCGTTATTCTCTGCGGAAGAATAACCTACGTCGGCAGAACCTCAATGGAAGTCTGCGTTGAAACCTACGTCGAGCATCTCGATTCGAGCAGAACGCTTATCAACACGGCTTATGTTATAATCATCGCCATTGACGAGAACGAAAAGCCTGTTGAAGTTCCGTGCTTAAAGCTTGAAACGGAGGAAGAAAAAGCCGAGTGGGCGCTCGCCGAAAAACGCGCCGAGATACGCAAACAGCGCAGAAAAGAAATGTTCTGAAATAAAGCCTTTGCAAACCGTTACATTTTGGTTTGCAAAGGCTGTTTGTTTATTTTACTTATTTAATAGTATAATCGGCATCGATATAATCGCCGTTTGCCTGCTTTTTAAGCTTTTCGATGATCTTGTCTGCTCTGTAGAGTGTTATTGCGTCCGTTATGCCCTGAACGATAAGAACGAAGCCCGTAAACTTCATTGCAACGGAAACTGCGCCGAACGGATTTATGATAATTACGATTCCGAGTACAGCCATAACCACCGCAAAGAGCGCTGTTACCCACCATATTTTGTAGCCGAGAAATTTCGTTTCAAGTCCGTGTTCGAGAATACCGAAGCTTTGGACGAGGACAACGACACCTATTACAATAGTGATGAAGCCGACTATCCTGTCGGGACGTATCGTGATGTAAAGCCCGAGAAGAAGCTGGATAAGACCCGGAACAAGATTGAATTTCTGCACGGGGGAATTCATATTGAGCAGGGAAGCTCCCGTAAAGAAAAGTCCGCTCATAAGCAGGATTATACCGATAACACGGCATATCACAACTGTAGCCTGAACCGAATTCGCAATAAGGATTATTCCGACAATCACCGTCAGAACGGGTGCAATGAAAAGTGCAAGTTTATTTGTTTTCGTTTTCATATAGTACTGTCTCCTTTGTTGAATTTGGATACATTATAACATATAAAAACGTCGATTTCAATAGACATTTTTAAATTAGTGTTAAAAGTTACTGCATTGTCTACTCTTATACTTAGAACGGTTGACAATTTGCTAAAAATATCGTATAATGACTGTTGTAAACTAAAATAAACTGATTGGTAGACAATTAGGATTTGAGGAGGTTTGTATCTGTATGGCAGATATAACAGAAAACGTTGGTGCAGAGGTCACCAAAAGCAAAATAACAACAAAGGAACTCGTTTTCACGGCTCTTATGGCGGTAATTATCGCTGTTTGCTCGTGGATATCCATTCCGACAACAGTTCCGTTCACGCTCCAGACATTTGGCGTGTTTATGGCAGTCGGACTTCTCGGCGGCAAAAAGGGAACTATCTCGGTTCTCGTCTATATTCTTCTCGGCGCAGTCGGAGTTCCCGTTTTCGCAGGCTTCAGCAGCGGTATAGGCGTTCTTTTCGGCACAACGGGCGGTTACATAGTGGGATTCCTGCTTTCGGGACTTGTTTACTGGGCAATGACCGCAGCATTCGGTGAAAAGCTCCCGATAATGATCATCGCAATGGTTCTCGGACTTCTCGTTTGCTATGCATTCGGAACAGCTTGGTTTATGATCGTTTATGCAAAGAATACTGCACCTATCGGACTTATGACAGCTCTCGGCTGGTGTGTATTCCCGTTCATCATTCCTGACTGCATCAAGATCGCACTCGCTGTTGTTCTTACAAAGCAGCTCAAAAAATATGTCAAGTTTTAATGTAAGGGCGCACCACGGACTTTGTATGAGCTTTTTCGAGGGAAAAGGCTACAGCGATTCTTTTACGGCGAATATGGCTGAAAAGAAAATGCTGCTCGAAAAAGACCCTGTTGTGAAAATAGTAGACTGTGCAGATGAAGTTTGCAAAGCCTGCCCTCACAACGACGGCGGAGTTTGCAGTTCTCTCGGTAAGGTCGCAGGATATGACAGTGCTGTTCTTGAACGCTGCGGAATAAAAAGCGGAACGGAACTTCACTGGAAAGAGTTTTCAAAGCTTGTTCACGATAACATAATCGGCGCGAAAAAACTTTCCGAAGTTTGCGGTGACTGCCAGTGGTACAGCATTTGCGGAAGAGAACAATAAGCACAAAACATCAGTATCAAAAACACTTTGCGTCATTGACATAAATTTATTGATATGGTATAATAAGACATTACTGATAAAGACGGTAATGTCTTATTTTTTTATATAAGAAACTTTTTAGGAGAAAGTATTATGAAGTACACAAATCCGATAATCAAAGGCTTTTATCCCGATCCGTCCGTGTGCGAGGTAAACGGAAAATATTATCTCGTTTCAAGCTCGTTCCAGTATTTCCCCGGAGTGCCGCTCTTTGAAAGCGACGACCTTGTGAACTGGAAGCAGATAGGTCATGTCCTTACCCGAAAAAGTCAGGTAATGCTCGAAAAGATCAACAGCTCGGGCGGCGTTTTTGCACCTACGATAAGATACAACAACGGCAGATTCTATATGGTAACGACCAACGATACGATCCACCAGAATTTCTATGTCTACACCGATGATATCTACGGCGAATGGTCTGAGCCTATATTCGTTGACCAGTCTGGCATCGACCCGTCGCTCCTTTTCGATGATGACGGAAAGGTGTACTTCCTCAGCAACGGTCAGGACGATGAGGGAGAGAACGGAGTTATCCAGTGTCAGATCGACATTGCAACGGGCAAGAAGCTTTCGCCGAGCAAATGTATATGGAAAGGCTCGGGCGGACGTTATCTCGAAAGTCCGCATATGTACAAGATAGACGGAAGATACTATCTTATGGCTGCTGAGGGCGGCACGGAATACGGCCACATGGTAACATATTCACGCTCCGATTCCGTTTGGGGCAAGTTTGAGAATTATGCACACAACCCCGTGCTCACCAACAGAAACAAAGCACCTTTCATCATTCAGGGCATCGGTCACGGCGATCTTATCCGCGACAAAAACGGCGACTGGCATATCCTCACACTCGGATTCAGACAGATACATATCTGGCAGCCGTATCACCACCTCGGACGTGAGATATTCCTCACTCCCGTTGCTTTTGATAAGGACGGCTGGTTCACCGCAGGAAATGACGGAACTACCGACTTCGAGTATGAAATAAGCGGCGATTTTGAGCAGACCGAAAAGAAGCTTTACACTTTTGAAAATACCGATTGGAACATCGATTGGTGCTATCTCCGTCACCCTCATTTTGAGAATTACAGCCTTTCCGACAAGGCGGTTCTCAAAGGAACGGACATCACCCTTGAAGAAGTTGATTCTCCAACGTTTATCGCACTCCGTCAGCGTGATTTTGATATGGACTACAGCGTCAATGTCAGCATCGACAAGGGCGAAGCAGGCGTTTCGGTCTATATGTGCGAAAATGAACATTACGATATTGCGATAAGAGCCTGCGAGGACGGTTTTGAAGCGGTTCTGAAGCTCAACATCGGCGGTGTGAAGCACATTCAGAACGCGGTCAAGCTTTCGGGAGCATCGGCGAAGCTTGAAATCGTTTCGGAAAGCGTTTTCTATAACTTCTTCGTTATCGACAACGGAAAGAAGATACATCTCGGCGGAGGTCAGTCGAAGTATCTTTCAAGCGAAGTTTCGGGCGGCTTTACAGGCGTTGTTCTCGGACTTTATGCTATCGGAAACAACACGGCTGAGTTCACCGAGCTTGATGTAAAATACAGATAAAAGGAGTTTCTATATGAATAAAAATTTGCTTACAGCGCCTATGGGCTGGAACAGCTGGGACTGCTACGGTGCGGCTGTCGATGAAGAAACCGTTCGCAAGAACGCTGAATTTATGGCGAAAAATCTTAAGCAGTACGGCTGGGAATATGTCGTTGTCGATATCCAGTGGAGCAACCCGACAGCGCCAAATCACGAATATCAGCCGTTCACTGAGCTTTGTATGGACGAATATTCACGTCTTATCCCTGCCGAGGAACGTTTCCCGTCGGCAAAGGGCGGAAAAGGTTTTGCACCGCTTGCGGAATATGTTCATTCGCTTGGACTTAAGTTCGGCATACATATTATGCGAGGAATTCCGCGTCAGGCGGTCCATCGCAACACGCGCATAAAGGGAACTGACATTACGGCCCGTCAGATCGCAAAGACTGACAGCATTTGTCACTGGAACACCGATATGTACGGCGTTGACACGACAAAGGACGGTGCGCAGGAATATTACAACAGCATTTTTGAGCTGTACAAGGAATGGGGCGTTGATTTTGTAAAGGTTGACGACATCGCCCGTGAGCTTCCGCACGAGGAAGCCGAGCTTGTTATGCTCTCCGAGGCTTTGCATGGCTGCGGCAGAGATATGATACTGAGCCTTTCTCCCGGACCTGCACTTATCGAAAAGGCTGAACTTTACAAGCAGACAGCGAATATGTGGCGAATCACCGATGATTTTTGGGACAAGTGGGAACTGCTTTATGCGATGTTTGAACGTGCTGAAAAATGGTGCATACATACGGGTGCAGGACACTGGCCCGATGCTGATATGCTCCCGATAGGACCTATTCTTCAGGATTATGACAAGTCTATCCGCACAAAGTTCACCGAAGCTGAGCAGGTAACGATGATGACGCTTTGGAGCATTTTCCGCTCACCGCTTATTATAGGCGGCGAAATGACGGGATTTGATGAATTCACGATGAGTCTTCTCACGAATGAGGACATTATCAAAATGCACCATAATTCACGTCACTCACGTCCCGTTTACCGCAGAAATGCAGACGGAAATGAGTATATCCTCTGGACGGCTTTCAGCTCCGAGGGCGGATATTACGCAGCTGTTTTTAATGCAGGTGATAATGACGGCGTGATGAATGTTGACCTTGAAGCGGCTGAGATATACGGAAAGGTCAGCGGCAGGGAGCTTTGGAGCGGCGAGAGCGTGAGCGCAGAGGGCAGCTTCGATGTAAAGCTTCCTAAGCACGGTGCAAAGGCTTTCTATTTTGAAAAAGCATAAAAAGTCAGTTAAAATAATACAATAGGATATTGAAAACCTCCGCTTTTTGCTGTACAATTAAAACAGTAAAAAACGGAGGTTTTAATTTATGCCTAATCCATATCTTCCTTTGTGGGAATATATCCCCGACGGCGAACCCCGAGTATTCGGCGACAGAATTTATGTCTACGGTTCGCACGATACAGCAGGTTCGGATACTTTCTGCGACTATGTTCTCAAATGCTGGAGCGCGCCCGTTGACGACCCGAGCAACTGGACTTGCCACGGTGATATTTTCCGCGTAAAAGACACACGCGACCACAAGTCCGATATCCCTGACGGCAACCCCGACAGACGTTTGTTTGCGCCCGATGTTGTGGAAAAGGACGGAAAATATTATCTTTACGCTTACATCATAAACCGCATCGGCTGTATTGGCGTGAGCGACCGCCCCGAAGGACCGTTCAAGTATCTTTCCGACTATGTTTACACCGTTTCCGATGAGGTATGCTGCAACGGTTGGTTCATTGACCCGTCCGTTTTCGTCGATGATGACGGAAAAGCTTACATTTACTGCGGATTTGAGCGCTCGTTCCTTGCGGAGCTTAACAGCGACAATATGTACGAAGTTTCAAACGCTGTTGAGCATTTTATCCCGAATAAAGTCACGAACGAGAACGGTTTTGATTCGGAAGAAAAGCTCTTTTTTGAGGCGGCTTCGATGCGAAAGGTCGGAAACACCTACTATATGATCTATTCGCCGAAGCAGGGCAGCAGACTTGCTTATGCAACTTCCGATTCTCCCGTCGGACCGTTCACATACCGCGGATATATTGTTGATAACGGCGTTGATTACCCGGGAGGAAACGACCACGGTTCAATCGTTTGCATAAAAGGACAGTGGTACATTTTCTACCACCGTATGACGAACGGAACTATAATGTCGCGCCGTGGCTGCGTTGAGAAGATAGAGATTCTCCCCGACGGAACTATCCCGACAGTTGAAATGACCTCGCTCGGCTTTGAAGATTCACTTTCTCCTTATAAGATAACCCCTGCGGATATCGCCTGCGTTTTAAAGGGCGGCGCATTCGTCACTGAAAAGAGCGTTTTTGAACGCGTCATAACAAATATAACGGGCGAAACGGTCATCGGCTATAAATATTTCAACTTCGGCGAAGATTTCGGCAGCAAAACTATGGAGCTGAATATGAAAGTCAACGGCTGCGGCTGTGATTGCAAAGTCCATATCCTTATCGACGGCGAAAACGGTGAGGAGATAGGCTCTGTCAGCATCGGTAAGGACAGCGGAGTTGTTTCCGCGGTCGTCAAAAACGTAACGGGAAGACATTCCGTTTTCTTCAAGGTAACGACCGATTACACAGGTTGGACGGGCGAATATTTCAGGAACAGATGTCTTTTTGAATTACAAGAATTCGTATTTACAAAGTGATTTTGGAAGGTGTAAAATGAAAGAAGTAACAAGCGTATTCACGGCACTCATACTTACAGTATGCCTTGCATTTTCTGCATGTGCAATGTCTGCCGATATCGGTTCGGACAGCGGCGAGATGCGCAAGGAAATGACTTCCGCAGAGTTCGCAAAGGATATGGGAATGGGCATCAACCTCGGCAACACTATGGAAGCTTTCTGGGCAGCTGATACACGCAAATGCTCGGGCGCGTCCGTTATCGGCGGAAACACACCAAAAAACTATGAAACCTGCTGGGGTGCTGTTCCGACTACTCAGGAGTGCATCGCAGGAATGAAGAGCGAGGGCTTCGACACAGTTCGTATCCCCGTTTACTGGGGAAATATGATGGCTGAGGACGGCAAGTTCACTATCAACGAGAGCTGGTTCAAGAGAGTGGACGAGATAATCGAATATGCCCGCAGTGCGGACCTTTATGTAGTCATAAACGTTCACCACTACGATGAATATATCATCAAGAATTACAGCAAAGACGAAGCAATTAAAATCATGCAGAAGATCTGGAAGCAGATCGCAGAGCACTACAAGAATTTCTCCGATTACCTTATTTTTGAGGGCCATAACGAAAACCTCGGAACAGTCCGTGAGGGCGATAACTTCACCGATGATGAAAAGTTCGACTATGTAAATGAAATGAACCGGATCTTCGTTGATACTGTTCGTAAAACGGGCGGCAACAACAAGAACAGAATGTTGATAGTTTCGGGTTACTGGACAAATATTGACCTCACCACCGACAGCAGATTCGTTATCCCGAAAGATACCGTTTCCGACAGAATCATGGTTTCCGTTCACTATATCGACAACGCAATGTACTGGACGAATAAAATCGGCGGAAAAGAATGGCTCGACTACAGCAGAGCGCAGTGCGAGCTTCTCAAAAAGGCTTTCACAGACAAGGGTATTCAGGTATTTGTCGGCGAATGTACATCTATCTACAGCAAAGACCGCTTTGCTGAAAATGCAGAACACACCGATTCTACCGAGTGCCTCGGAATAATGTACGATATGATGAATGAATACGGCTTCATTCCCGTTCTCTGGGACGTAAATCAGAACTTCTATTCGAGAATAAAGTGCGAGATAATCTATGAGTCCGACAGAAAGCTTATCCGTTCGCTCAAAGATAATGCCGGAAGCAAATAAGATAAGGCGAAATTCATAACATATAGTTGCACAAAAGTTCAGTTTGTGTTATAATTAAGGCAATGCAGTAAATTACATCTGCATTGCCTTAATTTTTGTAAAGTCGGTGATAAATTTGAAGATAGGTTCAATTGGATATAACTATTCGCACGATTCGGATTTCGTTATGGACAGATCGAACGGTGTTGGATGCTGTCTTTTTCTGCTCATAAAAGAACCTGCAAATTTCGTTATAAACGGAGTTCCGGGCTATGCACAAAAGAATTCGTTCGTATTTTTTACGCCCGAGACCCCTTGCACATATCGTGCTGCCGAGGAACGCTACTGCGATGACTGGATGTATTTCGATATGGAAAAGGGCGATAAAGAGAAGCTTGAAAAACTCGGTCTGCCGCTGAACAAAATAGTCTACGCAGGTGAGATCGAGGAGCTTTCCAAGATAATGCACATTCTTGCATTCGAGCATTACTCGGCAGAAATGCATCATAATGAAATTGAGCGTTGCTATATTGAACTGCTTCTTCTGAAATTGAGCCGAAGCAAAGCGGCGTATGCCGTATCGGGCGGAGAATCGTTCAAGGAGAAAAACTATCGCCTCACCCAGCTTCGCACGAAGATTTTCACAATGCCCGAGAGCGTTCCGAGCGTTGGCGAAATGGCGGAGGAGCTTGGTATGAGCCGTTCGGGATTTCAGCATCTTTACAAGCGCCTTTTCGGTGTAAGTGTAATGAGCGATGTTATAAAGGGCAGGCTTGACCGAGCAAAGCGTCTGCTTTCGTCCACCAACCTTACGGTCAGGGAGATAGGGGAGCGCTGCGGATATTCAAACGAGTTTAATTTTATGCGTCAGTTCAAGGACTATGTCGGCAAGACACCTACAGAGTACCGAAAAATTCTGTAATAAAAAAAACTTCTTATTCTTTTTGCGGAATAAGGAGTTTTTTTACATATTGATTATCTGGTTGCTTTCGGGTGAATTATCAACAATTCCCGTTATAACAATATTGAACAGCTCAGGCTGTTCGGCAAGGTCATAGCATTTGTTCGTATCAAGTATCGAAACAATGGGACGAAGCGGATTGTTCGGGTGATTTTTGATAACGCAGCCCTTTTCGCCGTTGGAAAGCTGAACGATAGAACCCGTGGGGAACGGTGCGACCTTTCGCAGAAACGCACGGAGGATATTTTCATCGAACTGCGTTCCCATTCCTGCCATGATGTATTCGATAGCTTCGTTCGGCGGATTAGGCACTCTGTATGGTCGGTTTGAAGTGAGCGCGTCGTAAACATCGGCTACCGCAAGTATCCTTGCATAAGGGTGTATCTCCTTGCCCTTTAGGTGGTAGGGATAACCCGAGCCGTCAATTTTTTCGTGGTGCTGGATAATGCCCTTGTAAATATTGTCGCTGACGATGTTTCGCTCCTTGAGATGCTGTGCTGCATAAACAGGGTGCATCTTCACTATCTCAAATTCCTCGGGAGTGAGCCTTGCGGGCTTCGTGATTATCTCAACCGGAACGGAAACTTTGCCGATATCGTGCATAAGTCCAGCCGTTCCGAGTTCGTTGAGCATAAAGTTGTTGAATCCGAGTTCAAGACCGATAGCGATCGCCATTATCGCAACGCTGAGGCTGTGATGATAGGTGTAATCGTCATACATTTTTATGTCGGCAATGTTGACAAGGATATCTTTGTTTGAAGAAAGGCTGTTGATGAGCTTCTGCGTGGTTTCGCTTATCTCCTCAACATCTTTTTGGGTCACGCCTTTCTCGCTGTCCATAAAATTATCGGCAAGCTGGTGTATGCCTGAAATGGCTTCGGCGCGTATCTCCTGATCGATCGATGAAATAACTCTGATCTTGCTTTTATATGTATCAACATAGATACCGTTGATCTCGGCAGCTTTGAGCTTGGTGATCGCCATATCGGAAAGTATATGACCTGCTTCAATGGTATGAGCTTTCTTTGACGCAATGTCATAGAAGTTTACGCTTCTTGCAAGGCACATTCCGGGCAGGATATCTTTGGTGTTGACGAAAATCAGAATAAACACCTCACTATCTTGATGAAGAACTTGATGAAAAAAGTTTAAGTAATAAACCGAGTGAGCTTGTCATAATAATTTATGGGATCATTTTTTGAGCTGTGCGATACATTCGCTGCAAATATTCTTGCCCTTGAAGTCAATGATGTTGTCTTCGTTGCCGCAGAAAATGCAGTTCTTCTTGAATTTTCTGAGGATAATGGAATCTTCCTCAACATAGATCTCCAAAGCGTCCTTTTCGCCGATATCAAGACCTCTGCGGAGTTCGATAGGGAGAACGATTCTTCCGAGTTCATCGATTTTACGGGTAATTCCTGTTGCTTTCATAGTAATAGCCTTTCCTTTCTGAATTTTAAGGATAATTTCCCTAAAACAAAACTTTTGGTTTGAAAAAAACGTATTTTCAAACCGCTTCCTTTTCTTTGATTGTGTCAATGGGCAGCCGATCGATGCAAAGTGCCGTTTTAAGACTGTTAGTAAAACTGTTACTGAATATGCGGAACTATCCGATCGACTGTGACCATAGTTTTCTTCATAGTAAATTATATACTTTATTCTATTTTTTGTCAAATTAGATTTATAGATTATTTATTAACTCAAACTGAACACGGTAGACAATATCACTAAATTTTATATGAATTATTACTAAATTTCACGGGTTTTTATATAATTTATGTATAAGCTGACAATAAAATACAGTTTTACCAATTGGAAAACATTTATTGCCGACGTTTCAAATATCAAAAGCAAAGGGGAGATCAAACTATGATGAATGTGATATTTACTGTGATGATACTTTTTTCCGTAATATGCGGTATCGTGAGCGGAAAAAGCGCTGAGGTGTCGGACGCGGCTATAAATTCCTGCGTTGAAGCGGTCGAACTTTTTCTCTATCTCATCGGAGGAATGTGTATGTGGGGAGGACTTATGAAAGTCGCCGAAAAATCGCATCTGACCGATAAGCTTGCAGCGGCATTCCGTCCCTTTGCAAAGCTCATTTTCAAAGAACTTGACTTCAATGGAAAGGCTTTCCACGCAATTTGCCTGAACGTTACGGCGAATATGCTCGGATTGGGCAATGCGGCAACTCCGCTCGGCATTGAGGCTATGAAAGCGCTTGAAACCGAGGAAAAAGCCAACGGCACGGCAACCCGAAATATGATAGTTTTTTCTGTTCTGAACACGGCTTCTATAACGCTTTTGCCGACAACAGCGGCTTCGCTCCGCTCAAAGCACGGTTCAGCCGCACCTATGGAAATTTTTCCGTGTGTGATAATAACATCGGTCATAGCGCTCGCCGCAGGACTTGTTTCCGCAATTGCTCTTGACGGCATCTCGGGTTTGACACATAAAAAATCGGAAAGGAAGTCACCGAATGTTTAAATTCACAGAGCTTCTCATTCCGATATTTATTGGTCTGATAGTATTGTACGGCTTATTTCATAAGGTGAATGTTTTTGACGAATTCATAGAGGGAGCAAAGGAAAATCTTTCGGTTGGGATAGGGATATTGCCGTCGCTGATAGCAATGATAACAGCGATAGGAATGTTCAAAGCTTCGGGCGGAATGGAGATGATAGCGAGCCTGCTGAAACCGCTGACGGATATTTTAGGATTCCCGAGTGAATGTCTGCCGCTTGCGGTAATGCGTCCCGTATCGGGAAGCGGCGCGCTTGCAGTTTATGAATCCATTCTCGAAAGCGTTCACCCCGACAGCTTCGCAGGCAGGGTCGCAAGCGTTATCCTAGGCTCGACCGAAACGACCTTTTATACGCTTGCCGTTTATTACGGCGCAACGAACGTGAAAAACACGCGCCATTCGCTCGTTTCCTCGCTGACAGCTGATTTTACGGGCTTTATCTTCAGCGCGCTCACTGTCAGGCTGATAATGCGCTGACTTTTACCGTGATGATACTGTTTTTCAGCAGTTCGGCGAATTCTTCTTCGCCGGTATTTTCGAGCAGTTCGGGACAGCTTCGCCGGACCTCAGAGTAGATGTCGAAAATGTCAGCGCCGTTCTGCCAAGCCGTTTCGGAATAGGCTGAAATGCAGTTGTCACGCACATTAGTACATACTTCATTTGCAGCCTTGTGCAGATCGTGACAGTTTTCGGGAAATTTCAGCTGAAGCTTTATTTTTGCTTCGATCAAAAGCTTGCCGTCCGAATTTTGGGCGGTAACACAGCTTTTTGAATCCGTTATCTCAATGGGAATGTTGCTATATGTGCTGACAACTAACCTGCTCTTGCATTGAAATCTATCCGAAAAAATAAGAAAGCCTTTGAGCTGCTCATCAGTCAATTTTATATCGGACAAGCCTTTTTTTATTACTGCCGCACCGTAAAAATCAGCATCGTTCCCGTCAGTGTACACTTCGGGGAGAACAACACAGCCCATTGGGTGAAGCTCTGCATTGAGAATGTCGGAAACGGGCGCATAAAATGTCCTGCCGAAGTCTGCATTGCTCTTGATAAGATCGGTCAGCCGCTCCGCAGAGTATAACCCTCTTTCCGAGGTGAGCGAAGCTGCTTCATAAGGCGAATCACTGTAAAAAACAGGGCAGGAGAGCGGCAGTGTGCCGAAATCCGAGCGCAGACCGATAAGCGAGTTCAGTTCATCGGCAGGCAAATCAATGCCGCTTCCGAAAATCACCGATTTAAGATGCCCGAGAAAAATTTTATTGCCCGACTTGACCTCGCAGGCGGATATTGCCGAGTTCAGATCACTGCCCTCACCGCTTATGCAGACTGAATTATCATCGGCAGAGGACGGCGCACCGCTTCCGCTCGGCTGAAATATCTGCAGGCTCACCGTGTAAATATCAAGTCGCTTGTCAATGCCGATTATCTGCACGAATGCACGGTCGCCAACCTCAACTCCGCCGAAGCAGCCGCTCAAAAGCATCGCAGCAGAAATAACAGCAGCGAGAAAAAAGCATTTTTTATATCTCATTCTTTTTCAGTCCTTTCCTGCCGCTTATCCTTTCGCATATAAGCACCGTAAGCGGTATCAGTGCAAGAAGTATAAGTTGTGCATAACCGCCGCAGAGAATATTTCGTACCGATGAAAAATCAGCCTTGTAAAACATAAAAGCAGCCGAAACGATAAACACCGCAAGCGCCGAAAAAACATTGCGAAGCTTTGTTCCGTAATAGATTTCGGACGTGATTCCCGAGATTATGCTTATGAAAACGGAAATACTTATCACAGCTGATATCGTCCACAGAATAAGATACAGCGCACCATTCTGACGGAACGCTCCCGAATTTGTTAAAGAACCTACTGTGAGGAAAGGATAACCGAGCGTGTCTGCAAGGTCACCGAGAACTCCCGTTATCAGCGCAAAAATGACCGATGTTACTATAAGCTTTGCCGCAAGCAGCCAGTAGAGCGCGCACTTCAATCCGCTGCGCAGATTTTTCATCAGAAATGCCGCTGCAACGATCTCTCCGTTTCGGGCAAGGTCGTCCATAACAGCTTTTGCAAGACCCGATAAGCCTTTTTCAAAGTAAAAATTGTTTATGCAGAAAGCATCTTTTGCTCCTATCCCCATAATCACGACCATAAGCAGGAACGGCATCATCATAACAACACTGCTTCGTGCAAGTCCCTCCGTTCCGCAGTAAGCGCAGTATGTGCATACGATAAGCAGAGCCGCAAGCGGAAAAAATTTTTCGCCGTGGAGAAAACTGTCGCTCAAAAAGCCAACATAGTGCAAGACCTGCCCCGTGCAGAGCGAAATGAAGAACAAAAGGTACAAAACCGCCGCAATACAGCCTGCAACACTGCTTTTTTCATAAATAATCTCGGTAACGCTTCTGTCGGGAAAACGGTTTGACAGAACGATAAGCGGTATGACGAGTATCGCTTGTATAAGGACAGAAATAACGGCAGCTTTCAGCCGAAGCGCTATACCGCCGCCCTGAGAAAAAGCGGGAACATACGTCATCAGCGTGAAAATGCGGCATAAAAGCAGCAGAAATACAAGCTGCCATTTGCTGATCTTTTTAGTCATTGTTATCGTTATCCTCCATTTTTGATGTGTCCATATTCACCCCTTTTAGGCTCTCAATGGCTACAGTTTCTTTCTGCATTCTCTTAAAGCCTGCACGAAACAGAACATCACGCATTGCCCTCGGTGTGAGCGGCGAAACGGGAGATGTCACAGGCGTTCCTGCGTTTTCAAGCGAGCAGATATTCACTATCATAAGTGCCGCAATAAGTGCAATTCCGAACAATCCCGAAATCCCTCCTGCGATAACGGCAGCGAAGCGAAGTATCGTCACGGGTTGATTGAGCGACGGGATAACGAAAGACGAGGTAACGGAAATAGCACATACGAGAAGCAGAGGATTTGATATAACTCCTGCCGAAACAGCCGCGTCACCGATTATAAGTCCCCCCACTATCGAAACAGCACCGCCTATGCTCTTCGGCAAACGTATGCCTGCTTCACGGATTATCTCGTAAAAAATAAGAACTATCAGCGCTTCGACCATAAGCGGCAGAGGGGCAAGCTCCTCCGCTTCGGACAGGATTATAAGCATCGTGTGATTGAAAAGCTCGGGGTGAAACGTGACTACCGCGACATATACCGCAGGCAGGAACACCGCCGCAATAAAAGCAATGTAGCGCACCCAGCGGATAAAGGTCGTGTAATAAGGGCGAAAGGTGTAATCATCGAGCGTCTGAAAATTTTCAATAAAAAGTGCGGGCAGGATAAGCGCAAACGGCGTTCCCTCTATCATAACGCCGATGCGCCCCTCGAGAATTTTTGCGCAGAAAACATCGGGACGCTCCGTTACCGAAACTCCCGAAAAGAGCGAGAGTTTTGTGTTGTTCAGAAACGGCTCAATGTATCCGTTCGACAGAACCGTTTCAAGCTTCATTCCTTTGAGCTGCTTTTTCACACCCTCAACAAGCTTTTTCGGAACTCTGTCCGTCATATAGGAAACGATAACGTCAACATTGCTCAGGTCGGTCACGGGGAAAAGCTCTAATTTCAGCAGAGGTGATTTCACCCTGCGGCGAACGAGCGACATATTCGTCCTGACCGTTTCGGTGAAACCCTCGTGCGAGCCGAAAATGTTTCCCTCGGACGAGGGTTCGTCTATGCCTTTTACAGCATAACCCTGAACACCCAAGCCGAAAGCCTTGTCCGAACCGTCAACGAATAACACCGCAAAGCCGCTCATGAGCCGCCGTACAAGGTCGCCGTATTCCGTGACGATGCCTCGGTCGGTCGTGAGCAGCATTCGCTTGTCGATATGTTCATAAACCTCCGCACCGCTCACATCATCAGGCAGTTTGAGCAATGTCAGCGGATTCAGTATAAGCTTCGCTATGGTCGAGGTCGAAACCATTCCCTCCAGACAGACAAGATTACATTTTACGCCCGATATAAGAAACGGGTTGAGGAGCAGGTCGGAGCAGTTTTTCATTATTCGCTCGATATTCCGTATGTTCTCATCAATATCCGCAGAAAGCGGAACGTCCTTGAAACAGCTTGAATCAGGTTTTTTCATATCAAACCTTACCTTTCAAATTTTTTTCTGAAATGTATTTTATCCTGCTTTTCTCTTAAAATACATATTTTTGAAAAAACGGTACATTCTACTTCTGAAAAAAATCGTCTGAAAGGATAAGAAAAATGACTGTTGTATTTATAAGAGCGGTAGTGCTGTATCTGCTTATAATTTTTTCAATGCGGCTTATGGGAAAGCACCAGATAGGCGAACTTCAGCCGTCCGAGCTTGCGGTTACTATCCTTATATCAAACATCGCAACTCTTCCCGTTGAGGATATGACGATGCCGCTTTTTACGGGAATAATCCCGATATTAACGCTTGCCTGCCTTGATGTTATAATGTCGTGGCTCGGGATAAAGTCAAAGCACCTGCGCAACCTCACTTGCGGAAAGCCCGTTGTCATAATCAGCAACGGCATCATTGACAAGAAAAAAATGAACGATATCCGCTTCACCGCAGACGACCTTATGGAAGCTCTCCACAGCAAGGATATCTTTGATATAAGCGAAGTCCAGTTCGCCGTAGTCGAAACAACGGGTGCGGTTTCTATCTATCAGAAGCAGCCGTTCAGAACACCGAATAATAAAGACCTCGAAGTCCGAGGAAGAAGCATTGACCCTCCCGAAGTCGTTATCGATGACGGCAAGATAATCGAAGCCGCACTTACACGAACACAAAAGAGCAAAGCTTATCTTGAAAAGATACTGATAAAAGAAAAAACCGTCCTCTCGGGCGTTTTTCTTATGACGCTCGATGGTGACGGCAATTATTCGCTTATAAGAAATGACAGCAGGGGAGAGAATGACGAATGAAACGAACGATAACAGCTTTTGTGCTTCTTGCGGCAATAATAATATGGTCGGTAACGGGAATTTTCATCGTTCGGAAAGAGAACAACGATCTTGTCGAAGTTATAGAAAGTATCGAAGCCTACTGCGAAAATGACGATATGAAAAGCGCGGAAGAACTTGCGGGGCAGCTTGAAACGATGTGGAGAAGATACGAGCGCAAAATGTCGCTTATCGTTGCCGATGAAAAGCTGAAAGATCTCAGCATAGCGATATCAAAAGTGAGGCCTTACTGCCGAGATGCGAATGATGAGCTGCTTGCGGAACTGGAAAATATAAAGCGACAGCTCGAACTTGTTTATAAATCCGAACTGCCGCTTTGGTATAATATTTTATGATTGTTTCTTTTTAAGGTCAACGCAGACAACTATCTTTTCGCCGTTGCTGTTGTAGAAATGCGACGAAATTGTTTTACAGCTCTGACCCGTCGCCGCCGAGATGTACCAGCCCGAAATGAACGGGTCTTCGATCTGCTCCTTGACAGCGTAGAAGTAGTTCTTTATGTCGTGATTAACACCTATGACCGCAGGAGTGTAACCAGAAAGTATCTCCGTGTCTTTCTGAAGAACTGTCGGAGTGACTTGGAAACCTTTGCTGTCGATAAGGAATGCACATTCGATCTCCCTATGCTCCGCAACATAGGCTTCGAGTTCGCTCGTGTACTTGTCGGGAGAGATACCCGTTATGCGGTTGATAAGCTCAAAGATGATGCGCTTGTAGGTTTCAAGCTTTACATTCGCAACGGTCGGGTTGTTTTTCATACTAACGTTGAGCCGCTGAGCAGCGTCTTCAAGCTTCAAACGAGCCTCGTTCGAGAAAATATAGTCGAAGCGTTCAGGCTTTGAAAAATAGAATCCCTGAAAATAGTCAACTCCCATAAGCATACAGGCAATAACTTCATCAACGG
Organism: uncultured Ruminococcus sp.; assembly: GCA_900541495.1. Classification (GTDB taxonomy): domain Bacteria; phylum Bacillota; class Clostridia; order Oscillospirales; family Ruminococcaceae; genus UMGS363. Next base: position 3,851 of record UQKC01000016.1, on the reverse strand, counting down.
TTTCAACGCCCTCCGCAACGGTCATTGCGCCTATCTGCTTTGCGGTGTTGATTATCGATTTGAACACTTCCTGATTGTATGTATTCGATGCAATGTTGGAAACGATAGCTCTGTCGATCTTGATGATATCGGGGTTGATGAGCATTATCCTGTTCTGCGTTTCAAGTCCGTTGCTTACATTGTCAAGCGCGATAAGAAAGCCTCGCGAGCGGTAAAAATCAACGAACATGAGCAGGTTGTATGCGTCGCGAACATTCGATTCGTTGAGTTCGATAACGATGTTCTCCGGTGAAAGTCCGTTGTGTTCGGCTGTTTTCAAAAGCTCACCGTTTCCGGGTACAACATCGTTTAATATCGATGTTTCAAAGTTAATGAAGAGCGAAGATGAGTCGTTTTCCTTTGGAAAGGATTCTATCGCTTTTTCACGGCAGATTCGGTCGAGCCGGAGCGTTTCGCCGTGTTTTTTTGCATAATTGAAAAGGAAATACGGGGAAACAAGCTCATTTTCAAGCTGACCTCGTGAAAGAGCTTCAAGTCCGATAACTTTTTTCGTGTTAAAAGAATATATAGGCTGAAAATCGACGCATATTGATTTTGTGTCGATTATTTTTTGTATTAATTCGTCATTGATATTCATAAAAAATCTCTCTGAATGGATTATTTTTTTGCAGAAAGCTTGCTGCAAATGCTGTCATATATCCTATAAAGCTGCTGAACACCGTTTTCAAGGAAAAAATAATGCGCAATGTAGAAGATGAGCAGGATAAGGCAGAGCAGAGCTATCGCAAGGAATGCGGGCATCTGCGACCGGAAAAAAATTATAACGTTCAGGAACATAACAAGTGCGAAAAGGACTGTTACAATAAGGTGAACAAGCCGTTCGTGCTGCATAAATCCGATCTTTATAAGCAGTTCTTTGCGAACAGCTTCAAGGTCAGCGGAATCGTCATTCATAATTTCAAGAAGATAGCTGATATATTCGGAAAAATACTTTTTCACTTTTTGTCCCTCCCATAAATATATGTTAATTATAACATAAATCTTTGTAAAATTCAAGCGTTTTGATAAATTTCTGACAATTCCTACTTGAAATTTCGTTTAATATGTGTATAATATATACTATTACGGAATGAGTCAGTTAATTTAACAGAACTTTAAGGAGAGAATCATGAATTACATTTTACTCGCATTGAAAGGCATTGCCATCGGCATTGCGAACGCAGTCCCCGGTGTCAGCGGAGGAACTATCGCAGTTATCGTTAAAATTTATGACAAGATGCTTGAGGCGATAACACCGAATATCAAAAAGCTGATAAAAAATCTTCCGTTCCTGATGCCTGTCGGAGTGGGAATGCTCATCGGTGTTCTTGCTGCTGCAAAGCTGCTCGGTTTCCTTTTCGATGAATACAACGTCCCGACGCAGATGTTCTTTGTCGGCGTTGTAATAGGCAGTATGCCGATGATATACAAGGAATGTACCGGCGAAAAGAAGCTGTCGGCAGTTTGTATCGCACCGTTTGCGGCAGGACTTCTCGTTATGGCAGCAATGGCGTTCCTTTCGCCTGCCGAAAGTACAGCATCGGGCAGTCTTGATCTTGTCGGCGGAATAATGCTCTTTATTTCATCTGTACTTGCCGCTGTTGCAATGATAATCCCGGGAATAAGCGGCGCTCTGATTATGAAAGTTCTCGGAGCTTATGACACGGTGATCGGTGCTTTGAACAGCTTTGATTTTGCTATACTTATAATTGTTGCAGTTGGTGTTGTTCTGGGTATTTTTATTGCGGCCGGAGTGATTTCCATGCTTCTGAAAAAATTCCGCAGAGGAACATACTGCCTTATCAGCGGTCTTATAATCGGCTCTGTGCCGTCTATCTTCCCAAGCAATTTTGCTTTCGATGCTCAGGGTATCATAGGCATTGTTATGCTTATCATTGGCTTGGCAGTTCCGTTCCTTACCGAGCTTCCCGCAAAGAAAAAAGCCGAGGCGGAATAAACTCTGCTGCAGAGCATATAATAGCTTCAAAATAAATTTTCGGGGTAATTATATGCTTTATCAAAACAATAAAAATCAAATATCCGAAATGTCTACTGAAGCTGTTTCTTCTCCGAAAAAACAGTGCTCGGGAGTATTCGGACTTGCGACCGCTGCTTTTGTCACCGCAGCGGTCTTCTTTTTCGCTCTGATGAGTGAATGTATAAGCGGCGGGACGGAGATAGTGACATCTTTCGCCGAGAAAAAAGCTGATTCTTATGAATTTGAACCGAGTGAAGTGTCTGCATCGGCGCAGGCTTTTGAGATATGGAAAAAGCGAACGCTCACCGTTCCCGAGATAGTGAAAAAAGTTAAACCGTCTGTTGTCGGTATAATTTCGGAATTTCCGGACGGGACAAAATGCACGGGAACGGGCATTATCATCAGCGAGAGTGGAAACATCGTCACTAACGCCCATGTCATACAAAACGTATGCGAAAATGACACGATGCGAGCCGAAAGTGTCAAAGCCGTGCTTTCCGATGAAAGCGAATACAGCGCAGAGATAATCGGCGCAGATACCCCGAGCGACCTTGCCGTGATAAAGATCAATGCCGATGAAATTCAGCTTTTTCCTGCCGAGCTTGGCGACAGTGATAGCCTTGTCGAGGGCGAAACAGCCGTTGCTATCGGAAATCCGCTCGGATTGGAGCTGTACGGTTCAACAACCTGCGGAATAATCAGCGCACTTGGGAGAACTATAACCGTCAGCGGCTATGAAATGACGCTTATCCAGACCGATGCCGCAATAAATCCCGGCAACAGCGGAGGTCCTTTACTCAATTGCAGGGGAGAGGTCGTAGGGATAAATTCGAGCAAGATAATCTCGGACAACGCCGAGGGCCTTGGCTTTGCAATCCCAATATCCGATGCAAAGCCTATCATAGAGCGGCTTCTTACAGATTAGTATAGGAAGTCTTTTCGTACTTTTTCCGAAGCGTGTCGAGCGCCTTCTTCTCGATTCGCGAAACATAGGAGCGTGAAATGTTCAGCTTTTTTGCAACCTCACGCTGAGTAAGCGGCTTTTTGCCGTAAAGTCCGTATCGGTTCACGATTATCTCAAGCTCACGTTCATCAAGACATTCTGTGATGAATTTGTAAAGCTGTTCGGTCTTTATTGAAAGATCGATCTTGTCAACGATGCCGTCGTCTTCGGCAATAATGTCAATAAGCGTGAGCTGATTTCCGTCCTTGTCAACATCAACGGGTTCATCGAAATATATATCGCCTGCGGATTTTTTCTTCGAGCGGAAAAACATCAGTATCTCATTCTCAATGCATCGTGAAGCGTAAGTCGCAAAGCGTGTGTTCTTTGAATAGTCGAACGATTCAACTGCCTTGATAAGACCTATCGTTCCGATAGAAATAAGGTCTTCGCTGTCACTCTGCGTACTGCTGTATTTCTTTACGATGTGCGCAACAAGGCGGAGATTATGCTCGATAAGGCGGCTTCGCGCAGAACTGTCGCCGTTTTTCATAAGCTCAAAACATTCTTCTTCCTGTTTGGCGGAAAGCGGCTTCGGGAAAACTCCGCAGTTTTCAAAATGCAGCGCAAAAAACAGTATATTTTCAAGGAAAAAGCTTAAAAATCCAAACATAATAACAGCCTGCTTTCAAATTATTTCTCTATATAAATATGTAAGCCTGAATATGTCCTATGCGAAAATACCAAACACTGATAAAATATAGAAAAGATCTGCGCCGAGATCTTTATATTCAAGATTATCGATGTGATTTTTCCAGAAGTTTAAATGGTTTTGGTATAGGTCACCTCTAAAAACCACCGGCTAAAGCCTTAGCACCTCATCTGCTTGCA
>UQKC01000015.1 GCA_900541495.1 uncultured Ruminococcus sp. | reverse complement strand
TCTTTTGTGATATTCATGTATCTATCATATCATATTTTGAGTTTAGTGTCAACAGGCTCTAAACAATCTATCGAGGGCTATCGTCTATCTGACGAACTCTCTGTTTTTATTATACCACAAATGTATCATTGTCAATAGTTTTTGTATCAAAAAAGTCATAGTTCAGCGCTTATGCCGAACTATGACTTTTATTTTCAGCTTAAATTACTTAGCAAAATATCTGTCGAGCAGACCCTTGAAAGCTCTGCCGTGTCTTGCTTCGTCCTTTGCCATTTCGTGAACGGTGTCGTGGATAGCGTCAAGACCGAGTTCCTTTGCTTTCTTGGCAAGTGCAAGCTTACCCTCGCAAGCACCGCTCTCAGCCTGATAGCGCATCTCGAGGTTCTTCTTTGTGGAGTCTGTTACAACTTCGCCGAGAAGCTCTGCAAACTTTGCAGCGTGTTCAGCCTCTTCATGAGCTGCCTTTTCGTAGTAAAGACCTACCTCGGGATAGCCCTCTCTGAATGCAACTCTTGCCATTGCAAGGTACATTCCGACTTCGGAACATTCGCCGTTGAAGTTCTGACGGAGTCCATCGATGATCTCGGGGTCAACACCCTGTGCAGAGCCTACAACGTGGTCGCAAGCCCAAAGAGCGTTATCGTCAGCAGCTTCTGTGAACTTTGAAGCAGGTGCTTTACACTGTGGGCAGGCAGCAGGTGGGTTTTCGCCCTCATAAACATAACCGCATATTGAACATATCCATTTTTTCATAATTTTCAAGTCCTTTCAGATAGATTTTTTCATAATCAAAGTTAGGTTAGGTAAGGTTGACCTTACCTGTTGTTATTACTATACCACAAAGGTATAGATTTGTCAAGAGGTAAAAGAAAAATTTGCTAAAAAAATTTTTGGCTTGCAAAAAGCACGGAAAAAGGGTCGCTTTTTGGCAGAAAAATACCGCACAAAGCTCTTGTAACAGCTTGTGCGGCAATGTCACATTGCGACGGCTTCGTTTATGGCAAAGCTTTCACCGTTGAAGATGAGCCGTATCTTGTCGCCGCGGTGTATCTCACCCGAGAGGAGCTTCCGCGAGAGCAGATTTTCAACATTTACCGTGATATCATGGCGAAGTCCGCGCGCACCGCTTTTATCGTTCGGGCAGGAAAGCTTTTCAACTGCCGACGGGTCAAATTCAAGCGAGATGCCAAGCTTTTCCGCGCGGCTTTTCAGAGATGAAAGCATAAGCTGTGCGATCTGGGCAAGTTCTTCCTTTGACAAGCTGTCGAACACGATTATTTCATCAAGTCTGCCGAGCAGTTCGGGCGAGAAAAACTCGCGAACGGTGTCGCTGACATCGTTTTTCTTCTGCTGTTCGGACTGTACGAAGCCGATAGAGCCTTTGCCCGAAAGCTTTTCCGCACCGAGGTTCGAGGTCATAATTATGATAGCATTGCGGAAGTTCACCGTCCGACCAAGACCGTCCGTGAGTTCGCCCTCTTCGGTGATCTGGAGCAGGAGAGAACTTATGTCGGGGTGAGCCTTTTCTATTTCGTCAAAAAGTACGATGCTGTACGGCTTGCGGCGGACTTGTTCGGTGAGAGTTCCGCCCTCCTCATAGCCGACATATCCCGGCGGCGAGCCGATGAGCCGTGAGATGCTGTGCTTCTCCTGATACTCCGACATATCGAGCCGAATGAGTGATTTCAGGTCGCCGAAAAGGCACTCCGAGAGCGCTTTGGAGAGTTCGGTCTTGCCCGAACCCGTTGGACCTGTGAAAAGGAAACAGCCGAGCGGACGCTTTTCATCGCGAAGTCCCGAGCGGCTTCGGCGAACAGCATCGGCAACAGCGTGAACAGCCTTATCCTGCCCGATGACGCGCTTGTGAAGCTCGGTTTCGAGTGAAAGCAGGCGCGTTTCCTCGTCCGCTGTGAGCTGACCTATCGGGATACCTTTTATATCGGATATAACTGCGGCGATGTCCTCTTTGCCGACAGTGACGGGCTTTTCTTCGCTCGGACTGAACCAGCTCGGCAGGTCGGGGCGGCGTTTTGTTGGTTTCGGCGCATTTGCGCGGCAGGGCTCTTTGTCGAGCATTCGTTTAAGGCTTTCGGCAAGTTCGCTCAAAGTCTGCGGTGAAGACGATTCGCGTATTCGTGCTTTTGAAGCGGCTTCATCGATGAGGTCGATAGCCTTGTCGGGGAGAAAACGCTCGGGCAGATAGCGAACCGAAAACTCCACGGCGGCTTTCAAAGCTTCGTCCGTGATAACAGCGTTGTGGAAATCCTCGTAGACGGACTTTACTCCGCTCAAAATTTCAAGCGCTTCGCTTTCGGTCGGCTCGTTTATCATCACCTGTTGAAAGCGGCGTTCGAGCGCGGCATCTTTTTCGATAGATTTGCGGAACTCGGCAATGGTCGTTGCACCGATGAGCTGAATTTCACCTCTCGCAAGCTGTGGTTTGAGAATGTTCGCCGCATCGATAGCGCCCTCTGCCGCACCTGCGCCGACTATGGTGTGAAGTTCGTCTATGAAAAGAATAATGTTGCCATCATCGGCGGCTTCGTCAATACACTGCTTTACACGCTCCTCAAAGTCGCCGCGGTACTTTGCGCCCGCGAGCATCGAGGTGAGATTGAGGGAGAAGATGTGCTTGCACCGAAGCGACTGGGGAACATCACCGCTCGCGATGAGCATTGCGATACCCTCGACAACGGCGGTCTTGCCTACGCCTGCTTCGCCGATAAGACAAGGGTTGTTTTTGCTTCGGCGCGAAAGTATCTGCACCGTTCGGCGTATCTCGCGGCTTCTGCCGATGATAGGGTCGCATTTTTTTTCGGCGGCTTCGCGGACAAGGTCTTTTCCGTATTTGTTCAGAGCCGTATGCGAAACTTCGCGCACTCGCTTCGTGCAGGCGGAATTAAGGCTGCCGAAATTTCCGCCGAGCTCCTTTAATATAGTAACGGCGGTAGATTCGCTCTGTTCAAGTAAAGCGGAGAGAAGATGCTCCGTTCCCGTCAGCCGTGAGCCGCAGGAGGCAGCGATACTGCTCGCCGAGGTGAGTATCTTATGTGCGCAGGAGGTCATACAGTCATCATCGACGGGGCAGGGTTCGCCAATGCCTACAAGCTCGATTATCTTTGCGCGAACGTCAGCTTCGGTTATGCCGCAGATGCGGAAAGCCTGCGCCGCAGAACAGCTTTGCTCCGATATCAGCGAGAGCAGGATATGTTCGCTCCCAACGTAGGTGTGACCGAGCTTACCTGCAGCAAGAAATGAATTTTCGATAACGATGTTCGCCTTTTTCGTAAAGGCTTCGATATTATACATAAAAAAGCCATCTCCTCTTAACAGATCAGTAATTTCAAGGAATATTATCCCACCGAATCTATAAAATATTTGTCACATCAGGAAAATTGCCTTATTTTTTTATTTGGAAGTGTTATTTCTACGAAAAAATAAAAAAATAGCTAAATAACTAAATTTTTTTACAAATTTTTGGTGACAAATAACCATAAAATACGCTTGTTAAATTTGCACAGATATGTTATAATTGTTGTGTGAAAATGTATCGGGAGTTAAATATTTGTTATTCCGTACATTTGAGCATTATATTTTTGGAGGTTATTGTTATGGCAGAAGGTACAGGATTCCTTAAAACGGTCAACTTTGGCGGATTTGATAAAAAGGACGTACTTGCGTACGTTGATGAATTAAATACGAAAATCTACACACTTCAGGCTGAACTCGATGAGAAGAAGGCTCTTCTTGAAGAATCAGGCAACGGAAACGGCGTAAACGATGAAAAGTATGAGGAGCTTCTTGCAGCTGACAAGGCTAAGATCACAGAACTCCAGACAAATAACGATTCCCTTACGAATCAGCTCGGTACTATCACAGGCGAACTTGCTGAAAAGGATAAGGAGATCGAAGAACTCAAGGCTCAGAATGCTGCTCTTGAAGAGGAGCTTCAGGACGCTAAGAACAAGCTCGCTACATCTTCACCCGATAACAGTGCTATGGACCTCGGCAATGTATTCCTCGAGGCTCAGAAGTCTGCTAACATGATCGTTACACAGGCTAAGGAAAACGCAAGAAAGATGGACGAAGACGCTAAGCGCCTTGCAAATCAGGTCGTTGACGATGCTAACGGCAAGGCTGCAACTATCGTTAACAAGGCTGACGAAGAAGCTTCTTCAAAGGTCAAGGAAGCTAACGCTAAGGCTTCCAAGATCCTCTCCGAAGCTGAGGATAAGTCCAGCGCTATGAAGTCTGCTTCCGAAGCTCTCAAGGCTTCCGTTAAGGCAGAGGTTGACGAGATCGAAACCAACGTTGCAAAGCTTCGTGAAGTTCTCGAAATGTTCTCGGGCGAAAGCCTTGCAAAGCTCGATGAAGCTAAGGCTCGCATTGCAGATACACAGTCTATCATCAGCGGAAATGCTCCCGCACCTGCTGAAAATCATATCCCAACACCTGCTCCGGCACCTGCTCCTGCCCCTGCTCCCGCACCGGCTCCTGCACCTGCACCGTCCGCTCCAAAGGCTAACTTCGGCTTTGATATGAGCGAACTCGAGAGTCTTACAAAGGCAGCCGAAGCCGCTGCAGGAAGCGAAAACGGCTGATAATGGCAGAGATTTACGAATTGACCGTCGAGCAGCTTCCGCAGTATTGCGATAAGCTGCGCATCGGCGACAAAGTCCTGCTTACGGGAACGGTCTATACCGCCCGTGATGCGGCTCATAAACGCTTTGATGCACTTCTCAATGAGGGTAAGCCGCTCCCATTCGATATCAAGGACGCTGTTATCTATTATGCAGGTCCTACGCCTGCCGCTCCCGGCAAGGCTATCGGTTCGTGCGGTCCTACCACGTCGGGAAGAATGGATAAGTTTGCACCAAGGCTTCTTGACTGCGGACTCCGCGCTATGATAGGCAAGGGCGAACGCAGCGAAGCTGTAAAAGACGCTGTAAAGCGCAATAATGCAGTATATTTCTGCGCTATCGGCGGCGCAGGCGCACTGGCTGCAAGCTGCATAAAAAAATGTGAGGTAATTGCATTTGAGGATCTCGGCTGCGAGTCGGTAAAGCGACTTTATGTTGAGAAATTCCCGGTGACCGTTACCGTGGATTCACACGGCGGCGACCTCTTTAAAGAGGGCAGAGCTGCTTATTGTGAGGTCTGAATACATAAAAAATAAGCTCCCTTTTCGGTTTGAAAAGGGAGCTTTTGTGTGTAATTTTACTTTACATACTGATAAAAAAGTCCGTCGTGGGTGCTGTACCATATGAGGATACCGCTCATACCGCGCGGAAAGCGTGTTTCCATATTCCATTCGGGGTAGAATTTGCGCAGCGTTACCGTATCATCGCGGAGCAATGCCGCAAATGAGATGTAGTTCTCGCGCGTCATTTCGTGCGAAGATGAAACGTATATCTCGTTTTCGATTATTTCCGTGGCAAGCTTTTCCTCGTCTGAAGCTTTCTTCGGTTCAAGCGCGGAAAGCTTCTTTCCGCAGCAGCTCACGGACGCTTCGGCTGCCGAGAAAACGATGTTTCCGCAGTCGGGACAGACGTAAAATTTAAGCTTTTTCATATTTCCGTTTATCAATTCATTTTCCTCCATTTCTCCGTTGATGAGATTTTCCATATCGATGCCAAGCTCCGCCGCAAGCACCGGGAGCATCGACACATCGGGCGCGCCGCAGCCGCGTTCCCACTTGGAAACGGCCTTGTCGCTGACACCTATTTTTTCAGCAAGAGCAGCCTGCGTCATCTTTTTCTTTAAGCGCATTGCTCTGATTATCTCGCCTGTTCTGATCTGATCCATAGCTTTTCTCCTTTCGATGTTTCTATCTTAACACAAATCTAAAATAATTGCAATAAACTAAGCGTAGAGTTGATGATTGACAATTCAAAATCAAGGTGCTATAATAAAAATTACCGAGAGAGCAAAGTTATGTTCTCTCGGTTTTGTCCAAAGGAAGGGATGGTTTTATGAAGATCGGAAAGCGCAGAGTTATTGCATATATCAAGCTTTTCTTCGAGGTGCTCGCTGTAATACTTATTGTTGTGCTGATGTTTAAATTTGCTATGAATATGACGATCAAAACCGCCGAAGATGTACAGCAGGAGCAGTCAGCGACAGTTGAAAAGAATCAATGATTTTGATAAAAGAAAAGTCGGCGCAGTTCATTTTTACGAACTGCGCCGACTTTTTTATTTGTTCTTTTCGTAAATTTTTATAAGACCCTTTAAAAGCAGGTCTTTATCGTGAATGACCTTGCGCTTGCAGTAGGGGATAATGCAGCCCGAAAGTCCGCCTGTGGCGATGACAGTGCATTTCTGTCCGAGCTCTTCCTCAAAGCGGTCGATAACTCCGTCGATGAGCGAAGCCTGACCGAAGATTATTCCGCTTTTCATGCAGTCTATGGTGTTGCTGCTGATGACCTTTTTCGGTGGTTCAAGGTTTATCTTAGGAAGCTGTGATGTTCCTGCCGTCAGGGCGTTGAGCGAAACGTTCACGCCCGGGATTATCATTCCTCCGAGGTAGCTGCCCTTGCTGTCTATGACCGAAGCGGTCGTTGCCGTGCCCATATCAAAAATTATGAGCGGAAGTTTATATTCGGAAATGCCTGCAACAGCGTCAACGACGAGGTCGCTGCCGAGCTGTGCGGGATTATCGATGATGATGTTGAGTCCCGTTTTTGTTCCCGGTCCGACGATCTTCGCATCGATGCCTGCGATCTTCTTTATCGCAAGCTTTATTGTGGTAGTTACTGAGGGAACAACGGACGAGATTATAGCGCCATCGATCTCGTTCTGCTTGATGTTATAAAGCTCAAGTATCGTTTTGAACGAAATGGCATATTCGAGTGCCGTATTTTCGCGCGAGGTGGATATTCTTTCGGAAAAAGCGATCTTTCCGTCCTCGCAGCAGCCGATAACTATATTTGAATTTCCTACGTCAATTGCTAAGATCATAGCTTTTGCTCCTTATAATTCAGTTGGCTTGAAATTTGGGATAAGCTTTGCTTTGAGAAGCGCCGTTCCTACTGCGCCGGTAATGATAGTCGAAGCGACGATCTCGAAAATAGCATTTACTCCGACGAATGCGCACATAAAGGCGAGAATGTTCATCTCTCCGCGCATACCCATTATTAACTCTGTCTTTCCGAACAGCAGCATAAGTGTTGTCATAAAGAACAGGGTGTTGAGAAAAGCAGCGGCGAAGCCTGTTACAAAGCAGGAAACGATGCCGTTGGAAACCTTTGATACGAATTTGTTGATGTAGCCGAGAAGAAGTCCGTCAAGAATTCTCGGTACGAAGCAGGTGATGATCGTGAACAGCGGGCTGATGCTGAAAAGAGTCACGCCGAATGGACTTGGAAGTCCGATGCCAACACACTGGAGAAAGCTTGTGAGTCCGAAAACAGCTCCCACAGCTGCGCCTCCGACAGGTCCCATTGTAAGTGCTGCGATAGCAACGGGGATAATGTTGAGCGTGATAGAAAGCGGTCCGATGTTGAGATAACCGAGTGGTGTGACTGACATTACGACAAGAATCGCCGTAAGCAGGCCCATAATTACGATACGGGCGATCTTCTGTTTGTTTTGCATTATAAAATTCCTCCTTGTTATTATTCCCTTTCGGGATACAATACAATAAGCGGAGCTTTTGCGCGCTTTCCTGACGGCAGAAAGGACTGAAAAAAGCCCGCAAACAAAATTATATCATAAAAAAACGGCTTTTGCAACGATTTAATATATTTTTAACTTTTGACAGGATTTGTATTAATAGTTGTGCGTGTTGTCTGCTGCGGACGGAACGAAGCATTGTGCGAAGTATATTTAGGAAAAGCTGATTAAAGCGAAGCGTTTGTTTTGCCATTTTGAGAAATGTACGAGTTTACGCCTTTAATGTCAATTTGACATAAACATTTTGAAAAATGGCAAAAACGTATTAATCAGCGTTTCCTTAGCATTACAGCAGCGAACTTGATAACGCTGATATAAAAGGTATGACAGTTGCACACAGATCATTCGGTATCGGAACGGTGACAAATCGCGAGGGTTCGGCAATAACCGTTCGTTTTGGCGAAGAAAGCCGAAGATTCGTTATGCCGTCCGCTTTCATTGACGGCTTTTTGAAAACAGATGATGAAAAATTTAACGGTATCATTGGAGAATACAAAGCTATGTGCCAAAAGACAACTGCTGCAAAACGCGAGATAAGCGAGATGAACCGTTCTATTGAAATTCTGAACAGAAAATGATCCGGCAGTCTGAAATATAATAATTTTTTCGCAAAACCCTTGACAATTGGCTCGCAATGTGATATAATACTATCTCGTAAGTGATTGAAAAATAGCACTACTGTCCGTGTTATGTGATGGGCTGCTATGCTGATCATATAATATTTACAGAGATGAGGTGTTACGAATGAGAGAGGGTATCCATCCTAACTATGAGGAAACCACTATTACCTGTGCTTGCGGCAACGTTATCAAGACAAGATCTACCAAGAAGGATATCAAGGTAGAAATCTGCTCCAAGTGCCATCCTTTCTACACAGGTAAGCAGAAGCTTGTTGACACAGGCGGACGTATTGACAAATTTAAGAAGCGTTTCGGTATGGACAAGTAATTGTATTTACGAAACAATCGCAGCCTGCGTTTTTTCTTCGCAGGCTGTTTTTTTATATTTATACTAAACACCTTTTAAAATTTAAAAAAAATCAAGCCGACAATCTTGTAGCTGTTGAAAACAGGTTGATGTTGAAAACAGGTTGATGTTGAAAACAGGTTTATATTGGATTTCGGTGCAGATTTTTTCCTTTATTTTATTGGTGTTTAGTATTACAAAGGGAGGTCGCATTTTGGAGGACTATTCAACTATCCGTGCGTTCGCGCAGGACAGCTTTATCGAGAAAAAATCGGAGTTCATCGGCTATATTTCGCCTGCAAAGACGAACGATGAAGCTGTTGAGTTCATCAACAAAATTCGCGCCGAACACCGCAAGGCAACGCACAATGTTTATGCTTACATTCTTCGCGAGGGAAACACTTCGCGTTACTCCGACGACGGCGAACCGCAGGGGACGGCAGGTGTGCCCGTGCTTGATGTTCTTCAGAAAGAGGGACTGACCGATGTTTGCTGCGTTGTTACGAGATATTTCGGTGGTATACTGCTCGGCGGCGGTGGACTTGTGCGCGCTTATTCGCACTCGGCGAAGATAGCTGTTGATGCAGCGGAGCGTCTTATAATGTGCAGCTCTTACCCTGTAAAGATAAAAATGGACTACGATCTTTACAGCAAGATAACCTATCTTCTGCCCGATTTTGAGGTGAAGATACTTGACACGGATTTCGGTGCAGATGTTACGGTTTCGCTTCTGGTAAAGAAAGCTTTCGCTGAGCCTTTGCGCAAAAAGCTTATCGATGCATCAAATGGCAGGGTATCTGTTGTGCAGGGTGATGAGGTATTTGAAAATTTTGCATAAATAACAATTATGAAATATATAATATTTGTTCAAAATGCTGAAAATAAATTTAGAAAAAAGGGTTTTTGAGGGCGTAAATTGTATATTATATTGTTATGAAAAAAGCAAAAGCTATAATTATATGTCAAGGGAGGAAAAAGATATGACTATCCGTGAGCAGAGCGAAGTTATGGAGCTCGGAACACTTTGCGAATATGCCTGCCTTTCGCGAAATTCGGGAAAAAGGGCAAGACCCGAGCCGAAATGCCCGATACGAACTGAATTTCAGCGCGACAGGGACAGAATTTTGCACTGCAACGCCTTCCGCAGACTTAAACATAAAACACAGGTCTTTCTCGACCCCGTGGGCGACCACTACCGAACACGCCTTACGCACACGCTCGAAGTTTCGCAGATAGCGAGAACACTTTCGACTGCGCTCCGCCTTAACAGTGACCTTACCGAAGCAATCGCGCTCGGTCACGACCTCGGACACACGCCGTTCGGTCACGCAGGCGAGCGCATCCTGAACGAGCTTTGCCCGAACGGATTTACTCACTACGAGCAGTCTATTCGCGTTGTTGACTACATAGAAAAAGAGGGCAGGGGACTTAACCTTACCTACGAAGTAAAGAACGGCATCGTTTGTCACACGAACAAGATTGCAAAGACGCGCGAGGGTTACATCGTTCGCCTTGCTGACAAAATAGCTTATATCAATCACGATATCGACGATTCAGTCCGTGCAGGCATCATCACCGAAAATGACCTGCCGAAAGATGCAACGGCAGTTCTCGGTCACTCCAAGAGCGAGCGCATCACAACGCTCATCACCTCGATAATCAACAATGGCGCGGAGAATATCACGATGTCGGAAGAAGTACGAAAGGCTCTTGACATTCTCAGCGACTTTATGTTCGATAATGTTTACCGAAATTCCGTTGCGAAATCCGAGGAAACCAAAGCTATAATGCTCGTTGAGAAGCTCTACAACTATTTCCTCAAAAATCCCGACAAGCTCCCCGATGAATACAAGCGCATACGCGAGATGAAAGGCTCGGACAGAGCTGTTACCGACTACATCGCAGGAATGACGGACAGTTACGCTATTGCGGTGTATGAAGATCTTTATATTCCGAAAGGCTGGCGCGATGCAAAACTGTAATTGAGTATGGTTACTTAAGGTCACCTCTAAAAACCACCGGCTAAAGCCTTAGCACCTCATCTGCTTGCAGATTTTACGTCATCTTGCACATAAATTTCTTGACATACGGCATGTATGCAAATTCTTGCTTTGCAATAATTGCGAAATTTCTATACAATCTGACGAAAAATCTGACTGCGCATCTGAGGCACTATGGTTTTTATAGGTGACCTTAATTCTGTAGGGGACGGGGTTTCCCTGCAAATTATGATTTAACGTGGTGTTCCTACGGAGAGGTTATATGGCATTACCCGAAAGTTTTATTTTAGACCTAAAACAGAATAATCCGATAGATTCCGTTATGAGCAGCTATGTGACGCTGAAAAGAAGCGGTCACGGTGCAATGTGCCTTTGCCCGTTCCATTCGGAAAAGTCACCGTCATGCAGCGTAAACACAACGGGGCAGTATTTCCACTGCTTCGGCTGCGGCGCAGGCGGCGATGTCATTACGTTCATAATGAAGATAGAGAACCTTTCCTACATCGAAGCGGTGAAATTCCTCGCCGACAGAGCAGGAATGCAGATGCCAGATGACGGAGAGAGCAACGATTTTGCCCGTGTGAAAGCGCGCGTTCTCGAAATAAACCGAACGGCGGCACGGTATTTCTTTGAGATACTCGCAAAGTCGCCTCAGGGCGAAAAGGGACGAAGATACTTCGCCGAACGTCAGCTTTCAAAGGATACTATTATAAAGTACGGACTTGGCTATGCGCCCGATGACTGGCACGGACTGCACTACTTTATGCGTAACAAAGGCTTCACGGACGATGAGCTTGTGCTTGCAAATCTTTGCACACGAAGCTCAAAGGGCGCAGTTTTTGACTCGTTCCGTGACAGAGTTATGTTCCCGATAATCGACCTCAGAGGAAATGTTATCGCATTCGGCGGAAGAATAATCGACGGCAGCGGTCCGAAGTACCTCAATTCGTCCGATACGCCCGTTTTCAAGAAAAGCCGAAACCTTTTCTCGCTGAATTTTGCGAAAAAATCGACCGAGCGCAAGCTGATACTTGCCGAGGGTTATATGGACGTTATCGCGATAAATCAGGGCGGCTTTGAGAACGTTGTTGCAACGCTCGGAACGGCGCTGACCCCCGAGCAGGCTCGTCTGATAAAGCAGTATGCTGACGAAGTTGTTATTGCCTACGATTCGGACGGCCCGGGGCAGGCGGCAACGCACAGAGCGATAAATCTTCTGTCCGAAGCGGGTCTTGATGCGCGCATAATCAAAATGGAGGGTGCAAAAGACCCCGATGAATACATAAAAAAGTTCGGTTCGGTGCGCTTCAGGCAGCTTCTTGAACGTTCGGACGGCGCTATCGATTTCGAGATGAACAAATGCGCCGCAGGACTTGACCTTGAAAGCGAAAATGACAAGGTCACCTATCTGAAACGCTGCGTTTCGCTCTTTTCCGACATTGCTTCGCCGATAGAACGCGAAGTTTACATCGGAAAGCTTGCAAAGCAGTGCGATGTGAACCGTGAAGCTATCACGCATCAGGTGAACGGGCTTATAAAGAAGAAGATAAACCGCTCGCAGCAGGACGAGACCCGTGAGATACGGACTTTCGGCAGGCAGCGGCGTGAAAACCCCGACAGCGTTGCTCACCCGAGGGAATACAAGGCGGAATGCGGCATAATCGCTTATCTTTCGTCCAATCCCGATGAGCTGAAATACATCGAAAGCAGGCTGTGCAGTACAGATTTTGTGACAGATTTCAACAGGATTGTTTTTGAAAAATTAACAGAAAAGATAAAAAATTCGGTGGAATTTGACGTTTCTCTGCTTCAAAGTGAATTTTCCGCTGACGAAATGGGAAAAGTATATTCGATAATTGTCGCAAATCAGCAGGTCGATATCACTCGGGAAACTCTTGATGATTACATAAAAACTCTCAAAAGCTATGCCGAAAAGAATATCGACGCGGCGGCGATGTCGAATGAAGAGTTTCTGCGGTACTTTGAAAGTCTGAAAAAGTCGAAATAGAAAAAGTGAAAACTTATACTAATTTTCAAACTGAAAGTGTACAAAAAAATCAAGCAAAAGCTCGCAGCTGTTGATAACAGCTTGATGTTGAAAACAGCTTGATGTTGAAAACAGGTTTATATGGGTTTTGCGCCGATTTTTTGTCTGCACTTTGATTAAAAATTAGTATTACAATGCGGTTTTCCGCGTTTTATATAGGAGGAAGTTTATATTATGGCAGAAAAAAGAACTATTGAAAGCCTTATTGAGCAGGGCAAATCAAGCGGCAAGCTTTCCACTAAGGAGATCACGGACGTTCTCGAAGACCTCGAATATGACGTTGACCAGATGGAAAGCTTTTACGAAAGCTGTTCAAATAACAACATCGAGATCATCGACGACTTCTCACTCGAAAACTTTGACGAGGATATTCCTCTCGGCGAAGACGATCTGGAGCTTTCGCTCTCGACCGAGGGTATCGCTATCGATGACCCCGTAAAGATCTATCTTAAAGAAATAGGACGAGTTCCTCTTCTTTCCGCTGAGGAAGAAATTGAGCTTGCCGAAAGAATGGCAAAGGGCGATAAAAAGGCGAAGAAGCGTCTTTCCGAAGCTAACCTCCGTCTTGTTGTTTCCATTGCGAAGCGTTATGTCGGCAGAGGTATGCAGTTCCTCGACCTTATTCAGGAGGGCAACCTCGGTCTTATCAAGGCTGTTGAAAAATTCGATTACACAAAGGGATTCAAGTTCTCGACCTACGCAACATGGTGGATACGTCAGGCTATCACCCGTGCAATTGCCGATCAGGCAAGAACTATCCGTATCCCTGTTCACATGGTCGAAACCATTACAAAGGTAAAAAAGGTTTCGAGTATGCTTCTCCACAAGAACGGTCACGATGCTACTCCCGAGGAGATCGCTGCGGAGCTTGATATGGAACCCGAGCGCGTTCGTGAGATAATGCGTATTGCGCAGGATCCCGTTTCGCTCGAAACACCTATCGGCGAGGAGGAGGACAGCCACCTCGGTGACTTTATCCCCGATGATGATGCTCCTGCTCCTGCTGATGCAGCTTCGCTCATTCTTCTTAAAGAGCAGCTCGGCGAAGTTCTTTCAACGCTTACCGAGCGTGAGGAGAAGGTACTCCGTCTGCGTTTCGGTCTTGAGGACGGACGTTCAAGAACGCTCGAAGAGGTCGGCAAGGAGTTCAACGTTACCCGTGAGCGTATCAGACAGATCGAAGCCAAGGCTCTGCGTAAGCTCCGTCACCCGAGCAGAAGCAGAAAAGTTAAGGATTTTCTTGATTGATCTTAGTTTAGTGAGGTTTGGTTTATGAATATGACTTTGGAAGCGGATTATGCAGTCCGCATAGTTGGCTGTCTTTGCGAAGCGGGTAAGCGGCTCGATGCGAACTCGATCTCCGAAAGGACTGTTGTTTCGCTCCGTTTTGCACTGAAGATACTGCGCAAGCTCGTTGCGGCAGGCATTGTTGTTTCGTTCAAGGGTACGCAGGGCGGATATGAGCTTGCGAAAAAGCCCAACGAGATCACGATGAAAGATGTTGTTGAAGCTATCGACGGCAAATATGCAATAAGCAAGTGCCTTACGAACAACTACGAATGCAGCAGGGGAATGGCAGGCAGATGCGGTTATCAGCGTGTTTTTGCCGAGATTTCACAGATGGTGGATAAAAAACTTTCGGAATATACTTTCGATAAATTTATGTGATACATAATCGGGGGGAATGGGGTCATTCAGTCCGAACGAACAGATATAAGGAGACACAAAAACAGTGAACAAACGAAAAATGATGCTTTCCAAAATAAAAAAGCTGTGCAGGCTTGTTTTTGGCAGAACGATGATAGTTTTTCTGTTCGTGATAATCCAGATAGTTTTCTTCTATCTGTGCGTGAACACGATGAAAAACTCAATGGAGTATTTCTATGCGCTGAATCTCATCATCTCAACGCTTGCGATAATATATATTATCAGCGATAAGTCCAACACAAGCTTCAAAATGG
Organism: uncultured Ruminococcus sp.; assembly: GCA_900541495.1. GTDB lineage: Bacteria > Bacillota > Clostridia > Oscillospirales > Ruminococcaceae > UMGS363. The sequence continues at coordinate 27,900 of UQKC01000015.1, read as the reverse complement.
CGTGGATAATACCTGTGCTGACGCTTCCCGTTTTCGGAACGCTTATGTACACTTACGTCAGGCTTGAACTCGGAACGCGGCTCGTGCGCAGGCGGCTTTCGGACGTTATAAAGGAAACGAACGGGTATCTTCCGCAGAATGATGATGTTGTGCGTGAGCTTGCCGACATCGACGAAGCGGAGGCTCGCTTTGCCGAATATATGAAAAGCCACGCTTTTTTCCCTGTTTATAAAAACACGGCGACAAAGTTTTTTCCGCTCGGCGAAGACAAGTTTGAAGCACTCAAAAAGGAGCTTCTTGCGGCGAAAAAGTTCATCTTTATGGAGTATTTCATCGTTGACGAGGGCTATATGTGGGACACGATCCTCGAAATACTCAAACAAAAGGTTAAAGAGGGCGTGGAAGTGCGCTTTATGTATGACGGTACCTGCACGATAATGCTTCTTCCCGTGAATTATCCGAAGAAAATGCAGGCGCTCGGCATAAAATGCAAGGTGTTTTCGCCGATAGTTCCCGTGCTTTCTACAGTTCAGAACAACCGTGACCACCGAAAGATAGTCGTTATCGACGGCAAGACCGCTTTTACGGGCGGAATAAACCTTGCCGATGAATACATCAACAAGGTGGAGCGCTTCGGACATTGGAAAGATACGGGCATTATGCTCAAAGGCGAGGCTGTAAAAAGCTTCACGATGATGTTCCTGCAAAACTGGAATATGACCGAGCAGAACTGGGACAATTTCGGTGACTATATCGTTTCCGACTTCCCCGAGATAAAGGACGAAGCAAAATCGGGGTATGTTATCCCGTACAGCGACAGTCCGCTCGACCGTGAGAATGTCGGTCTGAACGTTTACCTTGATATCCTCTACCGTGCGAAAAGGTACGTCCATATTATGACCCCATATCTCATCATTGACGATGAAATGAAAACCGCACTGTGTTATGCGGCGAAAAGGGGAGTGGACGTTTCGATAATAATGCCGCATATCCCCGACAAAAAGTATGCTTTTTGGCTTGCGCATACATATTATGCCGAGCTTATCGAAGCAGGCGTGAAGATTTACGAATACACACCGGGATTCGTCCACGCAAAGGTATTTGTCAGCGATGATATCCGCGCAGTTGTCGGCTCGATAAACCTCGACTACCGCAGCTTGTTCCTGCATTTTGAATGTGCGGCTTACACCTACGGTACAAGTTCGGTTCGCGAAACCGAGGAAGATTATCAGCTCACTTTGCAGAAATGTCAGCGTATAACGCTTGAAGACTGCAAAAAGTTCAACATACTTACGAAATTTTTCGGAAGGGTGCTTCGCATAATCGCACCGTTGATGTAAATAAAAAAATGCCGTCAAAGCAATCGCTCTGACGGCATTTGTATTTTTATTATGTAATTTATTCAGCTGTAGCTTCCTGAAGCTTCTGGTCAACTTCATCAACGAGCATAGTGAGAGTATCTGCGATAGTTTCTCTCATTGTTGCCCAGTCTGTGCCGTGGAATGGAGCTCTTGTGCCCATTTCAGAGCCGCCGTCTGTTGTGATGGAAGCGATATCGGAGGAGCAGCCCGATGCAAGGTCAACAACAGGGTACTGTCTTGTGAGTTCGTTGATCTCCTTTACTCTTGCGATGATATCTTCGGACCACTGGCTGTCGTCCATAGCTTTTCTGTCGGAAATAGCGATAGTTGCAGGGTCATTGTTTGCAACGATAACACATTCAGCAAAGCGGGCAACGCCCTCAGGGTTAGCTGCGCCCTTGCAGAGTGCATAGCCGTTTACAACTGCGGACTGGTAAGGATCGGATCCCTCAGGTGACGGAACAGGTGCGATACCGAGGTTCTGCGGTTCGATTCCAACTGTCCAGGTTGCAGGGTCGCCCTGGATTCCCCAAGTACCATTGAGCCAGAAGAGCTCCTTGCCCTCGCCCATGAACTGAGGCTGGATAGACCAGTTGAACTGTTCAAGAGGAAGAACGAGTCCGTTCTGATAGAGTTCGTACTGATAGTTCATAGCCTTTTCAACTGTAGCATTGTTTACATTGCATACGAGGTGACCGTCTTCGCCAACGGAAACAGTCGGAACGCCTGCGGAGAGGTAGAGAGCCTTTTCATTGAACCAGTTGTCAAGACCGTACTGGTCAGCATCGGGGTCAACGAAGTCGAGGAGCATCTGCTTGAATGTATCCCAGTTCCATTCGCCCTTCTGATAAAGCTCCCAAGGATCGTCAAAGCCCTGAGCTTCGAGTGTAGATGTATCATAGATAACTACCTGTTCAGCGGTTACGCCCGTAACGAACTGATAGTGCTTTCCGCCGAACTTGTAAAGGTCCATAGCTGCGGAAACGTTCTGCCAGATAGCGGAATCAAGGTCGATGTAGTCGTCTACAGACTGGAACATTCCGTTGATGATTCCCTTTGGATAGTTATTAGCGTCATCGCCCGGGAAGAAGTCAACGCCCGTGCCGCCGAGAACGTTTGTGGAAAGGTCATCGTAACGGCTTTCCCATGTTGTAGGGATATAGGTGATCTTTCCGCCGTACTTCTGCTCGAAGAGTTCAAGCTCTACCTTCTTGGAAGAACCGTCAGATGATGGGTTAAGGTCGTAGTGAGCGAGCCACTTGATCTCCTTGTTTGCGAGTTCAACATCGGGGAGCTGGTCGAGAACGGAAGAGAGTGACTCCTGCTCTTCGTCCTTAAGTCCCTCTGTGTTTACAGCAACGGTCGCCATAGTGGTGGTGGTAGCTTCTGTGGTTGTTTCACCGCTGTCGCTGCCGTTATTTCCGCAGGCGGTGAGTGCAGCCGTCAGGGAGAGAGCCATAACGCCTGCAAGGATCTTCTTTGTGTTCATTTCATATCCTCCAAAAAGATTTATAATCAAAGGGCTGTCCGTCAGACCTTTGCGGCGGAGTTTCCCGTTCTCTGCCGATGTGCCCTTTTGATCCCTGATATTATACGTTGAAGCGGAACAGGATTATATCTCCGTCCTGAACAACGTATTCCTTGCCCTCAAGACGGACAAGTCCCTTTTCCTTTGCGGCAGTCATTGTTCCGCAAGCCATAAGGTCATCGAACGAAACAACTTCCGCTCTGATAAAGCCCTTTTCAAAGTCAGTGTGTATCTTTCCTGCTGCCTTTGGAGCTTTTGTGCCCTTTGTAATAGTCCAAGCGCGAACTTCGTCCTTGCCTGCTGTGAGGAACGAGATAAGTCCGAGGAGAGCGTAACCCTCCTTGATGATACGGTCAAGTCCCGATACTTCAAGTCCGAGTTCGGAGAGGAACATAGCCTTGTCCTCATCGCCCATATCGGAAATTTCGGCTTCAAGCTGTGCGCAGATAGGGAATACGGAAGCCTTTTCCTCCGCTGCTATATCGCACACGGTCTTGTAGTGAACGGAATTTTCGATGTTGTTCTTGAAATCCTCTTCGGAGAGGTTTGCTGCAAAAATTACGGGCTTTGCTGAGAGCAGCGGAGTGCTCTTGATAGCTTCTGCTTCTTCCTCGGTGAAGTCAAAGGAACGTGCAGAGTGACCTGCTTCGAGGTGGGCTTTGAGCTTTTCGAGGAATTCTACTTCCGCAATGTATTTCTTGTCGCCCTTGACGAGCTTCTTTGTGCGGTCGATGCGTCTGTCGAGCATTTCGATGTCGGAGAAGATAAGTTCGAGGTCGATAGTTTCGATATCTCTTCTCGGATTGATGCTTCCGTCAACGTGGATAACGTCCGTACCCTCAAAGCAGCGAACAACGTGAACGATAGCGTCAACTTCACGGATATTTGCGAGGAACTTGTTTCCAAGACCTTCGCCCTTTGATGCGCCCTTTACAAGACCTGCGATATCGACAAATTCAAGCGTTGCCGGGGTGAATTTATTCGGGTTATACATTTCTTTTAGCTTTAAAAGGCGTTCATCGGGGACGGAAACAACGCCGACGTTCGGTTCAATGGTGCAGAACGGGTAGTTTGCGGATTCTGCGCCTGCGTTTGTGAGTGCGTTAAAGAGTGTGCTTTTTCCGACATTCGGAAGTCCAACCATACCAAGTTTCATATTTCATTTAGTCCTTTTTTTTATATTAGGTAACCTCTAAAAACCTCCCTCACGGCAAATTTTCTACGACTTTGCACATCTTCTGCGTTAGCGAAACTTGAAATACATCAAGTATTTACTGCGTTTCGCTGCCTTGAAGCTGCGCAAAGTCCCAACGAAAATTTGCTCGTGTTCCGGTTTTTAGAGAACCCCATTTGTAAAAAATATTTGCAAGAAAATTATATCATATTGCAAACGTATTTTCAATAGGATAAAAAAATTTTAAAAAGAATTAAGAAAAACTATTGACAAACGTAACTTATAGTGATATTATTGTATTAGTTCATTAGTACAAAACATCAAAAGGAGAAACAGCTATGAAAGTCTTAAAAAAAATCGGTAACTTCTTTGTCGCAATGATACCGTTTGGGGTGTATTTCGCAGTCCAGCTCTTCGCAGGTATGGTTCTCGGCATCGTGCTTGCAATAAAAAGCGCCGCTGCAGGCGAAACATTCGATATAACGAGCGCAGATTCGCTTATGATAATATCTGTTGTCAGTCAAATAGCGGCATTTATCGGCGGAATTTTAACAATGCTCATCTCGAAAACAAAAATGTCCGATATGTCGCCCGTTAAGCAGAGCGGAAAGGTATATGGTCTGACGGTTCTGTTCACAATAGGTTCATTCTTCGTGCTCCAGCTTATAAATTCGCTCTCGCTCTCGTTAATGGGCATCACCGAAACCGACTCCACTCAGGATCTTCTTGCGCAGTCAGTGCCGTTTATGTTCTTTACAGCGCTTTTTGCACCATTTGTCGAGGAACTTATTTTCAGAGGTCTGCTCGTTACATTCTTTAAAAAGCGCGGCTTCTCAAATTGGTTCACCATCGTTGCGGTAACGCTCACATTTGGACTTATCCATTCGCAGAATATGATGATCTATGCGCTTGTTTTCGGACTTGTACTTATGGGAATAAGATTTGTGACGGGCGACTGGAAGCTCTGCGTAGTGTTCCATTTTATAGGAAACCTTATGAGCTGCCTTTTCTCTGTCCTTGTCCCGGATGAAGAAACGGGCATGACCGTGCTTATCATAGGCTCGATAGTCGGGGGCATCATCGCAGTGATAACAGCCATTATCGGCATAAAGGCTGCAAAAGCGAGAAATCACAAGGAAAACCCCGCTTTGGAAACAGCCGAAACGTGCTGATATTTGCAATTTTGTAATAAAGCAACAGACCATACGGGTACTCCGTATGGTCTGTTTTGTCTGTATCAGTTCTTCGCAAGGTCTTTTATAACTTCTCCTGCAATAATGAGTCCCACCACCGACGGGACAAAAGCGTTTGAACCGGGGATATCTCGGCGCACGGTGCATTTTCTTACAGTTCCCGGAGGACATACGCAGTGATTGCGGCAGGATATCTCCATATCTTCGATAGGACGTATCGGCTTTTCTTCGGAATAGACCACTTTAAGGCTTTTTATCCCAAGCTTTCTGAGTTCATACCTCATTACCTTTGCCAGAGGACAAACCTTTGTCTGATAAATATCCGCAACACGGAAAGCGGTCGGGGCGAGCTTGTTTCCTGCGCCCATTGAGGATATCACGGGAACATTCAGAGCCTTTGCGCGTTTTATTATCTCAAGCTTTCCTGTTACAGTATCTATCGCATCGATTATGTAATCATATTCCGAGAAATCGAAATCATCTGCCGTGTCGGGCATATAAAAGCATTTGTATGTGTTTACCTTTATATTTGGGCAAATGTCGTGTACCCTCGCTTCGGCAACATCGACCTTGTATTTCCCGACAGTGCTTCGTGTGGCGAAGATCTGTCTGTTCAGATTGGTGATGCATATCTTGTCATCGTCAATAAGGTCAAGCGTCCCTACACCGCTTCGTGCGAGCGCCTCAACAGCGTATCCGCCTACGCCGCCGATGCCGAAAACAGCAACTCTGCTGCCTTTCAGCTTATCCATTGCTTCTTTTCCGAACAAAAGCTCGGTTCTTGAAAACTGATCAAGCATAAACTTATCCCCTTAGTTCATAATAACTTTTTGCTCTTTTATTTTAATGCATATAAAGTATATCGTCATAGTAAGTATTGAATATATTATCACATTTTTTCAAAAAAGTCAAGAATCCTAACTTAGATTTTGAGGAGGAATAATCTCAATTCGCTATTGATATCACAGTTTAATTCTGATATATACTTGTAGAATAATTATTACAAAAAACGGCGAGGGAATGTTGTCGTTATGAGTATAGAGGCATTTGAAAAGCACGAAGAACTTATCCGCCTTAAAAATTGCCGAACAGAGAATGATGTCGGGTAAACCTGATGTATCTTTAACCGATGCAAGAGCAAGGCTTCAGGAGAAGTACAACATTGCATTACAAAATTGAATTGCCTGCTTCCGAAGAATATGATCTTATTGCAGACGGCAGAAAAGACTATCCAAACCTGTTTTGACCCGTTTTCCCGATAGAAATATTAAAATTAGCACTCCTGCTCAAAGAGTGCTAATTTTTACTCTATATTCACAATATTATCATAAAATATACACAATACGCAGTTATACTATAAATCGTAGAAAAGGATAAAGGACATAGGCACAAAGAAGACAAAAGAAAAAGAGCCTATGAAAAACATAGACTCTTTACCACATATATGTGGGTCTTCTGGTGGAGATGACGGGAATCGAACCCGTGTCCGAAAACCTATCCACACAACTTTCTACGGGTGTAGTTTGTTATTAACGTTCCCTCGCATCATCGTGAACAAACACACAATGATGCTCGGTAGCCTGCAATACACCGCAAGAACGCAGGCACTTTCCTGCGGCGTTCACCACTAGTCGACGCCTTAACCGAAGCCGTGGTACTCAACGGCAAGACGAGCAGCAATTAAGCAGCTGCTAATTCAAAATTATTGTTGTCGTCTAATTTTAAAACGTGCGCCGTTTTGAGAGAGTGCGCTCCTCTACCCGCTTATCGTGATTCAAAGTCCCCGTCGAAACCTTTACATCCCCATGGTGCAGAACTTCTTAACGGTTCTGGGTCTTGACAGCTCTTTCAATATCACGTTTAGCAGCCCTCGCTGCCATATCATCACGCTTATCGTGAAGCTTTTTACCTTTGCAAAGTCCGACCTGAACTTTAACGCGCGAACCCTTGAAATAGATTGAGATCGGAATGAGCGTAAGCCCGTCCTGCTTGATCTTTCCGAGAAGCTGCATTATCTGCTTCTTGTGCATGAGCAGCCTGCGGACTCTCAAAGGGTCTTTGTTGAAAACATTGCCGTGGTCGTAGGGCGAAATGTGCATACCGTTCACGAAAAGTTCGCCGTCCTCGATGATGCACCAGCTGTCCTTGAGGTTGACACCGCCGCTGCGGATAGATTTTACCTCAGTTCCGACAAGCTCAATGCCCGCTTCAAAGCTTTCGAGGATAAAGTATTCATGCCGAGCTTTTCGGTTTTCGGCAATTGTCTTAAAAGCTTCCTTTTCCATAGTGTTTGTCCCTTTTTACAGCAAGATGATTTCGTAATTAGAAATTATACCACAAAGATGAGCTTCTGTCAAGCGTTTTCGTCAAACTGTGAAAAAAGACGCAACGAATTCCTCCGCAACTTCCGTCAAAGTGGACGGCAGAACAAGGTTGTCCGCGAGCAAGTCCACGAATTTCTCAACGATTTGCCTGTCAGACGAAATATCCTCAACAGCAGCTTCCTCGGAAGTACCGAATAATGTCGTCACCGCCTTTACCCCATAAGAAATGCTTCCGTCCTCACGGATGCTTTCGGTAAGGCTGTAGCATAATCGGTTCTGTGCGGTGGCAATGGTTTTAAGTGTATTCATTATTATCCCTCTTTCAAAAGTCAATAACACCTCTTCTTAAAATTTATTATAAATCTGTTCACAATTTATTTCAAGTTTTTTATATCGCATAAAAAGACAAAACCCGACCGGTTACGCCAATTGGGGAAGTTAAATGCGCCAAACAAGGACATTTTTCTTCCCGTTTACATAAATTTAAGCCAAAACAGCAAATATTTTTACAATAATATTAACAGAGTATTGTAAAAAATGCACAATCCCACGCCGATACGAAATAAAATGTCGAAACGAAGCTGAGCTTGTGCGTTCTGCACAATACTGTGAAAAATTTACACTTATTGTGTAAAATTCAATTTAAACGACAAAATCCATGGCATTCGCCATTGTTTTTGATAACATCAAAGGAGGCCGATTTTTATGGACGCAAACAAATTCACTAAAAAATCACTTGACGCTATCAATGCTGCTCAAAGCACCGCTGTCGAATATCAGAACCAGCGCATTGAGCAGGAACATCTTCTCTATGCTCTGACCGAGCAGGAGAACGGACTTATCTCACAGCTCTGGAACTCAATGGGTGCTGACAGCGAGGGCGTGAAGAACGCACTCCTGCAGAAGATCGCAGCTTTCCCAAAGGTAACGGGCAGCGGCAGAGAGATGAACACAGTCTATGTTTCTTCCGATGTTGACAGCTGCCTCAATCAGGCTGAACAGATCGCAAAAAATATGCACGATGACTACGTTTCTGTCGAGCATATCGTACTCGCGCTCTTCAACACTGCAAACAGCAATATCAAAGAAATTTTCAAGGCTTTCGGCATCGATAAAGACAAGTTCCTCGATGCTCTCTCAAAGATAAGAGGAAACCAGCGTGTTCAGAGCGACAACCCCGAGGACACCTACGATGTGCTGAAAAAATACGGTCAGGATCTCGTTGAACTCGCAAAGAGAAACAAGCTTGACCCTGTTATCGGCAGAGATGCTGAGATAAGAAACGTTATCCGTATCCTTTCCCGTAAGACCAAGAACAACCCTGTTATCATCGGTGAACCGGGCGTTGGTAAGACCGCTATCGTTGAGGGTCTTGCACAGCGTATCGTCCGCGGAGATGTTCCTGTAAATCTTCGTGACAGAACTATCTTCTCCCTCGATATGGGCAGCCTTATTTCGGGCGCAAAGTTCAGAGGTGAGTTCGAGGAGCGTCTGAAAGCCGTTCTTAACGAAGTCAAGAAGTCCGAGGGCAAAATTATCCTCTTCATCGATGAGCTCCACACTATCGTCGGCGCAGGCAAGACCGACGGCGCAATGGACGCAGGCAACCTCTTAAAGCCTATGCTCGCAAGAGGTGAACTTCACTGCATCGGCGCAACAACGCTTGACGAGTACCGTAAATACATCGAAAAAGACCCTGCACTCGAACGTCGTTTCCAGCCGGTAACGGCTGATGAGCCAACAGTTGAGGACACTATCTCTATCCTGAGAGGTCTTAAAGAGCGTTACGAAGTCTTCCACGGCGTAAAAATTCAGGACTCCGCACTTATCACAGCCGCAACGCTTTCCAACCGTTATATCACCGACAGATTCCTCCCCGATAAGGCTATCGACCTCGTCGATGAAGCCTGCGCCCTGATAAGAACGGAAATGGATTCGATGCCTGCCGAAATGGACGACCTTGCCCGTAAGATAATGCAGCAGGAAATCGCCGAAACAGCCCTCAAAAAAGAGGACGATAAGCTTTCCAAGGAAGAACTTGAAAATATCCGCAAGGAGCTTTCCGAAATGCGCGCCGAATTCAACGAGATGAAAGCACGTTGGGAAAACGAAAAAGCGAATATCAAGAACCTCCAGTCGCTCCGTGAGCAGATCGAAGCCGCTAACGGCGAGCTTGCTTCCGCACAGAGAAACGGCGACCTCAACAAAGCCGCAGAACTCACTTACGGCAGAATACCCGAACTGAAAAAACAGCTCGAAGCTGCCGAGGAAACAGCCGAAAAGAACAAGGCCGATACGCTTCTTCACGATAAAGTTACCGATGAAGAAATTGCAAGAGTCGTTGCCCGTTGGACGGGAATACCCGTTTCAAAGCTTATGGAGGGCGAGCGTGAAAAGCTCCTCCACCTCGAAGAAATTCTTCACCGCCGTGTTATCGGTCAGGACGAAGCAGTTAAAAAGGTCAGCGAAGCTATCCTCCGTTCAAGAGCAGGTATCCAGGATCCGAACAGACCTATCGGTTCGTTTATGTTCATGGGACCTACGGGCGTTGGTAAAACAGAGCTTGCAAAAACACTTGCTCAGTGTCTCTTTGACGATGAAAACAACCTCGTCCGTATCGATATGACCGAGTATATGGAGAAGTTCAGCGTAAGCCGTCTTATCGGCGCACCTCCGGGATATGTCGGCTATGAGGAGGGCGGTCAGCTCACCGAAGCAGTCCGCAGAAAGCCTTATTCCGTAGTCCTCTTCGATGAGGTAGAAAAGGCTCACCCCGATGTCTTCAATATCCTGCTCCAGATCCTTGACGACGGCCGTGTTACCGACTCGCAGGGCAGAACGGTAGACTTCAAGAATACCATTATAATCCTTACCTCGAACCTCGGTTCGGACTTTATCCTCGACGGCATCAACGAGAACGGCGAGATCTCGGACGAAGCAAGAGCAAACGTAAGCAGCCTGCTTAAGAGCCACTTCCGCCCCGAGTTCCTCAACCGTCTTGACGAGATCGTGTTCTATAAGCCGCTCACCAAGAAGGAAATATTCCCGATCATCGACCTTATGCTCAAGAGCCTCCAGAACCGCTTAAAGGATAAGCAGATCACACTCGACGTTACCGACGCCGCAAAGACCTATATCGCAGATAACGGCTATGACCCCGTATACGGCGCAAGACCGCTTAAGAGATATATCCAGAGTACACTCGAAACAATGCTCGCAAAGAAGATCATCGCCGACGAGATCGAACCGTACAGTACGGTCAAGATCGACTGCGTTGACAATGAACTTACGATCAATGCGTAATTCGGAATTATTTGTGTTCCGCAAAATAATTGCAAAACGCCAAATTCCGTAAGGGCGGATTCCATATCCGCCCGATGCAACCCCTGAATTTCAAGCAAAATTTCGTAGGGGCGTTCGACCGCCCCACATCGCAAAGTGCTTCACAAAAACGAATCCCCTTGTTTTCAAAGGTTTATCCGATGAAAACAGGGGGATTTTCTTTGTAAATAATTGTGCCGAAAATCGCTGACGCGATTCGGGACGGGAGACCCGTCCCCTACATTTAATACATGTTTTACGCAATAAATCTGTGTATCAAACGGGCGGATATGGAATCCGCCCCTACGGAAATTCGATTCTCGCCGTAAATTTGGGTAACACAATAATTACGCATTACGAATTACGAATTACGAATTATTTTCCTTGCTGTATTCCGCCTTAAGCTTTTCGTGCTGTTCCTCGTGGATATCGGAATATGCAGATATCATCGGGAGCGCGTTCATATCGTCTTTCTTTATGCGGCGGTGGATGTAATTCTTCGTTATCGCAACTACTATGCCCGAAAGCGAAAGCACACCGATAAGGTTCGGGAGCGCCATAAGTCCGTTGAATGTGTCGGAAATATCCCACGCAAGTCCAAGCTTCATCGTGCAGCCGACTATTATAAACAGAACGAAGATTATTTTGTAAACGATAGTTGCCTTTGTGCCAAGCAAATATTCGAGAGCCTTTGTGCCGTAGAAAGACCAGCCGAGAGTTGTCGAGAATGCGAAAAGAAGTATCGCGACAGCAAGTATCTTGCCCGAAACAGAACCAAGACGCTGGCTGAATGCATACGTTACGAGCGGAACACCGTTGACCTCGTTTATTTCTATCGAATCAATTATTGGGTCGCCGTTTTCATCGGTAAGGTGATTTCCGTTTACATCTTTCGCCTGAATTCCCTTAAGCTCCATAACGTTCGCAAAGGTGAAGTCGTTCTCGCCGCTTGCAGTGTCACTGTTGAGGATTTTTACGGAGAATTCCTGACCGTAAACGGTCTTTGCGGAATATTCGGTGTAAGTTCCTTCTGCCGCATCGTCCGATGCAACAATGTACTTCGGATTGATGTCCGAGTCGATGAGGTTCGTTCCGCCGTCAGTGTAATTTATCGTGAAATACTGCGGCTGTGTCGAAACATTGCTGAGTGCTTCTTCAAACGATACCGAGTTTGCAGGGCTGGAAAGAATAACAAATGCAGTGAGTGTGCAAACGATTATCGTGTCGAAGAATACCTCGAAAATTCCCCACATACCCTGAATAACGGGTTCTTTTACGTCCGAAGCGCAGTTTACCATTACCGACGAGCCAAGTCCTGCCTCGTTCGAGAAAACGCCTCTCTTGAAGCCCATTGTGACAGCGCGCTTAATAATGTAGCCGCCAACGCCGCCCGCAACAGCGGAAAAGCTGAATGCGCTCTTGAAAATGGACGAGAAAACATAAGGAATGTGGCGGAAGTTCATTACAAAAATGATAAGACAGCCGACTATGTAGAATATAGCCATAAAAGGCACGAGCTTTTCCGTTACCTTTGCAATTCTCTTGATGCCGCCGAGCACAACGAGAGCCGCAATTATCGCAAGCACAACGCCCGTTACGACCGTAGGAATGTTGAAATTGGACTGCATCGCGCTCGATATCGAGTTCGACTGCGCCATATTTCCTATGCCGAACGAAGCCAAAACACAGAATATAGCAAACATCACCGACAGCGGCTTTGCAATGCGGCGAAGTCCCTTTTTATCTTTCAGACCCTCTTCAAGATAGTACATCGCACCGCCCGACCATTCGCCGTGTTCATTTTTCTTGCGGAAGTAGATGCCGAGAACGTTTTCAGAGAAGCTTGTCATCATTCCGAACAAAGCGGAGAGCCACATCCAGAAAACAGCACCCGGTCCGCCGATGCAAACAGCCGTTGCAACGCCTGCAATGTTACCCGTGCCGATAGTCGCGGCAAGAGCGGTCGAAAGCGCCTGAAACTGCGTGATCGCTTTCTTTTCGTTTGTTTTTGTGACCGATTTTTTCTTAAAAATGGCGAGAAAAGTTTCATTCGCCCAAGTTTTTATCCTTGTTATCTGGAAAAATCCCGTCCTTACCGACATAAAAATGCCCGTTCCGATAATAAGCACGAGCATCGGTATTCCCCAGACTACACCATTGACAGCACCGTTGACCTTCGCAACGGTATCAATAAATGACTGCATTGATCTACCTCATTTCAAGCAAAAATAATTAACTTTAATTATACCAAAAAACGCATCTTTTTTCAAGGGCGAAAATACGAAAAATCCCGAATTTTCTTATTTTTTGACGAAATATTCCCTCAGTTCGCAGTTGCCCATAAAGAAATGCGAGTAATCATAAGTCGAAAGATCGTTGAAATAGGTTTCGACTATCCTGCAAACGCCGCCGTGACAAACGAGAAGTACGTTTTTGTCTGGATATTTCGCAATAACATCATCGATAACACTGTAAACTCTGTGTGCAAGCTGTAAAACCGACTCACCGCCGCCGTGCATCTTGACACCGAATTCGATCTTGTTCTGCGCAAAGCCCTCGGTCGTGCGGTCTTTGCCCTCGAAGTCACCGTAATCCCATTCAATAAGACGTTCATCTATCGTGATCTCACAGCCGATCTTGTCCGCAACAGCCTTTGCAGTAGCCCGAGCGCGCTTCATCGGCGAGCAGACGATAAGGTCGATGTCACCCTTTTCATACGCTTTTTCAGCAAGCAAAACCGCCTGCTCCCTGCCCGTTTCGGTAAGCTCAACGTCCGTCCTGCCGCATATCCTGTCGTTTAAATTCCATTCGGTCTGACCGTGCCTCGCCGCATAAATCTTCATATCAAATTTTCCTTTCCGAGAGTAATACTAAGGAAACGCTGATTAATACGTTTTTGCCATTTTTCAAAATGTTTATGTCAAATTGACATTAAAGGCGTAAACTCGTACATTTCTCAAAATGGCAAAACGAACGCTTCGCTTTAATCAGCTTTTTCCTAAACACCAATAAAATACAGGAAAAAATCTACGCCGAAATCCAATATAAACCTGTTAAAAACAGCTGCGGGATTGTCGGCTTGATTTTTCTGAATTTTAAATGGTGTTTAGTATAAAAATCACTGATAATTATACCGTAAAACTGCCCTTTTGTAAATAGAACCAAAGCCGCAAGGGGAGAAAGTTCGATTAAAGTTTACATTTCTGCAAAAACAAAAGTCGGTTTCTCTATAGAAAAAGCTGCTGCCGGAAAAATTTCTGCGGTAAATTTGATAATTTTTTTGCGCAAAGGCTTGACAGCAGGCTTATTTTATAGTATAATATTATAGCAATGCTGGAATAGCTCAGTTGGTAGAGCAGCGCATTCGTAATGCGCAGGTCGCGTGTTCAAGTCACGTTTCCAGCTCCATAAAAAGCCGTTTGCAAAGCGTGATTTTACGTCGCTTGTAACGGTTTTTTTATTTTTTGTATAATTTTTAAGTGTTGCGTGAAGTAGTGCAAAATTGCGAACGATATTGTGTATTCCTAATAGCATACCAGCCGAAAAGGAACTGCTGTCTTAATTGATGGCAGTTTTCTTTTTCGGGAAGTATTCAAGAAGTCATTAAGTTGTGAGTGTAATGGAAGTGGTTAGTGCTTTGATAAAATATTATATCATAAAACACAATATATTATTGCAATTCGAGAGAATATGTGTTATGATATACGAGGTTTATTTTATCTAATTTGCGAAAGGGAGGGCGAAACGGTGCTTTATAATTACAATAAACTTTGGAAAATACTGATAGATAGAAAAATTACAAAAACCGAACTTCGTTTGAAATCGGGTATTTCTACAAATATGCTTGCAAAAATGGGAAAAGATGAGCCTGTTTCAATGGAAACATTAGCAAAGGTGTCCACTTATTTAGGTTGTGGACTTGACGATATAGTTGAAATTACGAAAGGTGATGAAAAATCAAATGGCTAAAAAGGAAGTTAAGACAGACTTGTGGGTATATGACCTGTTAAAGCAGGCAGAAATATCATTAGACGCACAAGGAAGTAATATAAAAGAAATAGATGAAGCACTGAAAACTGCTTCTAAAAAAGGAACAGGCAATGTTGGTTTTCCAGAGTATGTGGGTGTAGTCAAGGATTATCTTTTGGTTATCGAAGATAAGGCTTCTTTGAGCAAACACATTAAGTTAGATGATAAGAATTGTATCAGCGTTGAAGTTAATGCTGTGCGAGATTACGCAGTAAATGGGGCATTGTTTTATGCAAGGCACCTTGCAAAAAACACTACCTACAAGAAAATCCTTGCTTTCGGTGTGTCGGGAGATGAAAGAAAGCATAAGATTTCTCCGTTATATGTAGATGAAACAGAGTTTTACAGAGAACTTCCCGAAGTACAGTCCTTTATTTCCTTTAACGAGGATAATATTGATGAATACTATACAAGAGAAGTTTTGAAAGAAGATACCGACACTGAAAAAGAAACTGCTGAAATTCTGAAAGACGCTGCTGTATTACATGAAGATTTGCGTAATTATGGCAATCTTCTTGATACGGAAAAACCTTTGGTTGTATCTGGAATCATGCTTGCACTTCGAGAAGCAGAATTTAAGAATTTTTCTATTAGTGATTTGACGGGTGATACCATTAAAACTGATGGTCAAAAAATATATGACGCCATTGACGCTAATCTGAAAAGAGCTAATGTTTCCCCTGCTGTAAAGAAAGATAAAATCTTGGGGCAGTTCGCATTTATAAAAGACACAGTAAAATTGAATGAAATTGACGAGAAATTAAACAAGACACCGCTTAAACATTTTGCAGAGTTCTTGTATGGCCAAATTTATCGTTCTATCCGTTATTCAAAGTCGGCAGAAGATTATATTGGTCGATTTTATGGGGAATTTATGAGTTATTCGGGTGGCGATGGACAGACACTTGGAATTATTCTTACACCGAAGCATATAACACAGTTATTCTGTGAATTGCTTGACTTAAAACCTGAAGATGTTGTCTTTGACCCTTGCTGTGGCACAGCAGGATTTTTGATAGCGGCAATGCACAATATGCTCAAAAAAGCCGATAATGAAGTTCAGAAAAAGAGCATAAGACAAAATCAGTTACACGGTATTGAATTACGCCCGAATATGTTTACGATTGCCACTACCAATATGATTTTGCGTGGCGATGGAAAAAGCAACCTTATAAATGATGATTTCTTGAAACAAGACCCCAACAAGTTACAGTTGAAGCAAGCAACAGTCGGAATGATGAACCCACCATATTCACAAGGTTCAAAACAAAATCCCGACTTGTATGAAATTGCATTTACAGAGCATTTGCTTAATTCATTGGCTGTTGGCGGAAGATGTGCAGTTATTGTTCCGCAGTCTACAATGACAGGAAAATCTAAAGAAGAAGCGTCTATAAAGGCTAACATTCTTAAAAAGCATACTTTAGAGGGTGTAATAACCTTAAATAAAGACACTTTTTACGGGGTCGGAACAATGCCTTGTATTGCTGTTTTTACAGCAGGAGAACCACACCCTGCCGATAAGATGAGTAAATTTATCAATTTTGAAGATGACGGATATAAAGTTGCTCCGCATATTGGTTTATTAGAAACTGAGTCTGCAAAGGATAAGAAACAACATTTACTTGATGTTTGGTTTGATAGAATAGAATGTGAAACTAAATTTTGTGTTCAAACTACTGTTGAAGCAGAAGATGAATGGTTACACAGTTTTTATTATTTTAATGATGAAATACCAACGGAAGAAGATTTTGAAAATACAGTCGGCGATTATTTGACATTTGAGTTTTCGATGATTATGCAAAATCGAAAATACTTGTTTGAGGAGAGTGAAAAATGCTAAATCTTACAGATAGAGAATGGGACACTTTTTTAATCGGTAAATTATTTACTGTTAAAAGACCGAAGGCTCGTTCAGAAAAGGAATATGAAAATGGTAAATTTCCATTTGTTGCTTCGGGCAATGTTAATAATGGAGTAATAAGGTGTTGCAAACCACACGATGAAGAAATTTTAGACAAAGGAAATTGCATTACTGTTAGCCCTGTTGATGGTAGTACCTTTTACCAACAATCAAATTTTCTTGGGCGTGGAGGTGCTGGTTCTTCAATTTTAATGTTGTATTCTGCTAAAATAAATAAATACAGTGGGTTGTTTATTGCTCGAATGATACGACAAACTTGTTCAAAGTATTGTTATGGTAAAATGGGAAATCAAGACAGCATAAAAAGAGAGAGAATATTATTACCGATTAGTGCTGACGGAGAACCTGATTATGCTTTTATGGAAGCCTACATTAAAGAGAAAGAACTGAAAAAACGCAAGGAATATCTTGATTATTGTAAGCAACAGCTTAAAATTATCGGGGGGGTACAACCTAATACCTCTTGCTGATAAGCAATGGAAAGCATTTTTCATTGGTGGAGATAACGGTTTATTTGAAGTATATTCTGGAAAAAGATTAACAGTTGCAAATATGACTGAGGGAGAATGTCCGTTTATTGGTGCAACTGATTCTAATAACGGAATAACTAACTGGGTCGGTAATAGAAATGAAACATATGATACAAATGTTTTGGGTGTGAACTATAACGGAAGTGTTGTGGAAAATTTCTACCACCCATATCGCTGTATTTTTTCTGATGATGTAAAAAGGCTTCACCTAAAAGAATATGAGGATAATAAGTTTGTCTTGTTGTTTTTTAGCAGATTGATTTTAATGCAAAAAGCAAAATACACCTATGGATATAAATTTAATGGTACGAGAATGAATAGGCAGAAAATTTTAGTACCAATAACAGACAACGGTGAGCCAGATTATGACTATATGGAAAAGTACAGTAGGAACTTACTGAGCAATAAGATACAGAGTTATATTGATTATGTGGCTAACTGAATAATTATCTGACAGAAAACATCGTAGAAATACGGTGATGTAGTGCTTAATGACGGAAATTTAGGACAGGTTATCCGCAAGGGATTAAATCAAATTGATGACTGGAAGTCCTTCTTAGAGCTAAACTACTCAACTGTATGTAGTGAATTTGAAAAAAATAATTTTAGATAAAGAAAGAAGTCCCAAAATGAAAATACTCAATATCCACGGCTATAAAGGCAGCGCGAAAAACAGCGCATACGAAGCATTGATCGCGCTCGGTCACGAAGTCACTTCGCCCGAGCTTGATTACGATACCCTCTTACCCGATGAAACGCTTGAAATGCTTTTGCGCGAAGCAGGGGAGTGTGGCGCGGAGATGCTCGTCGGGTCAAGCCTCGGCGGATTTTATGCCGCCGTAATGTCAGTGCGGCTCGGGCTTCCTGCGGCGCTCGTGAACCCGTGCCTTATGCCGTTTCTGCACCTGCCAAGGCTCGGCTATTGCGGAGAAATACGCCCGTTCATAAAGCTGTTCGGTGAGCTTTCGGATATTGACAGCGAGAAAATTTCCGTCATCGTCGGCGGCAGTGATGAGATCATCGATACTCACGATATGACCCGAAATCTGCTGAAAAACAGCCGCTTCGAGGTCGTCCCGAACGGCAAACACTCGGGCAGTACACTTCCGCTCAAAAGCTTTTTCGCGGAGGTTCCGGGCAAGGCTTGATCGGCAAAATTTCAGCTTACAGCATACCTTATTTGCCAAAATGATGCTATAATTAAAACAGTTAGGAAAAAGCTGATTAAAGCAAAGCGTTCGTTTTGCCATTTTGAAAAATGGCAAAAACGTTTTAATCAGCGTTTACTTAGTATAACATAAAAAATCATCTCCCCGCATAAACTTGAACAAAGCTATCAAGTCTATGTAAGGAGATTTTTTATGCCAAGTGTATTTTTGAGCCCGTCAACGCAGCAGTGGAACCAGTATGTAAACGGCGGAAACGAGGAGCAGCAGATGAACCTCATCGCCGATGCTATGGAACCATACCTGCGCTCTTCGGGCATAACCTACAGCCGCAACGACCCCGACCGTGATGTCCGCGGCGCTATCGCAGACTCAAATTCACGCTATTATGATGTACACCTTGCGCTCCACTCAAACGCAGGCGGAGGCCGCTTCGCAGGCATACTTTCGGGCATCGATATCTACTATTCGCCCTATTCGGCGCAGGGCGAACGGCTCGCCGATATCATCGTCAACAACCTCAAAAACATCTACCCGAACCCCTCAAAGGTCAATACGCTCCCCACGACCTCGCTCGGCGAAGTCACGCAGACACGTGCAGTTGCGGTGCTTTGCGAGCTTGGTTATCACGACAACCCCGAGGACGCGGAATGGATAAAATCGAACACGCAGTCTATCGCGCGGAACCTCGTCCAAGCGCTTTGCGACTACTTCGGAATACCTTTTGTTGAAGCCGTGCCTGCACGGACGGGAACGGTCACAACGGACGGCTCGAACCTCAATATCCGAAGCATGCCGAACACCAATGCTCGGGTCATCGGCGTTATCCCGAACCGTGCGGAGGTCACAGTCCTCGGTCAGACGGGCAACTGGTATGTTGTCAGCTACGGCGGTATGACCGGCTATGCTGCGGCTGATTATATTTCCGTTTGATATTTCAAGGAAATTTTGACCAAACATCAGCGCAAAGTTTGAAAAATGCTTGACTTTAGCACCAAAAATGTGATATAATATTTGTGCAAAAAGCGGCTTTTTGCCGTCTTTGTGACAATAACCATAGGAGTGGTAAAAATGTCCAGAATCAAAGTTGCCGTACTCTTCGGCGGAGTTTCAAATGAACACGATATTTCGCTGATCTCTGCGACTAACATTATAAATGCTATCCCTGCCGATAAATACGAGGTCATTCCTATCGGCATTACGAAAAAAGGCCGCTGGCTCTTCTATCCCGGCGACGTTAATATGATAACCTCGGGCAACTGGGAATCCAACCCCGACTGCGTTCCTGCGGTCATTCTCCCCGACCCGATGTACAAAGGCATCGTCAAGATCGTTGACGGTACATATTCGATAACAAAAATCGACGTTGTTTTCCCGGCGCTCCACGGTCAGCACGGCGAGGACGGCTGTATTCAGGGACTTCTCGAGCTTTCGGGAATACCCTATGTCGGCTGCAAGGTCGTTGCTTCTGCCGATTGTATGGATAAAGCCGTTACGCACACTATCCTCGAAGCCGCAGGCATTCATATGGCAAGACACGCAGTTGTCCGCCAGTCCGACCTCGGTCAGCTCGATGAAATTTGCGAAAATATCATCAACGAACTCGATTTTCCGCTCTTCGTCAAGCCCTGCAACAGCGGTTCTTCGGTCGGCGTAAACAAGGCAGGCTCGTTCGAGCAGCTCAAAGATGCGATAAAGCTCGCATTTTCACACGATAAAAAGGTCATCGTCGAAGAATTCATCGAGGGCAGAGAACTTGAATGTGCTGTTTTCGGCACAGATAAGCCATTCGCTTCAAGAGTCGGCGAAATTATTTCCTGCAATGATTTTTACGATTATGACGCAAAATATATCTTAGGCACATCGGGAATAAACATTCCTGCGGATATCCCCGCCGAGTCCGAAAACGAGATTCGCGAAACGGCTCTCAAAGCGTTTAAGACTATCGGCTGTTCGGGACTTTCAAGAATAGACTTCTTCCTCAAAAAGGACGGAACTGTCATTCTCAACGAGATAAACACTCTCCCGGGATTCACACCTATCAGTATGTACCCGAAGCTTATGGAGAATATGGGTATCTCACAGCCCGAACTTCTCGACAGACTTATCGAGTCGGCTATGGATAACTAATTTGCAAAGAGAGTTGCTTTAAATGAATAATTCAGCGATCGGAGTTTTCGATTCGGGAATGGGCGGTCTTACCTGCTATAAGGAACTGCACAGCCTTATGCCGAACGAGAACATCATCTACTTCGGCGATACAGCGCGCCTGCCTTACGGTTCGCGAAGCCGTGAAGCTATAATGGAATACGCGATGCAGGATATCGCCTTTATGAAAAAGCACGATGTCAAAATGATAATCGCCGCCTGCGGTACAGTTTCATCTGTCGTGGGAATGGATAAAAAAGATGCCGATGGGATACCGTTCACCGGGGTTCTCCTGCCGACGGTGCAGACCGCCTGCGCTAAAACGAGAAACGGAAAGATCGGCGTTATCGGAACAGCCGCAACGATAAGATCAGGCGCTTATGCAAAGGCTATCCGCACGATAAAACCGTCACTAACAGTAGTCGGTGCGGCTTGTCCGCTGTTCGTGCCGCTTGTCGAAAACGGCTTTGCGGACAGAAACAACAAGGTCGCACAGCTCGTCGCAGAGCAGTATCTTGAACCGCTCAAGCGCGAGGGCGTAGATACGCTTATCCTCGGCTGTACGCATTACCCGATAATGCAGGACGTTATCGCCGACTATATGGGCGAAAATGTAGAGCTCATCTCCGCAGGAAGCGAAGCCGCAAAGTTCGCCTGCGCATATCTCACAAGACACGATATGCTCGCAGAACGCGAAACCGAGGGCGAAACGGTGTTCTATTCATCGGACAGCACCGAAATGTTCAAGGATAACGCCGAGTGCTTCCTCGGAGAAAAGATAAAAGGAAATGTCGAGAAAGTCGAAACAGAGGAACTTATCTCGCTCGCATAAAAAAGAAACCGCCGATGCTCAAAGCAACGATCGGCGGCTTTTTCTAAGAGGTCAATATGAAAAAAGACGTTACAATAACGCTGAAAGGCGTTCAGCAGATAGATAGGGAAAGAAACGAAACCGAGCTCATAACGGGCGCGACCTTTTCGACTGTAAAGGGCGGCGGATTTAAAATCGCCTACGATGAAACCGAAGCAACAGGCTTTGAGGGCGCTCGCACGGAAATAACCGCGTTCGGCAATGAAAGCGCCTCAATAGTACGAAGCGGCGAAGCAGGCACGAACCTTATCATCGAAAAGGATAAAAAGCACCATTGCCATTACGGCACACCATACGGCGATATGACTATCGGAATCTATACGCAGTCAATAGTCAACAACCTCACCGCAGACGGCGGCGATCTTTATCTGAAATACACGGTCGATATCAATTCAAGCTATGTTTCGGACAATGAAGTTTACATTGAGATAATGACTAATTCGTAATGCGTAATTATTTTGTTTCGCATATTTGTTGTGAAAACCTATATTTCGTAGGGGCGGATCCCATATCCGCCCATTTAATGTACCAATTTGTTGCGCAAAACGTGTGCAAAATTGTAGGGGACGGGTTTCCCGTCCCGCGCCGCAAGGCGTTTATGAAATAAACGAACAAGCCTGTTTTCAAGTGAACCCTTTGAAAACAGGCTTGTTTAGTATTATTAATGGTATTTTACGCCGAAAATAGCCGGCGCGATTCGGTTTTTTTACCGTAATTTTTCAGAATAAAAATAATCACGCATTACGAATTAAACCGTAAGTTCTGCCTTTTCACCCATAATGTCCTTGTTAGCTTCAAGGATAGGCTTGATAAGTCCGTTTACGAATTCCTCGGTCTGCTGTGCGCTTCTGCCCGTGAAATGTTCAGGCTGGAGGATAGCTTCGATTTCTTCTCTCGAAGTCTTGAAATCAGGGTCAGCAAGAATTCTCTCAATGAGGTCATTTTCAAGACCGAATTCCTTGACCTGCTTGCCTGCCTCCATTGCGTAAGTACGGATCTTCTCGTGGAGAGCCTGTCTGTCGCCGCCTCTCTTTACAGCGTCCATCATAATGTTCTCGGAAGCCATAAACGGAAGCTCCTTCATAATTCTTGCACGGATAACCTTTGGATATACAACGATTCCCGATGTAACATTGATAAGGATATTGAGGATAGCATCGATTGCGAGGAAGCCCTCTGCAACGGAAATTCTCTTGTTAGCCGAGTCATCGAGCGTTCTCTCGAACCACTGTGTTCCTGCGGTGAATGCAGGGTTGAGCGAATCTATCATAACGTAACGCGCAAGAGCAGTGATACGCTCGCAACGCATAGGATTTCTCTTGTAAGGCATTGCGGACGAGCCAATCTGGTTCTTCTCGAACGGTTCTTCCATTTCCTTGAAGTTCTGGAGGATTCTCATATCGTTTGCGAACTTCATTGCAGACTGTGCGATTCCGCTGAGTGTCGCAACGATCTGTGAATCTATCTTTCTCGAATAGGTCTGACCCGATACGGGAACTACCTTGTCGAAGCCCATTTCTTCTGCGATAAGCTCTTCAAGCTTCTTTACCTTGTCCGTGTCGCCCTCGAAAAGCTCCATAAATGAAGCCTGAGTACCCGTTGTACCCTTTGAGCCGAGGAGCGCAAGATGTTCGATTCTGTAATCAATTTCGTTGAGGTCCATAAGAAGCTCGTTCATCCAAAGAGTAGCGCGCTTGCCGACAGTCGTGAGCTGTGCAGGTTGAAGATGCGTGTAAGCAAGTGCAGGCATATCCTTGTATTCCATTGCGAACTCGGAAAGCTGACCGAGAACGTTGATGAGCTTTCTCTTTACAACTTTGAGCGCATCACGCATAATGATGATGTCGGTGTTGTCGCCAACGTAGCAGGAAGTAGCGCCGAGGTGAATGATTCCCTTTGCCTTTGGGCAGGCAAGACCGTAGGTGTAAACGTGAGCCATAACATCGTGACGGACGAGCTTTTCTCTCTCAGCAGCAACAGCATAGTCGATGTTGTCAACGTTTGCTTCAAGTTCATCCACCTGTTCCTGAGTAACGGGAAGACCGAGCTTCATTTCAGCCCTTGCAAGAGCGACCCAAAGCTTTCTCCAGGTGGTGAATTTTTTATCTGCGGAGAAGATATACTGCATTTCCTTGCTCGCATATCGGGTGCAGAAAGGGGATTCATAGCTATCAAAAGACATCAAAAACAACTCCTAATTCATAATATAAACGAAAATTATATTCTCATTATACCATACTAAAGCGCATATTGCAAGCGGTTTAGAGCATTTGCCCGAGAAAAAGCTTGAATTTTCCGTGAATCTGTGATACAATACAAATAAACAATGAAAAAGGGAGAGTATGCAGTGCCGTCACGAAAAGAATTTCTCGAATATGTCCTCGAACAGCTCTCAAACCTCGAAAATATCACCTATAAACAGATGATGGGGGAGTATATCATCTATTATAAAGGAAAGATCGCCGCTTATGTCTGCGACGACCGCTTGCTGATAATACTAAACACCAGTAAAATACAGGAAAAAACCTGCGCCGAAATCACATATATTCAAGATTGTTGGCTTGATTTTTTCCAAATTTTAAATGGTGTTTAGTATAAAGCCTACCCCGAGTGCGGAAAAGCTTATGCCCGATTCGCCGCACGAGCCGCCTTATGACGGTGCAAAGGATATGATACTTTGCGAAAATACCGATGATAAAGAGTTCCTTAAAAACCTCTTTGAAACGATATATCCCGAACTTCCCGAGCCAAAGAAAAGGAGTAAAAAATGACAGCAATAGAAATTATCAATAAAAGACACAGCTACCGCGGAAAATTCAAGTCAACACCCGTTCCGAGAACCGACCTTATCACAATCATGAAAGCAGGACTTGCCGCACCTTCGGGTTGTAATAAGCAGACAACGAGCCTTATTGCCGTTGATGACCCCGAGGTCATGTCAAAGCTCCATGCTGTTATTGACCCGCCCGTCGGCGAAACAGCGCCTGCGATGATATGTGTCCTTACAAGACGCATTTTTGCTTATCGGGATAAGTGCTATTCCGTGCAGGACTATTCCGCCGCAATAGAAAATATGCTTCTCGCCGCAGTGGAACTCGGCTACCAAAGCTGTTGGATAGAGGGTCATATTACCGATACGGACGATATCGCAGGCAAAATGGCGAAGATACTGAATGTCCCCGATGAGTATGAGCTTGTCTGCTTCCTCCCGATAGGCATAGCGGAATCTGAACCTGTCGCTCCGAAAAAAATACCGTTCGAGGAGAGAATGTCGTTTAATTCAATGCATAATTAATAGCATAAATAAAAAAGGTGTTGTCACAAAAAAACGTGACAGCACCTTTTTATAAATATCTATCAAAATAGCGAAGCTTAATTACGAATTACGCATTACGAATTACGCATTAGATAATTCCGAATTATAAATCAATGCCCTGTTCTTCCGCAGCCTTTGCAGCTTTCATCATGATAGCACATTCAAGACGCTTCTTTTCGATCTCGCAGGAGATCTTGTGCGCCTGATGAATGTCGCCGTTGTAAATGAAGTTGTTTGCGTTACAGCCGCCGCTGCAGTAGAATCTTGCCCAGCACTTCTTGCAGTCTTCCTTGGAGTAAATGTGCGCACCTGCAAATTCCTTTTTCAGCTCTTCGTTGAAAGTTCCCTCGTTGATGTTGCCCATTTTCATATCCTCAACGCCAACGAACTGGTGGCAGGGATAAATGTCGCCCTCGGGGGTGATAGCTACATACTCGTTGCCGCTGCTGCAGCCTCTCAGGCGCTTGATAGCGCAAGGTCCTTGGTCAAGGTCGAGCATAAAGTGGAAGAAGTTGAAGTGCTTGCCCTGCTTGTCGTTGATAAGGAGCATCTGCGCGAGCTTCTCATACTCGGAGAAAACTCTCGGGAGGTCGCTCTGAGTGATAGAGTAAGGCTCTTTCGGGTCGCTTACGCACGGCTCAACGGAGATCTGATCGAAGCCCTCGTTGAAAAGACTGTAAACGTCGTTCGAGAAGTCGAGATTGTACTTTGTGAAAGTTCCGCGAACGTAGTAATTCTGGTGGTTTCTCTTTTCAACAAGCTCTTTGTACTTCGGCATAAAGCGGTCATAGCTGCCCGTGCCGTCAATGCGCTTTCTCATACGGTCATTGACTTCCTTTCGTCCGTCAACGGAGAGAACAACGTTGCTCATTTCCTTGTTGATAAAGTCGATCTTGTCCGCATCGAGGAGCATACCGTTCGTTGTAACGGTGAAGCGGAAGTTCTTGTTGTATTCCTTTTCCTTGGAGCGTCCGTACTCAACGAGCTGCTTTACAACGTTCCAGTTCATGAGCGGTTCGCCGCCGAAGAAGTCAACTTCGAGGTTTTCTCTGCCGACCGACTTTTCAAGCAGGAAGTCGAGCGCCTTTTTGCCCGTTTCAAAATCCATGTGCATTCTGCAGCCCGTGCCGTAGTCGCCCTGCGAAGCAAAGCAGTATTCGCAGCGGAGGTTGCAGTCCTGTTCAACGAGCAGGCACATTGCCTTTATCGGAGCAGGAACGGAATATTTAGCGAATTTTTCGTATGTATCCTCGGAGAAAAGTACTTCATTCTTGTAAAGCTCAACGACCTCCTGATAGCAGGACTCAATATCCTCGGGGGAGTAGAAGCGCGAAAGCTTTTCCTTGACTCTCTCGGGACACTTGTCCTCGAAAGGAGGCTCAACATTATCAAGCATATCATAAGTGAGCTCGTCCACGAGATGAACGCCGCCGCTGTTTACGTCGAGAACTATATTATATCCGTTAAGCTTGTATTTATGAATCATAAGATCTTACCTTTCAAACAAAAAAACAGTGGGATTTTTATAAAAAATAAAACCCGGCGCATAGCCGGATTTATGCGAGGTCGGCAAAACGAGCCGCCCCGCAGCAATTCAGCCAATCACCGGATCACTTTTCGCACTTCTGGTTAGCAACTGTGCAAGAAGTCTTGCAAGCAGACTGACAGGAAGCCTGGCACTTGCCGCAGCCGCCCTTTTCAGCTGTCTTCTTAAGGTTAGCCGCATTGATGGTCTTGATGTGCTTCATAACAAAATCCTCCACTAAATAATTATTTATTACATTATAACACATATCTTTTCAAATTTCAATAGGCAGTTTAACGAAATTTTTTCTTGGAATTAACTCCAAGCATACCTCCCGCCGCCGAACAGGCAGCTATCGCAAGTATCTTTGATATAAAACCGCCTACGGAGAAGCTTCCCGCAAAGATGATACCGAGCAGAAATATCACCGCAAAAGCGATGCCGCCGCAGCAAAGTCCCGAGAGAAGTCCTTTTCTCCCACGCTGCTTTGCCGCCGTAAAAGCCGCCGCAAAACAGCCTGCCGCAAGTGATATCTGCGCCATTACGGACATTATCCCGTCCGAAAGATCGATCTTTACTGCAATTTCACCAAAAACGAAAAGGCACACCGAAAGCACACCGATGCCCGAAAGCACCGCCGTCACGACAGTCCGTATCACTTCGTCCTTGTGTTTCTGCTCCGCACTTTTCCGCATAAGAAAAAACCTCCGCCCTGCGCATATTTGTAAAATATATGCTCAAAGCGGAGATCATATTCATAATTATTCAGCCTTGTCGGACTTTTCAGCCTTTTCAGCTTCCTTGTCTTTCTTTTCCTTCTTAGGCTTGAAGGATTCCTTGACAGTTTCTTCGGAAGCATCGTGAACAGTGTTGTTCTCGGAGATAGCCCAGAGCTTTACACGGATCTTGCTGCGGTCGCCGCCTGTTTCGATAACGCAGGTGTCCTCGGTCTTTCGAACGATGATGCCGACGATACCGCCGATAGTTGTAACTTCATCACCGATCTGAAGATTGTCGCGGAGCTGCTTTGCTTCCTTTTCCTTTTTCTTCTGAGGTCTGATAAGGAAGAAGTAGAAAACGATGATAAGAAGACCGAACGAGAAGAGCATTGAGATAGTGCTTGCCTTTGTGTCCATACCTGCTGTTGTTGCAGCTGTTTCTGTTGCAAAAGCAATGAGTGAATTTGTAAACATAAGTCTTTAAACCTCCCAAATTGATAAGGGGACATCATTTCGTCCCTGAATTATCGATATAAATTCAATATTTATCATTATAACATTTTTTAAACCCAATTGCAAGCGTTTTATAGAAAATTGATAATTTATAATAAACACCAATTAAAAACTATACAAAAAATCAAGCAAAAACTCTAATATATGGATTTTGCGCCGATTTTTGTCTATAGTTTTATACTAAACACCATTTAAAATTTGGAAAAAATCAAGCCAATAATCTCGTAGCTGTTTTTAACAGTTTTATATAGGATTTCG
>UQKC01000014.1 GCA_900541495.1 uncultured Ruminococcus sp. | reverse complement strand
TGGATAAGTGTTCTTGTAAGGCCGTGGAGGGACTTGTGGAGCTTATCCTCTGTAGGACGCTCAACAATAACTTCATTGCCTTCAAGCTTAATGATCATATCCTTGTTGAATTTTTCAACAAGAGTACCCTTAGGTCCCTTTACAGTAACGGTAGTGCCGTCGATCTTAACATCAACGCCTGCAGGAACACTGATAGGCTTTTTACCAATTCTTGACATTTATGTGTTCCTCCTTACCATACGAATGCAAGAACTTCGCCGCCAACGTTGAGCTCTCTTGCCTTCTTATCTGTAACGATACCCTTAGATGTAGAGATAATAGCAATTCCGAGGCCGTTCATAACCTTTGGCATATCCTCGCAGCTGGAATAGATACGAAGACCGGGCTTTGAAACTCTGCGGAGTCCTGTGATAACCTGTGATTTATTTTCACCGTACTTAAGTGTGATTCTGATGATACCCTGTTTGCCGTCATCAATGATCTGGAAGCTCTTGATATATCCTTCGTCAACGAGGATCTGAGCGATAGACTTCTTCATGTTGGAAGCAGGCACATCAACTGTTGCATGCTTAGCAGAATTCGCATTACGGATTCTGGTGAGCAAGTCTGCAATTGTATCAGTAATTTGCATACCTTGGTAACCTCCTTATTTTAGTGGGGAAAAGATCCCATTGCCGATTGTTTTTACCAGCTTGCCTTCTTAACGCCGGGGATCTGACCCTTGTGAGCCAGTTCTCTGAAGCAGATACGGCAAATACCGTATTTTCTCATATATGCGTGAGGTCTGCCGCAGATCTTGCATCTGTTGTAAGCTCTTGTGGAAAACTTAGGAGTCTTCTGCTGTTTAAGCTTCATTGCTAATTTAGCCATTCTTTATTAACCCTCCTAAATGATTACTTGATGAACGGAGCGCCCATAAGCTCAAGAAGAGCCTTAGCTTCTTCATCAGTGTTTGCAGTAGTGATGATGTTGATATCCATACCGCGAACCTTGTCGATCTTATCGTATTCGATTTCAGGGAAAATGAGCTGTTCCTTGATACCGGTAGAGTAGTTGCCTCTGCCGTCGAAGGAGTTAGCGCTGATACCTCTGAAGTCACGAACACGCGGAAATGCAACATTGAAAAGTCTGTCGAGGAATTCGTACATCTTTTCGCTTCTGAGAGTAACCTTAACACCGATAGGCATGCCTTCACGGATCTTAAAGTTAGCTACCGATTTCTTAGCGCGGCATACAACAGGCTTCTGACCTGTGATAGCTGCGAGATCAGTCATGATAGCGTCGATAACCTTAGCGTTATCCTTTGCTTCACCTGCGCCGACATTGATAACAACCTTGTCGATCTTAGGGATCTGCATAACACTCTTGTACTCAAACTTTTTCATTAAAGCAGGAGCAACTGTGCTGACATAAAGTTCTTTTAAATTAGATGCCATATCAATTTCTCCTTTCCTTAATATGTCTTGCCGCAGTCTGCATTCTTGCAAACTCTCGACTTAGTACCGTCAGCCTCGATCTTGTGACCGATTCTTGTTGGCTTGCCGCAGTGTGGGCAAACAACCATTACCTTTGAAGCGTACATAGGAGCTTCGCACTTTACGATGCCGCCCTGCTGTCCCATCTGTCTGGGCTTAACGTGCTTTGTAGCGATGTTAAGACCTTCAACGATAACCTTTTTCTCCTTTGGGGATACTTCCAAAACCTTGCCGCGCTCGCCCTTGTCGTTACCTGAGATAATAACAACGGTGTCGCCGGTTTTAACGTGAAGTTTATTCATTTCAGGACACCTCCTTAAAGTACTTCAGGAGCAAGTGAAAGGATCTTAGTATAGTCCTTGTCTCTGAGCTCACGAGCAACAGGTCCAAAGATACGAGTACCCTTCGGGTTCTTGTCTTCCTTGATAATAACAGCAGCATTCTCATCGAATCTGATGTAGGTTCCGTCTTCACGGCGAACACCCTTAGCAGAACGAACGATTACTGCCTTAACAACGTCGCCTTTTTTAACAACGCCGCCTGGTGTTGCTTTCTTAACCGAAGCAACAACAACGTCACCGATATTAGCATATCTTCTGCGTGTGCCGCCGAGAACTCTGATACACATAAGTTCCTTAGCACCCGTATTATCAGCGACTTTTAAATAAGTCTGCATCTGTACCACAGTGCACTACTCCTTCCCGTTTTTACAGAGCATCGCGGCAGAAAGACCCGATTTTCGCTCCGATCTCGCTACCGTTCACTCATATAAATTGATTTTAATATTCAAACAAGCTAAAATGACTCAACGTTCCCGGGTGTTTCGCGCTCTGAGACGCTTTTCACACGTTCGGTACAGCCATCACCAAGAAAACATTATAGCATAGTTGCCCCTTGTTGTCAACTGGCGTTTTCACCAAAAACAAGGGACAATATGATATTTATTTTACTTAGCCTGCTCAATAACCTTTACTAAACGCCATCTCTTATCCTTGGAGATAGGACGGGTTTCCATAATTTCAACGCGGTCGCCAATGTTGCAGACATTGTTCTCATCGTGAGCCTTAAGCTTAACAGTTCTCTTGATAGTCTTCTTATAAAGAGGATGCTTAACGCTGTCTATGATAGCAACAACGATCGTCTTATCCATTTTGTTGGAAACGACCTTGCCGACTCTTGTTTTTCTAAGATTTCTCTCATCAGCCATCTTCAAAACCCTCCTTCACTTACTGCTGTACTTTGGAACGCTCAACAAGAATAGTCTTGATACGAGCGATGTCCTTCTTAACAGCCTTAAGACGTGTTGGATTGTCAAGCTGATTTACAGCGAGCTGAAAACGGAGAGCAAAAAGCTCTTTCTTGAGGTCAACAAGCTTGTTTTCAAGCTCGAGATCAGTCATTTCTCTAACTTCTGATGCCTTCATTATACGCTCGCCTCCTCTTCTGCCTGACGCTTAACGAATTTGCACTTGATAGGGAGCTTGTGAGCTGCAAGACGCATAGCTTCACGAGCCTGCTCCTCAGTAACGCCATTGATCTCGAAAAGAACTCTGCCCGGCTTAACTACTGCAACCCAGTATTCAGGTGAACCCTTACCGGAACCCATTCGAGTTTCAGCAGGCTTTTCTGTGATCGGCTTGTCTGGGAAAATCTTGATCCAAACCTGACCGCCACGCTTGATGTAACGTGTCATAGCGATACGGGCAGCTTCGATCTGGTTAGAGGTAATCCATGCAGGTTCAAGAGCCTGAAGACCGAAATCGCCGTATGAAACAACGTTACCTCTTGTAGCCTTACCTGTAAGTCTGCCTCTCTGTACTCTTCTGTACTTAACTCTCTTTGGAAGAAGCATTACTGGTTACCTCCTTCTCTTCTTTCTGTACGGTTTCTGCCGCCGTTTGTGCGGGGCTTGTCACCGTTAGCTCTTCTGGGCTTTCTTTCAGGCTTCTCGGGAGCTGTCTTAGCAGCATTGAGGTCGCCCTTGAGAACTTCACCCTTGTAGATCCAAACCTTAACACCGATCTTGCCGTAGGTTGTGTTAGCCTCAGCAAAACCATAGTCGATGTCAGCACGGATCGTCTGAAGAGGAATTGTACCTTCATGGTAGCTTTCGGAACGTGCGATTTCAGCACCACCAAGACGGCCGCCGCACTTAACCTTGATGCCCTTTGCGCCGAGCTTCATAGCTCTGCCGATGGACTGCTTCATAGCTCTTCTGAAGGATACACGGTTTTCAAGCTGTGCAGCGATGTTTTCTGCAACGAGCTGTGCATTCATATCAGGTGTCTTAACTTCAACGATGTTGATAGCTACAGACTTACCGATCATCTTTTCAACTTTAGCGCGGATCTTTTCGATGTTCTCGCCGCCTCTTCCGATAACGATACCGGGCTTAGCGCAGTGAACATGGATTCTTACCTTATCAGCAAATCTTTCGATCTCGATCTTGGCAACGCCTGCTGCATAAAGTTCCTTCTTGATATAATTACGAACGTTGTAATCTTCTACGAGGGTATCGCCGAAAGTTGCTTTGTTAGCAAACCAGCGGGAGTCCCAATCTTTGATTACGCCTACACGAAGGCCGTGGGGATTAACTTTCTGTCCCATTTAGTTTACTCCTTTCGACTTATTCTTTTTCCTTTACCACAAGAGTTACATGAGATGTTCTCTTGAGGATTCGGAACGCTCTGCCCTGTGCTCTCGGCATGATTCTCTTCATTGTAGGTCCGGGGCAAACGAAGCACTCGGATACATAAAGGTTGTTCTTATCCATACCGAAATTGTTTTCTGCATTTGCGATTGCGGACTTCAGAAGCTTCTCCAGATATTCACAAGCAGATTTAGGTGTGTTCTTTAAAATCGCCATAGCTGTTTCAACGTCTTTGCCTCTGATAAGGTCAAGAACGATCTGAACCTTTCGAGGTGCTATGCGAGCATTTTTGAGGTATGCTCTTGCTTCCATTCTAAATTCTCCTCTCTGCCTTATTACTTACCGTTGTTGGATGTCTTTGAACCCGCATGACCCTTATAGGTTCTTGTTGGTGCGAATTCACCGAGTCTGTGACCTACCATATCTTCAGTCACATATACGGGAACGTGCTTTCTGCCGTCATGAACGGCAAATGTATGACCTACGAAATCAGGGAAAATCGTTGAAGCTCTGCTCCAAGTCTTGAGGACTTTCTTTTCACCTGCTTCGTTCATAGCAATAACTCTCTTAAGAAGAGCTTCCTGGACGTATGGTCCTTTTTTAATGCTTCTGCTCATTGGTTTTCCTCCCCTCTCAAAATCAGAGGCAAGATGTCGGGAGCATGAACGCTCCGACATTCCTCTTTACGATTCCTATGAGTAAACTTTCAATAAAATTTCTTATAAGATTACTTGCCGTTTCTTCTCTTAACGATGAACTTGTCAGTTCTGTTATGAGTAGCTCTGGTCTTGTAACCGAGTGCCGGCTTGCCCCAAGGAGTAACAGGTCCCGGACGGCCGACAGGTGACTTACCTTCACCACCACCGTGTGGGTGGTCGCATGGGTTCATGACAGAACCACGAACGGTAGGTCTGATACCTCTGTGGCGGGTCTTACCAGCCTTACCGAGGTTTACGTTTTCATGGTCAATGTTGGAAACCTGACCGATAGAAGCCATGCATCCTGCAGGGATCTTTCTCATTTCGCCGGAAGGAAGTCTAACGAGAACGTAGTCATCTTCCTTACCCATGAGCTGAGCCATGTTGCCTGCTGCACGAACGAGCTGTGCGCCCTTGCCGGGGTAAAGCTCAATGTTGTGGATGAATGTACCAACAGGGATATTAGCAAGAGCAAGAGCGTTGCCCGGCTTGATATCGGAGTCAGCACCTGCGCGGATAACGTCGCCAACAGCAAGACCGTTAGGAGCGATGATGTATCTCTTTTCGCCGTCCTCGTACTGAACAAGAGCGATGAATGCGCTTCTGTTAGGATCGTATTCAAGTGTGAGAACAGTAGCGTTCATGCCCTGCTTATCTCTCTTGAAGTCGATGATTCTGTATTTTCTTCTGTTTCCGCCGCCTCTGTGACGAACAGTGATTCTACCGTAGCTGTTTCTGCCGGCATTCTTCTTAATGGGAGCGAGAAGGCTCTTTTCAGGAGCTACCTTGGAAAGACCGCTGTAGTCAGTTACAGTCATCTGACGTCTTGAAGCGGTGGTAGGCTGGTAAACTTTAATAGCCATTGTAGTTCAAATCTCCTTTATAAATTTGCGATGTTTTGCGGAAGCTGTTTCCTTCCATACTTACTCAATGCCCGTGGGCTAAGGAGTAAAAGCCTTATTGGGCCTTACATCATACCGTCGAAGAATTCGATGGTCTTAGAATCTGCTGTAAGAGTAACGATAGCCTTCTTCCAAGCTGCTGTGTAGCCTGCGTTCATGCCCATTCTCTTATAACGTCCTCTTACGTTGAGAGTATTAACCTTTGCAACCTTAACGCCGAAGAGTTCTTCAACTGCCTTAGCAATTTCAACCTTGTTAGCGTTCTTGGCTACTTTAAAGGTGTACTTTCCATTCTGAAGACCGGACATGCTCTTTTCAGTGATGATAGGCTTGATTACGATATCCTGTGCTAACATTATGCGTACACCTCCTCAATTTTAGCTACGGCATCCTTAACAACGATGAACTTATCAGCGTTGAGAATGTCATAAACATTGATCGTGTTAACGAGAGCTGTCTTAACACCCGGGATGTTAGCAGCGCTCTTGATTACGAAGCTGTCATTTTCGGAAAGAACGATGAGAGCCTTCTTGCCCTCTGCTTCGATTGCCTTAAGCATATTAACAACAGTCTTTGTCTTGAATTCCTCCATCTTGATGGCATCAAGAACGATCATGTTGTTGTCTGCTACCTTAACGGACATTGCAGACTTCATAGCAAGTCTTCTTAACTTCTTGTTTACTGTGAAACGGTAGCTTCTTGGCTTAGGGCCGAGTGCGATACCGCCGTGTGTCCACTGAGGAGCTCTTGTAGAACCCTGTCTTGCGTGGCCAGTACCCTTCTGTCTCCAAGGCTTTCTGCCGCCGCCTCTTACCTCTGTACGGGTGAGAGTGGACTGTGTGCCCTGACGCTGATTAGCAAGGTAGTTAACTACCATTGTGTGCATAGCGGACTCGTTGGGTGTGATACCGAAAATTGCATCTGACAGCTCAATGTTGGAAACCTCTTTACCTGTCATATCGAGAACTTTCATATTAGGCATTGTTGCTTCCTCCTTCCATTAAGCTTTTTTCTTTACGCAGTCGCAGATTGTAACGATTCCGTTCTTAGGACCGGGAATAGCACCCTTGATTGCGATAAGATTGTTTTCTGCGTCGATCTTGACAATTTCAAGATTCTGGATAGTAACCTTTTCTGCACCCATGTGACCTGCAAGCTTCTTGCCCTTGAAGATACGGGAAGGTGAGGAGCAGGCACCCATAGAACCGGCCTGTCTGTGAACAGGGCCTGTACCGTGAGTTTCCTTGAGTGAGCGCTGGTTGTTCTTCTTGATTGTACCCTGGAAGCCCTTACCCTTTGAAGTACCGCTTACATCAACGATGTCGCCTACTTCAAATGTATCAGCCTTAAGGATAGCTCCGACCTCGATAGCATCTGCGCCGTCAAGTCTGAACTCCTTGAGAGTTCTCTTGAGAGGAGCGTCAGCCTTTGCAAAGTGGCCCTTAACAGGCTTGTTTGCAAGCTTTTCTCTGAGATCGCCGAAGCCGAGCTGTACTGCGCTGTAACCATCGTTCTCAACTGTCTTCTTCTGAACGACTACGCAAGGGCCGGCTTCTACAACTGTCAAGGGGATAACCTTGTTAGTTGCTTCATCGAAAATCTGTGTCATACCGATTTTCTTACCGATGATTGCCTTTGTCATGATTTTTTCCTCCTATTGGTTATTGGTTGTGTTTTTGCACAACATGACCTGCGGATCGATATTTTCGGAAATGGCAAGCTCTCGCTTACTTGATTTCCATTACGATATCAACGCCGGCAGGAAGTTCAAGACCCTGTAAAGCTTCAGTTGTCTTTGCAGTAGGTCTTATAACGTCGATGAGTCTTTTGTGGGTGCGAAGCTCGAACTGCTCACGGCTGTCCTTGTACTTGTGTACAGCACGGAGGATAGTAACGATCTCCTTGTCTGTCGGGAGCGGGATAGGACCCGAAACTCTTGCACCGCTGCGCTTTGCTGCCTCTACGATCTTAGCTGCTGCTGCATCTACAACCGCATGGTCAAAGCCCTTGATTCTGATTCTGATTTTTTCATTGACTGCCACTTAGAATCGCCTCCTTAAGCAAATTTAATAATGTAGAGGGGACAATGTAATGTTCAACGCTACCGTGTGTATCGCAAGTCTCACATAAAAAAATCCGAAAAACACAGGTGTTTCCGGAAACGTCAGCTTTTATACACACAAAAACTTACCTATCGGCATAAAATTGCCAACGGTTTAAGCACACACAGTGTTGATATTACAGCCGCCCGGTTTAAAATCGGACATACTCCATGAAAATTCCCCGGCAAACCGCCGGCCACCTTTCACTTCAACGCATATCTTGTTGCAGTCACGCAAGTAGTATTATAACACACTGATCCTGTCATTTCAAGACTTTTTTTGATTTTTCCGAAAATTTAAAATAGAATTTCGCCCCGATTTTTGATATTTTTTTATGCACTTCTGACAAAACAGCGCTTTTTGTGCATAAAAAGTGCATTTTCGGGGCAAAATAACAGGTCTTTTATAAATGTATCTTTGTTTTCACCGCTATTTTGTGAAAATATCAGGGTTCATCATTACAATAATAGGTATCGGAAAAAAGTCCAAGCTTATTTTCCAAAGAAATATCAAGATCACCGCAAAGTTTTCCGTCAGCGTTTAATGTGAATGAAAAATAAAGGTCGTCATCATCTTCTTCGGTCGTTTTTGCAAAGCAGTCATAAGTAACACTTCCGTCATCATTTTCGTTATATCCTATAATATGAGCGTGTCCATTGCGCATCTGATATATAAAAGTCGGTTCATTTCCGTTCACATAAATGCAGTTATCCCTGCCGGTAAAAAGCGAACCGATCGCAGCAGGTTTGTATTCTTCAAAAATCTCATCGGAATAAAAGCCTTTGATATTCGCTATAAGCTCATCATAGGTGTAATCGGTAATTAAAAGCTTATAAAAAGGTATTCCGTCATCTTCAAAATAATTGTCCTCGCTTTTATTGTCAAAATCAAAATACGGTGTGTTAACATAGTCTTCCCAAGCCGCACCGCAAAGATAATCCCAGTACATCTTGGCATAGCTTTCCGCAAACTCCTGCCCCCTGACAAGGATCTCATCATTTTCGTCAAAGGTCGTTTCGGGTGTTGGTCTTGTTGTGGTGATAACGGTAGTTTCAGTCGGTACTGTGGTCGTTGTTTCGAGAGCTGTTTCGGTTTCGATCACCTCTGAGATCATTGTGGTTTCTTCCGTCATGCTCTCCTGCACATTGTCAACTGTCTTTCCGCAGGCTGTCATTGCAAGGCAAGCTGCGCATAACAAAAATATCGCTTTATTTTTCATATATCTTTCCTCCCAATACCGTCACCCGTATTCATCGAACTGAACCCTATTCAGTCACCGACAATGACTGCAAAAAGGATCCCTGTTTTTCATAATATAAAGCTCCGTCCATTTCAAAAGCATATCTTGCTGTATAATTGTACCATATATTT
The DNA here is from genome assembly GCA_900541495.1 of uncultured Ruminococcus sp. GTDB lineage: Bacteria > Bacillota > Clostridia > Oscillospirales > Ruminococcaceae > UMGS363. Next base: position 34,346 of record UQKC01000014.1, on the reverse strand, counting down.
CCTTGAAATGCAATAGCATTTGCAAATTTCAGTCGTATTATCTGAAAAATATCCTCCGCACAAAATCAGCACGGAGGATATGATTTAATATAGCGTCAGTTTAAGCACCAAGAATTTTATATTCATTCCTGCTCCTGATTTTCATATTCCTGCAATAAACCCAGCAGACAGTCGTAAATATCTTCCTCGGTGTAGTTTTCGGGGTCAGGGACACGGAGATAGTCACGGATACAAATGTATTTGTTCATATCTATAACCTTTAGATCATTATAATCCGTATTCAAATATTGCGAATAAAGATTTTCAAAATCACTCTGAGAATCAATTGTAACAACAATTTTACTGCCTGCTGTTTCTATTGTAGCTTCTGTCGGTGTTCCATTCATAAAGGCGAAACCATTGGCATATATCTTAGGTAACCCTTGTGTCAGCTTAGTATGTCCCAATAAACTGTTTGAGCCTGATGGAGCATAAAGATATTGTCCGTCTGTTTCAAAACTTTCAATCTCCCATATAAATTTATCATTGCCAAAGCAATTCCCGTCTACATCATATATGCTATATCTTCCGTTGCCCATTGTTCCGTGACCGCCAACAAATAATTCAGGTATATCATCGTCGTTTACATCAAGAAGAAATATGTCTGCACACATTGCATCAATATCAAACGTCGTCACTTCATGGTTATTGCTGATTGGTGCAAAAGGTGTCGGATCATCAGCTGTTTTGTTGTTTTCCAACTCCGCATAAACACCTCGGGCAAAATTATGTGTCCATTGTTCTAATGTGGTTATCTGTGGAGTTGTTATCTGAGAAATTTTTTCTGTGATTGATTCTGTAGCAACAGTAAATGATGTATTTTTTTCTTCTGAGCTATAGCTGTTTTCTGTCAGCTGTTTATTTGCGCACGCAGTTAAAAGTGCTGCAACACATATTATGTATTTTATATATTTTTTCACATTTTCACCTACTCATATTAATTTCATTATCTTCATACCGCAATTAAGCATAGAAAACTATTTTCGCGATTAATCACTTAGAAAAGTGACTTGCAGAAATCCGTGCATCTTTATCAGTATTACTTCCTCGTGCAAAATAAATAACATCTTGCGAAAAAGCACGGTTTCCTGTTAAAGCAAAATCAAGCACTTCTTTTAAAATACTGTCTGATTTTGTCATAATATTGAAATTTTGCCAAAATTAATATAATAAAAGAATTATGTAATTATGTTTTTCATAAACTTATCCTTTCAATTCAGCCATTCTACCCTATGCGCCGTATTCTTATATAATTCGGAAAAATAGTCATCGGATAAGATAGCATTTTCCTTTATGCTGTCTGCCGATATCTCGATAATAAGCTCGGGTTCGTATCTATCCAGATATGGAAAAGCGTAATTTATCGCCTCAAGGTTTCCGGTTTTGCATACGTTGGTAAGAACCTCTGTCAGCTTGCTGCTTTCTTCTGCTTTATCGAGTTCGTCAAAACGTACAGTATTCCATTCACCGTTTTCATTCTTGTATGCAATAAGGGTTGTTTCGCACACAACAGCCGTGCAGTCTGCATCTCCGTAATCGACAAGCCAATCGGAGCTTGCAAGCGGTTCGGTTTCGAACCTGCATACAAATTCATCACCGATATAAACATAATTCACATCGCGGGCGCACCAAATATGCCGCTCGCTTCCAATGCCCCTCAATAGCTGCCATACATCATAATCGACAGTCATAACGGACGGCTCTTTTTCAAAAACCGCTTTTCCGTAATAAATTCCCGAAAAAACATTTGCATTGTTAAAGCATAGATTCAAAACATAACATAAAACCACACAGCCGACCTCAGCTGTAATTCTCCGATTTTTCCCCTGCTCCCCATGTATCGCACCGAATATATTTGAAACAGAAAAAAGTATAAGCGTTCGTATGAAAACTGAAACAATGCCATATATCTCCGATGCACTGTTTATATAGTATTCAAAGTTGGTGCGAAAATCGGGTAAAGCATCAGGAGAATAGCTGTCCGCTATTATTTGGTCAATATTGTATTTGTAAACCGTGTCATTGATAAAATCGGACAGCACCACCCCCGAAACCGCCAAGCCAGCTACTCCGAACGTCAGCAAAGCAGCATTGACCGCAAGCTTTTTTCTGTCAAGATTTTTTTTCGGCTTCCAAACGACCCAAATCACCGCAAAAATTATAAAAATATGCAGAACGTGGAAAATATCCCATATAAATTTGTTAAAAAGCGGTTCAGCGGAAAGCTCGTCCGTCCGTATAGTAACATAATATGACACAATATCCGATATTATCTTCACGGGCAACAGTATGACCGTAGCTTTGAGCAGTTTTGTCTTCTCGACTTTCAGCTCCGTCATTTTTAAGCAGAGGAAAAACATCGCAGCATATTCAATAAACTGCATAAGCAGGTGAATTATATTCTCCGATTCAAGCACAGACGGCGGAATAAACGACTGCAATACAGTATTTGTGTCAAAAATGTAAAATAAGAGTTCAAAAAAGAATATATAAAGGTATTTTGTGACGGTCATTTCTTCACTTCCAATAAGTAATTTGTATTATTTAAAAATATATCATAGAGATTATTTCCGCTTCCCCAAAGATGATTTTTTTCTGCCATGATTGTTAACATCGTAAAGTTTTCCATTCTTGTCTACAGCCAAAATCTTTAAAGGCGAGGTGCATCGCTTGACAATTCCATCATTTCCCACATCTAAATAATCTTGCGAATAAGTTATTGCTGCAATTTTTTTATCTGAATTGTTTTTCATAAGCATAACATCATATTTATCCCTTTTTAATCCTTTTTGCATAAATCCACACAATCCTTTACATTATCAACAAGGATAAAACTGCCGCCGTCAATTTTTTCATATTCATCTCTGCTCCTCGCTCTCATATTCCTGCAATAAAGTCAGTAAACAGTTGTATATGTCCTCCTCGGTGTAGTTTTCGGGGTCGGGGACACGCAAAGTATCACAAATGTATGGCGGCTGTGCTGTGCCATAAGCATCAAGCAGCAACTCTTCGGAAACACCAAGGTTATCCGATACGACCTTTGCCGCATCAGCATGAGACAATTCGCCTAGTTCCCGAAGCTCGGAATCAGTCTGTTTTACATATACCGCACCATAGGTCTCATCGCTGCGCCAATCAAGGTACACCAAAGGCATACCGTCACAAAGCTTTGTATAGATCACATATCCGTTGCTCTGCGCTATGGCGTACCATGAACCGTCAACAAACACCGCACCGTCTTTATTGGTGCTGAATTCACCCATGAGGATGCCGTCTGTGTTATATAAGGACTGCTTATTTATGCCATTTGTACCGTGACCTGCCCCCACTATGAGTTCGGGAATATTATCGGCATTTGTGTCTATGAATCCAATATCCGTAGATATAAGTGCTGCAGGAGCTTCCATATCTGTAACGGTGCAGCTCATTGTTTCTTCCGTAAGAAGTCCCATCAACAACTGCGAATATGTTTTCAGTATATTTTCATACTCGCATATATCATTTTCTGCCTGCATTTTTGTATTGTTAAGTTCAGCAGAAGTTTTGGCATTGGGTATCCCGTGTGTGTTTTTGGCTGTATCTGAAAAGTATACCGTGCTGTTAACAGTTGCAAATTCTGTATTTTCTGTCTTTCCGCAAGCTGTTAAAAGCGTTACAGCTGCAATCAGCAATATGCAGATAAAGTTATTAAATGTCATATACGACCTCTCCTCTGTATCTCAAAGTCAAATAAGCCCCGCTTTGAATGCTGCCGAATTTTTCATCCAATCTTCATCCCAAGTAGAGGAAAAAATGCTGTGGAACCATCTCCTGTCCAGCAATTAATACCATCAATGCGCACTCCGCTTAACGCTAAATCTACACAATCCTTTACATTATCAACAAGGATAAAACTGCCGCCGTCAGCTTTTTCATATTCATCTCTGCTCCCCGCCCTCATATTCCTGCAATAAAGTCAGTAAACAGTTGTATATGTCCTCCTCGGTGTAGTTTTCGGGGTCGGGGACACGGAGATAACCCGAAATGTATCTGTTATATTCAAGATCAATAGGCTGTAAGCTGTCGTAAGATATACCGAAGCTGTCCTCAATAAGCTTTTGATATTCTTCTTCGGAAGATATCGTCGTTTCGACTTTATTTCCGTCTGTGCAGATATTGACGGGTGTTTCCAAACCATTGAAAAATCCGCCCCCGTTTGTTCTCACATATGGCAAACCAACAGCTAACTTGGTGTAGCCAAAGGTGCTGTTGCTTCCGCTCGGAGCATAAACGGCTTTGCCGTCAGTCATAAAATCAGAAAAACAAATCGTGTATAAACCATAGCCATAGAATTGCCCGTCTGCAGTGTATATGCTGTGTCCTCCAGTTCCCATAGTTCCGTGTGAGGTGGTGAACAACTCGGGAACCCCATCAAAATCAATATCAAGCAAACGAAGCTCTGCCTCCATAGCTTCAAGATCAAAATCCCGTATCTCGTGTGCAGCACTTATAGGAGCGTACGGGATAGGGCCATCTGAAGTTTTATTATTTTGAAGTGCAGCAAATACCTGTTCTGCAAATGCATGTGCAATATTTTCAATAGGCAGTGACAATGCGGCAGTTGATTCGGATATGTCGGTAAATTCATTTTCTGAAAATACAGTTGTGCCTGATATATCATTGTTTGCAGCCGCTTCGCAGGAAGTTAAGCCGAACATGAGAAGCAGAGTACTCGCAATAGATATAGTTGTTGATTTTTTCATACGTAACCTCTGAATATTATTAGGGGTTCTCTAAAAACCGAAACAAAATAATACTTCGTATTATTCGCAAAGTCGTAGAAAATTTGCCGTGAGGGAGGTTTTTAGAGGTTTCCTATATTATAACATATTGCAAAGAAAAGCAATATTCATATATTACAATATCCGCTGTAAATTTAAGTCTGATTTTGGCAGATTTATAAAAGCTTAACCTTATAAAAACAGCCGACCATTACTTTTACATAACGATCGGCATTTTTTACATCTTTACCGCTTTTCTCTCAATTTCGAGTACTTGCTTTCAGAACGGAAAATTATTAAGTGTTCATCGCAATATACTGTTTAGGTATCAAAGCAGGATCATAATTTTCGACCGTAGGGTTTTGAAACGAAAATACACCGTTACTAAAACATAACTCTGCACATAAATAAAATATGCCACTCGGCATACCTCCGCCGGATATACACATATATGCTTTTATCAAACCGTTGTCAATAGTATAAAATGTGCTGTACGATGACGGCATGAAACTTTGAACGTCAAAAGCTTTAGATGATATATTGTTTAAATCAGCTTGGTATGTCAGTCCTACATCGTTAACTCTTATTTCAAACATTCCCGTTGCACTATCCGCTTTTATTTCTACATTTTCAGTTATTAAGTTGTCGATAACTTCGCTGTCAAGCGTTATAGGCTCGTCAGTACCCTTTTTATAAATATCAAGTGTACAAACTACTTGTTCCATACTTCCTGCATAAGTATTGCGCACGATCAGTTCGTTATTATTATCAGAATCTATATCCTGTAAAAATAAATCACATGGGGCTTGCGTCATACCGCCGCTGCATAAACAATACCAATCCTGTACATATATATCCCAAGTTCCGTCAGGATTTTGCAGAAAAACAGCCTGTTCATCCGATCCTGTACTTGCGATCTTTTCCCCCGAATCAAGCATATCAAATTTATGTATAAGTCCGTATGCCGTACTGCCATCTTCAAATGGCACTATTTTGTACAGAACATCTTCTGCAAGCAAACTTGTATCATAATAGTATTCGCTCAAATCAAACGATTGAAATATAGGAATTTCTATAGCTGTATCAAACGGCGGAGTATAATCCTTTAAAAATAAATACAGCGTATCGTCTTTCATGTATTCCTGTATTTTCTCGGACGTTGATACATTTTCTGATGTTATATTTGCACTTTGACTTGCTGTAATATCTGAATTTGTTGACTTTCCGCATGAAGTTATTCCCAAAACAAACAGAAACACTTGGATAATACAGACCCATTTTTTGTATTTCATATTTTTTCACTTTCTTTATTCAACATATACTAATGCCTTTTTTGAACCAATATCCTGCTGCTATATATTTTTTAGTAATCTATCCCTTTTACTCCGCCCGTTGTATCTACAACACCTCTCTCATGTGTTGAAAAACCTGATACCCGCCCTGCATACTTTCCGGAACTATTTCCTACCCAATAACAGGTCTCAGATCCAAACGCACGGTTTCCTTCCAATGTAAATTTCAATATTTCTTCAGCGTGCTTCCATGTTTCGTCTGCAGAAGTAATACCGCTTGCAATATTCAATCCACCTCCGGTAGACAAATTACTGTTTACTTTATAAAACCCATCAAGAAAATCCGCAAATGTATCCTTACTGTAATTGCCATAATCATAAAATCCATCATGTTCATACTCGTTTAAAACAACAGATGCAATTCCAAACATCTCGCTATCAGCATTAGCGGAGGAGCCTGCTTCATGTGTCATAATGTTTACAATACGCTGAAAATCATTTTCAGTAAGTGCCTGTCCTGTAAAAATAAGTGTATCTCCATTTGGAACCACAGTATAAGCTTTGGCTTTGGTTAATTCAAACACAGTGCCGATATCCGTAGTTGCTGTATGCAGTGTTGTTAAATCTATCCCCAATTCCTTAAGCCTCTTAGATGTTTCATCTTCCTTTTCAGAAGAAATTCCATTTGAAATATTTTTCATTGTCTTCTGCATAGCCGCTTTTTGCTTTGGGTCTGTAGTATGCTTCAAATGCAGTTTCAAACCATCGGGTACTGTATTTTGAACGTATTTTGTTTTATTCTTTGACAAGCTTCCCGAAACTGCCGTTTTATTTGATGCGTTGTTTTTCACAGCTGTTTTTGCCGCCGGTGAAGTATAAGTGAACGTGTCACGGTTTTTATTGCTTGCAGTTGAGGTGGATTTGCTTTTGGTTGTTTTTGTGCTGTTTGTCTTTGCCGCTGTGTTCGTTTTTGTCGTTGATGTTTTGGTTTGAGTAGTCTTTGGTGCTGTGCTTGTCTTTGCTGTTGAAGTCTTTGGTGCTGTCTGCTTTGCCGTTGGCGAGGAATAGGTGAAAGTATCACGCTTAGGTGCTGAAACAGCTTGTTTTGTCTGCGAAGATGTGCTTGGTTTTGACGACGAAGTCGGGCGTTGAGCCGATGAGGACTTTTGCGGCGCTCTCTGTGTTGAATGTGAACTGCTTCTTGCTGCGCTTGATGATGTTCTTACTGCCATTTTGATTGCTTCCTTTCAATGTTAAAATAAATGTCTGCGTAAACGGAATTATATCCCATAACTATGTACATTTATATTATAACATATTATCAAAGAAAAGCAATTTCCATAATTTACAATTAGATATGTAAATTATAGTATTATTTTGTCAGATTTATGAAAACATTATCCTAAAATTATCGCCGATCATTACATAATGCAGCGATCGGCGATAAAATTTATTCTCCAAACGAAACCCCAAGTTCCTTTGCCGTGATAACAAGCTGGTTGTCGGGAGTTACGAATTTTGTCTTGCCTGCAATGTCGGAAAGCTTGTTTTCGGTGATCTTTCCGTCTACCATTGCTACTGTGTAGCCATACTTGCCCGATTTGATAAGGCTTGCGGCTCTTACACCGAACTTTGTGGCGAGAACTCTGTCATAAGCTGACGGGCTGCCGCCGCGGAGCATATGACCCGGAACGCAGACTCTTGCTTCGATGCCCGTTTCAGCCTGCACCTGTGCGGCAAGTCTTGATGTTGCGGTCGTGATACCCGCTTCCTGTCTGCGCTTTGCGCGCTCTTTCTTTTTGAGCTTTGCCTCTTCCTGATCGAATGCGCCCTCTGCTACTGCTACGATAGAGAAAGTCTTTCCTGCTTTCGATCTCTTTTCAACAGCTGCGCAGATGCTTTCCGTATTATATGGTATCTCGGGGATAACGATGATATCAGCGCCGCCTGCGATACCCGAATAGAGCGTAAGCCAGCCTGCCTTGTTGCCCATTATTTCGACCATAAGGATTCTGCTGTGCGAAGCGGCTGTGGTGTGTAGTCTGTCGATAACATCGGTAGCTGTATCAACGGCTGTGTGGAAGCCGAATGTTACATCCGTGCCGAATATATCGTTGTCGATAGTCTTTGGAAGACCGATAACGTTAAGTCCCTCTTCGGAGAGGAGATTTGCAGTCTTGTGTGTGCCGTTGCCGCCGAGAGTGAGCAGGCAGTCAAGCTTCTGAGCCTTGTATGTGTCTTTCATAGCCTTGACTTTGTCAACGTTGTCCTCTTCGATAACGGACATCATCTTGAACGGCTGACGCTTTGTGCCGAGGATAGTTCCGCCCTGAGTGAGAATACCCGAAAATTCGGACGGCTTCATCTCTCGCGCGATGTTGTTGATAAGTCCGTAATAGCCGTTCTGGATACCGACGATCTCAACGTTGTCCTCTCCCATTTCCTCGAAGCAGGCTTTCGCCACGCCTCTGATAGTTGCGTTAAGACCCGGACAGTCGCCGCCGCTTGTAAGGATACCGATTCTTCTCTTTGCCATATTGGACCAATCCTTTCAACATATATTTTATACTAAAACCCAATTAAAAACTACGATCTTGCAGCCGGTTCAGCAGCTTTATATAGAATTATGCAACGATTTTTCCATAGTTTTATTGGTGTTCAGTATTTATTTCCGCTTGGGGCTTTTTGTTACTTTGCGCTGACCGCTGCATCAGCAGACTGCTCGGCAAGCTTCTTCTGATCTTCGCGCTTTGCCTGCTCGAACTTCATCTTCATAAATTCCTCAAACTTGTCTGCGGGCATAGGCTTTCCGAAGAAGAAGCCCTGCGCAAGGTCGCAGCCCGACTGTTTAAGTATATCCACCTGACCGGGGGTTTCAATGCCCTCGGCGATGGTTTCTATCTTCTTGGATTTTGCAATTCTTATAACAGCTGAAACGATCTCGCGCGAGATAGTATCATCTTCGAGATACATTACGAACGAGCGGTCAAGCTTCAGCAGTGTGATAGGAAGTATCTGAATGTAGCTGAGCGAAGAATAACCCGTTCCGAAATCGTCCATTGAAAGCTTGATGCCGAGCGATTTTATCTCGTTCATCTGCGCAACGGCATGATCTATGTCTTTGAGTGCGAGCGATTCGGTAAGCTCAACATCGAGCCACTGCGGTTCCATACCCGTTTCTTCGAGTGCTCTCTTGATATTTTCGGTAACGTTCGTCTGGTAGAAGTCAACAGCGGTGAGGTTTATGGAAACTGTTATAGGCGGATAGCCCTTATCCTGCCATTCCTTGTTCTGACGGCAAGCATTGTAGAGAACGAAGCGGCTTATCTTCGTGATGAGCATTGAGCTTTCGGCAATGGGGATAAAGTTTCCCGGAGGAATGATAGTACCGTCGGGCTTTACCCAGCGGATAAGTGCTTCCATACCCGTAAGTCTGCCCGTGTTGAGGTCGATCTTAGGCTGATAGTAAAGCACGAGCTCGTTGTTTTCGATAGCGCTCGCAAGCTCTTTTTCGATAGCGTTGCTCTTGATGATCTGATCGTGTATCTCGCGGTCGTAGCGGACTATGCTGCCCTTTGTATCGTCCGAGTGCGAAAGTGCGAATTCCGCACGGTCAAGGACTTGGAGAAAGTCATTTCCGCCGTCCGACATTTTGCAGTAGCCTGCGGAACAAGTGATAGTCTGCGTTGAGAAATTCTCCTCGGAGAATGCGGTGAAGTCTTTCTGTATGCTCTTTACAAGTCTTACGGGAAGTTCGTCATCGCCGTTATCCTTTACTATAATGGCAAAATTATCGCCGCCTATTCTTGCGCCGAGCGAACTTTCACCGAGAGTGCTGAGAGCTTTGTTAAGAATAGAGCCGAACTCCTTGAGGAGCATATTACCGTTCTGATAGCCGCAGGTGTCGTTGATGATATGGAAATCATCGATATCGAAAATGATTATCCAGTAGTCAAGTTCCTGACCCTCAACGGAATCATAAAGTCTGAATGTTTCTTCGCCCGTAACGATGAACTTATTGCGGTTGTATATCTGCGTAACTTCATCGATATAAGCCATTTTCTCAATGATAAGGTCTTTTTCTCTGTCGTCGTTGATATCGATGACTGCGCCGCCTATCGTTGACATAAGGATATTGGCGCAGGGAGTTACTTTATAACGGTACTGGAGCCAACGGTAGGAATCGCTGTTCTTAGGCTTCATTCTGAATTCAACGGAATAGATCTCGCCCGACTTTGTGGGTGTCTGCGCCGTCATTGCGCGTCTTAATGTTTCAACAACGAAGCGGTCATCGGGATAGATAAGCTCTTTGAGTGTATCGAAGCCGATGTACTCCGAATCAAAGCCGCCCATCTGACGGAACTGCTCGGAGGTATAAAGTCTGTAGTCGTTGGCATCTTTGAGCATAAGACCTACACCCGAATACTCCATAGCCATTGTGAAGCGGCTCTCGGACGAAGCGAGGGCGTGAGCATAATTTGTAAGCTCCTCTTTCATCTTGGCGTTCTCCGAAAGGTCGTGGCCTATCGAAAGGAGAATATATTTAGTGTTATTCTTGCCGTGCTTTTCAACGAACATAAGCGAGGTATTCCAGATAGTGCAAACTTTTGCGCCCGTTTTCGAGGTCACGAAAAACTCTTCGTCACGGTTATTGATTATAGCCTGAAGGCTCGGTGCGAAAGCGTCCTTTGGAAGAAGCTTCTGAATGTTCTTTGCATTGTCGCGAAGATCATCGGCGGTATAGCCCGTAACGGCGGTAAGCTCGGAGTTTACCTCTATCTCATGGAAATTGCTCTCCCATACAATAGCCATAGCGTTAAGGCTTTGGACGATATCGGAAAGATAGCTTCTCTGCTTTGCTATCCTTGTACGCTCATTGCGCTTCATCACACCGCAGAGCACAACGACCGAAACAGCCGCCAGCGCAAGATACATTACAATGACTGCCGCCATATATTCGGGCAGGTTGACAGCCACGATGAGCGCCGCCATTAACGACGCTATATATGAAAGGGCGATGATAAGCCCCGTATAATTTTTCTTCATATAATTCTCCCCTTTAAGATGAAAGCTGCTCGATTGTTTGAAAAGACGCATTGCTGAAAAAATTCGGGAAAATAAGCAGTTTTTAATTGGTAAATTATTTCACAATAAGTCAATTTTGCCATACTATTCTAAGATAATGATACTCTTATTTTTGCATTTTGTCAAGGCAATGACAATAAAAGCTTAAAAATACGCTGAATTTTCACATATCTTTCATATTTTCGTGGTAAACTTATTTTTAAATTAAAATGGCAGAAAAACGCTCGGAAAAGTCGTGGAAAACGGATAAAATATATGAGTTTTATATGGCTTTTCGGTAAAAATCAAGGAGATGACATTATGCAGAGAATACTTGTTGTTGACGATGAAAAAATGATACGAAATGTTATTAAGGAATACGCCGAATTTGACGGTTTTGAAGTCACCGAGGCTGAGGACGGAATGGAAGCCGTCGAAATTTGCCGCAAAGAGGACTTCGACCTTATAGTTATGGATATAATGATGCCAAGACTCGACGGCTATTCGGCGATAAAGGAGATTCGCAAGACCAAGCAGATACCCGTCATAATGCTTTCGGCAAGGGGCGAGGAATACGACAAGCTTTTCGGCTTCGAGATAGGCATTGACGACTATGTTGTAAAGCCTTTCTCCCCTAAGGAGCTTCTTGCAAGAATAAAAGCTGTCCTCAAGCGCGCAGCCGCAAAGGAACAGCCAATGGATATTATCCGTTATGAGGGCCTTGAGATCAATGTAACGGGCAGAGAGGTCAGCGTTGACGGCAAGCCTGTTTCGCTCACGCCAAAGGAATACGACCTGCTCTTCTATCTCGTGCGGAACAAGGGCATCGCTCTTTCGCGTGAAAAGCTCCTCGAAGAAGTATGGGGCTATGACTTCTTCGGCGATGACAGAACCGTTGATACACATATAAAAATGCTCCGAAATTCTCTCGGCGAATACCGCAAGTTCATCAAGACTCTGAGAGGAATGGGATATAAGTTTGAAACAACATAAAAGCTTCCTGAACCTGAAAACGGCGATATGGATGTACTTTGTTATCTTTATAACGGGTATCCTTGCCCTGCTGTGGTTCACGTTCGGTGTTTCGCTCGAAGCGAACTACAAGAGCAAAAAAACCAAGGACATCGTTTCTATCGCTTCGTATATCCTCAAAGGCTGGAACGAGAACGGACTGACTACCGAAAATCTCGACAAAACGGCATACGATAATAATATGTGTATCCTTATCCAGGATGCCGACGGCTACACGGTCTATTCCTACGATATGATGGCGAACAACTGCCTTATCCACGGCGTTTACAGCCTTAATCTTTTCAAATACCGGAATCAGGCTCTTTCGAGCAATAACGGCTACTACTATGCCGAGGTCAACAACCCGCGCTTCAACACGAACACACTGCTTTTCGTTATGGTCATAGGCTCGGTCGATGACCCCGAGGGTTATATTTACCTCAACACCTCTCTCGCACCGCTCAAATCGACCGCTGATATTATCAAACAACAGATATACTGGATAGGTATTATCCTGCTTATGCTCGGACTTATCATTGCGTATTTCCTAGCGTCCGTTATCGAAGCGCCTATCGTCCGCATTACAAAAACTGCGAAGAAAATGGGTGAGGGAAACTACAACGTTGTCTTTGACGGACACGGATATGAGGAAACTGAGATTCTCGCCGACACTCTGAACAGCGCGGAAGAAGAAATCTCAAAAGTCGATACTCTCCGCCGTGACCTTATCGCGAATGTTTCGCACGATCTGAGAACGCCGCTCACAATGGTCAAAGCCTACGCTGAGATGATACGCGATATTTCGGGCGACAATCCGCAGAAGCGCGCCGAGCATCTCAATGTTATCATCGAAGAGAGTGACCGACTTGCAACTCTTGTCAATGATATTCTCGACCTTTCCAAGCTTGAAAGCGGCAACCTCGAAATGACCGAAACGGAATTCTGCATCACCGACACGATACGAAGCATAATGGAACGCTATACCCTGCTTTCCGAGCAGAAGGGCTACACCTTTATCGTTTCTGCCGAGCAGAATTTCATCGTCAAAGCCGATGCTGTTAAAATACAGCAGGTAATTTACAACCTTATCAACAACGCCGTCAACTACACGGGCGAGGACAAAACCGTTTATATCACGCAGATAGTCAAGAAGAAAAAACTCGTCCGAATCGAGATAACCGACACGGGCGCAGGCATCGACCCCGAGCTGATACCGCTCATCTTCGATCGCTACTACCGCACGGAAAAGAGCAAGCGTGAGGTCATCGGCACGGGACTTGGACTTTCCATAGTAAAGCAGATTCTTCAGCGCCACAAGTACGAATTCGGCGTTCGCTCCGAAAAAGGAGTCGGAAGCACATTTTGGTTTGAAATGCCGGGACATCTTGAGGAATAATGCGTAATTATTTTGTTCCGCAGGTTTACGGTGAGAAACCGATCTTCATAGGGACGGGTTTATATTCGACTGTTTTCCAACAAAAACTCTTGACATATCAGTTTAAAAGTCTTATAATATAAATATAAAGAGGGCACACCGATAGACGGTCGCTCCCAAAATGAAAGTTAAAGAAATAACCGTCAGGTTTGAGAGTCTGGGCGGTTATTTCTTTTTATTGTTGCAGCAATTCAACACTATCTGTATGATATTGCATATAAGTATTCCTAAAGATACAACTTCTGTTATACTCATATCGCAACGCCCCCTTTCAGGGAGCAAAGATTGACCGCCTACCGTTTCTGGTATGCCCATAAAACCTATTTTATCATTTAAATAGTATTTTGTCAATTATTTGAAATAAATACACTTTTTTGTTGTTTTATAGTAAAAATAAAATCAGCACAATAAATAAACAGACCTGTCCTCAAGGAATTTCCCTCGAAAACAGGTCTGTTCGTTTATTTCATAACACATTGCGGCGCAGGATGGGCAACCGTCCATTGTAGTTTCGTGGGTCCCTAACGGGCGGATATGGAATCCGCCCCTACGGAATTTAGCCTTTCGTAAAATATGCGGAGCAGGAATAATTACGCATTCCGAATTTAAATCAAGTATTATCCTACAGCATTTATACTCATAGTATAAGCCGCTTCATCATTATCCATATCATCGATAGCCGCGTGGTAGTTGTATATCCGCGCAAGCGCGTTCCATGTCGCGTGGTTGAGATCACCCGTTTCGGGCAGACCCGATATAGACTGTATTCGGCGTATCTCCTCAGCGGTTTCGTTATCGTAGATCCCGTTTATCGCCGCGCCTTTAAGGTTGTCATAAAACTGCGCGATAGTGTTCAGCATCACCTGAATGATATAAACGGGATAGCCTGCCGAGCCTATCGTTAGCGTAGTTTCGCTGACTGCGCGCGGATTTATGCTTTCAAGCTCGGCGAAGAACAGAGCCGCTTCTTTATACAGCTTATAAAGTTCGTCCCAAGTCCGCGAGTCGATCTCCCCCGTTTCGGGCAGACCGCTTTCACGCTGAAATGCTGTGACTGCGTCCCTTGTGTCCTCGCCGTAAGTTCCGTCTGCGGCGGTCATTGGGATATTGGGATTGTATTTCGATATCGTCCGAAGATAACGCTGTGCTTCGCGGACGTCCGAAGCTTTGTTTTCTGCCATTTATATTACCCTCCGTATTATGTTTGATAAATATACATTATGAAATAGTATAACCCGGGTTCTGCCCTGCCTGCTTTACATATCCAAAGCGATGCTCGCTGTAAATTTCGGAAATTCTGTTCCAAGTATCAGCGCCGACAGCACCGTCCTGCGGAAGTCCGAAGATGCGCTGGAACTCGGTAACGCCCTGCTTCGTCAATGGACCGAAAAAACCCGTCGGCTGAATTTCGGGTATGGTCGGATAGAACTGGTGCAGATAGTTCAGATATTCCTGCAGGATTCGGATATACGGACTTGTCATACCCTCGTTCAGTATCATTCCGGGGAAAAGCACGGGGTCTTCGCTGTTTTCGTTGAGCGGAACATTCTCTACAATGCCGAGGTAAGCGTTCTCGAGCGAATTCCACGTTTCACGGTCAACAACTCCTGTCTGCGGCAGACCGAAGACCTGCTGGAACGAGCGAACGGAATTCTCGGTCGCGGCATCAAAAGTTCCCGTTATCGTAACGGGCAGGACATTATTATAGTACGCCCCGACAACTTCGAGATAATACTGCAGATAGCGCACCGCAACTCCGCTCTGACCGAGCGCAAGCCTTTCGGGAAAAACGAACGCCGTTTCTTCGAGCGTAAGTCCCTCGGACGCGAGCTGAGAGAGCTTTTTCACGCTCGTATAAATATAGTGTATTCTGTACCAAGTCGCCTTATCGACAACGCCCGTCTGCGGAAGATTGAAAATCTTCTGAAAAGCCCGAACGGCTTCTTCTGTCGCACTGTCGTAAACTGTTCCCGTTGTCGGTATCTTCGGTATAGCAGGATAGTTCTGCGAGATTCGGTTAAGCTCACGGCGAATTCGGACAACATCGTTTCCACCGTCACCAAGGCTGAGCGGCTTGCCCGGATAGGACGGCGCATTCACCCTTACGTCTGCATTCGTCACAATGTCAATATCATCTCCGTAAAAGCGCGTCAGAATATCATACGGTCCTAACCCCTCACGCGCAAGAGCGACCGTTCCCCACTGGGTCAGCCCTCCGCAGTCGGCGACATCTCTTCCGTCGCAATAGACCGAAAAAAGCGGTTCAACTCTCCCTTGGCGAACGATATATTCGTTGAAAATTTCGTCAACTATCTGAGCTATCGGCTCATAAATATCTCTGTCCTTGAAGAAAGACTGGTCGAACTGAATGGAGTTCGTTATGTCGAAGTCATAGCCCTGCGAGGGATACCATTCGGTGAAGATTCGGTTGAGCGTGAATGAGATTATCGCGTAAATATTTGCGCGGAGAGCCGCCTCGGGCCAAGTCGGATAAAGCTCGCTCGATGCGACATTTTTTATATAGTCGGGAAAGCTCACGGTCACATTCTCCGCAGAAGCGTCATTCGGTCTGCCGAGGTGGACAGTGACAGTTTCGGGAATAAACGGTTCAGGCATCATTCCACCGCCTTTCAACCAAGCATTGCTCTGCCGTCAACGCTCGATCTTGGGATAAGCGCGATAGGCTGTATCGACTTTACGCCCGAAAATACGGGAACTTCCATATCATTTTCGGCGTAAAATCCGTCTGCATAAGCACTTATATAATAATTTGCGAACGGCTTTTCGGTCGGATCGGGCATTTCGGAGAACGATACATTCGGAGCAGGCAATGCCACCGTTTCGGTCGAGCCGCTCTCGTCCGAGATGAGCATTTTAAGCAGATAGGTCTTCCCGTTTTCCTTTTTCGTGATAAGAACGACCGCGTTTTCGATAGGAACAGCACCGCCGCCCGTTGTGACCTCTGCCTTTATGTAGCCTGTGCCGCTGACATCGGGCGTTTCGTTCTCATCACCGCAGTATCTCGGTTCGAGAGGGTCGGAAAGGTCGGAGAACTTCTCGGAATTATAATTTCCCTGAAAATTTTCGGGGTCGGAAGCAATATTTTCACTCGGCGAAGTCATTTCGGGACGAAGTTCCCCTGCCGACGGTTCATTCCGCACCTCGTCCAAACCGTTATCGCCCGACATAACCTCATTCCCGAATCTGTTTTCCATTGACTCCTCGAATTCCTCGCGCATTATATCCTCGGGCGAGGGGAATTTTGAGGTGGTTTTCTCCTGCGTCTGCGGCATTTTCGGCTCGGCTTTTACGCTGTTAGCATTATCCGACATCAATGGGACTGCCGTTGGAACGGCTCTCGGGGTGATCTCACTATTTGTCGGTGTGAACTCAGCGGTTAATTTCGGCTTTATCGGCTGAACATTTTGTGCAGATTGTGCAGACTGAACCGACTTTGGCAGCGGTGAGCTTTGCACGGAACGCACGGGCTGAACATTTCTCGGCGGCGAGATAATTTCCGATGCTCCCCCACCCGTTTTACTGCTCTGTTTGTACATTCGCAGCATTTCTTCCTTATATTTTCGCGCCATTGCTTCGATCTGAGCTTTGCTGTCCATTTTTATCCTCCTTGAAGTATTATTTTTCCTTTAATTTTATTCATCGGAGGATAAAAAAATACCTCGGATTTTTTCCGAGGTATAGAAGATCCAATCGCATTATGGCGCAAACGGGTGACAACCGAGCGGAACAGAGCCGTTTGTGAAGCGCGCATTTACATCATTATATGAATACATTCCCGTGAAGTCAGATGCAGAAAGCGGCTGATCGCTCCATAATGCGTATGAAGTGCCCGTTCCTGCGGGATCCATCACGAAACCGAAGTAACCTTTGAAATTATCGCCTACATAGTTTGTGATGTCGCAGACATCACCGCTTGATTGTCCCGTGCATTGAGCATTTCCGTCCGCAGAATTGATGAATATTTCACCGCCCGTGAAATTCTGTCCTGCGTTATAGCAGTCCGTAATTGCAAGCTGTGCGCCCGAAAAGACAGTCCTTGCGTTTGCATTGAACTGAGATATTCTCGATTTTTTTACATATCCAAGCATTGACGGAACGAGTATTGCCGCCAATATTCCGATGATCGCAATTACGACTATAAGTTCAATAAGTGTAAAGCCTTTTGCTTTCCCCCTCATATCATTGTCCTCTTTCTGATGTAAAAAAATTATATAAATTCGTCTAAAATTATTATACTTATATAATAGCTTATTTCCTAAATTATGTCAACCCCAAAATTCCATTGTAACCATTTTGTAATCTTTTATTCTTTCCATATCTCCCAATAGCGAAGTATCTCAGGCGCTATTTCATCAAAAGTCCAAGTTCTTGCGCTTTTTTCAGGACTTGCCGGGTCATTGATGATGAATCCTGTTTTATCATAGCCGCGGATTACGAACGCGTGACTTCCAAATGTATCACCTTTCACGTTCACAATAAGCGGTCTGCCTTTATCAAGGATCTCTTTCATCTGCTTTTCATCTGGTTTGCCACTGCCGCCCTCGTCGGGGTCAAAGTTATAGCTGTTGTATTTCAAGCCTATAGCCTCGCAAATGTTTCCGATCTCGCTGTTTTTTACACCGCCCATAAAACCGCTCGCGCCTAAGTCTTCCGCTACCCTCGAAACCCTTACGGGATCATAATAGCCGTCACCTGTCAGACCGACATCTATCATTGAAATGCTTACAACTGCACAGCCGCCCGAAAAAATGTATCTTCCGCCGATCGTTTCATACGCCCAACGGTAGTCGTCCATATAAAAATTCGGAATAGTTCCGCTATTGAGCTCTTCTTCGGTGAACGCCATCGATTTATAATCGTCCTTATGCTCAACATAATTATAAACCATATCAATAAATTCTTCGTTCATATAGTAATAGTCGAGCAATGCCTGGGGGTATTCGTCAACGTGTTCAAGAATATAAGCCGATTGTTCGTCCGTTTCGGCATTTTCCGCAAGCTTTCCATACTGTTCGTGCAGCTTTTGTTTTTTCTCAACGGGAATGAGCAGGAGCAACACCGCGACAACTGCAAGAATTACTGCTGCAATTATCAGAGCCTTTGTTTTTGTTTTCATATTGACCTCACAAATGACTTTATAAAAAAACAGCAGCAGAAAGGTCTGCTGCTGTAAATTTACTTAATTTCGATCAAGCTTACTGCTCATCAGGTGGAAGATGTGCCGAGGGAAGGAGCAGGATATACACCGTAGATGTTACCAGCCTTAGCATCGGACTTCTGATCGCCCTCTGTGATAGCCTTAACGTCATCAGATGTTGTCTTAGTGCTGATTACGTTCCAGCCCTGTGCTGTTGTTGCATATACAGCAACGGAAACAGAGTATGTACCTGGGTTAAAGAATGCTCTGCCGTAGCCATTGAATTCTTCGCCGAGGTATGCAGCGAGGTCAACGTCAGCATCCTGAGGAGCGTTTGTAACGCCCTGCCAATCAACAGGAATTACACCGTTGGAGATCGGGTTGTCAGTTGTATTAACTGTGAGGTAACCTTCTGTTGATGTACTGCTGCCAGCCCAAGACCAGTTAGCGATACCGAGCTGTGTAAGAGCGGAAGCGCAAGCTGTGTGAACCTGCTTAGCACCGGAGTTAGCGGAAGAAATTCTTGCGTTTCTAACGTAACCGAGCATAGAAGGTACGAGGATAGCAGCAAGAATACCGATGATAGCGATAACTACGATAAGTTCGATAAGGGTGAAGCCCTTAGTTTTTGAATTTCTCATGTGGAAATTCCTCCTTTTCAAAATTTAAAATGTTTTTTATAAAAACCGAACCGTGCGGTTTTATACGTTATTAAGTGTAGGAAACAGTTGTGGAATTTTGGATATCCGCATACAACGGATAATATCCTATCGCTGTTCCTGTGGCATCTCCGAGGAATGTGCCGTCATCAAGAGCCTTTCCCGAATATATTCTCTTCTGTGCATAGATGCTTTCGCAGAAAGGAATTCTTCCGTTTGAAGCAGCCATGATGTTTGTGCTGCCCGAGCTTTTTGTCTTGAACATCGGAACAAAATCAGCAATACCGTTTGCTGAGCTTTCGACCTTTTCATAGTCTTCGGCGAAGACCACGCTGTCAACCACCCAATCTTCCATATCGATAGCTGCATAAACATAACCTGTGAAATCCATTGCGAGGTTATCGGTCAGATACTTTGCAAGCTTGCGGAATTTCTTTTCAGTATTGGTCGCTGCCGATGTAGCATTCGGGTAATCATACGCAAGAGTTGCTGTTGTTGAACCGTCGTCAATAACGAAGTCATGGGAACTTGTCATTGTTCCGTTATCCATTACAAAACTTAAGGTAACATATTTGGAAAATGTTCCGCCTGCACCGTATGTAGTCGGGTCAAGCAGTTCGCTTTCCTGCTTTATCTCCATCTGTATAAGTGCATTCTGAACGCTTGTATAAACGGTCTGCGCTTTATCTCTTGCTGTTTCAAGCCTTGAATCACGCACAAGTCCCGTTGTAAGTATTGAGATCATTCCTGCAAGTATCGCAAGTATCGCAATAACGATCAGAAGCTCGATGAGGGTAAAGCCCTTTAAGCTTTTTGCGGAGGACTTACCGCAGTTTTTATTACTGTCCATTGGGATCTCCTCCTAATAAGTTTCACACATTTTATGTAGTGTTCTCTTACTGTTATTATTATATATCGCGAGTATCTTTTTGTCAATAGATTTTGTAATATTTCTGCACTAAAAAAGTGAATTTGTGTATAATTTCTTTTTATCACTAAAATTGTGATTATTTTTTGACATTTTGACTAAATTATTAATAAAGGCAAACGTTTTCTTATACTCTCGGTAAAATGCCTATAAGTTCTGCCGAAGTATGTACTTTTTTGTTGAAAACGTTTATGCAAAATCACACTTTTTCTTCGGCAGAACTTTTTTTGTTATCAGAAGCGGTTCATACCGGGAGCGCCGCCCGCACCCTTGAGGTAACGCTCATATTCAGCGATATCAAGGCTCTTTTCACGGGCATTTGCGTCTGTGATAACGCCGTCCTTAACAAGTCGTGCAAGCTCCTGATCGAGGCAGACCATTCCTTCCTTTTTACCTGTCTGGATAGCTGTCTGGATAAGGTGTACCTTGTTGTCACGGACCATTGCCTTAACGGCATCGGTAGCGTTAAGGATTTCGAGAGCCGCAACACGTCCCGTGCCGTCAGCCTTAGGAATAAGGGTCTGGGCGATGATACCTACGAGAACTGTTGCGAGCTGTGAACGGATCTGGTTCTGCTGGTGTGCAGGGAAAACGTCGATGATACGGTTGATAGTATCGGCTGCACACGTTGTATGAAGTGTGGACATTACAAGGTGTCCCGTTTCAGCGGCGGTAACAGCGGCGTTAATGGTTTCAAAGTCTCTCATTTCTCCGACGAGGATAACGTCAGGGTCTTCACGGAGTGCGGCACGGAGGGACATTGCGAACGATTCAACGTCGTCGCCGATCTCTCTCTGGTTTACCATACAGCGCTTATGCTCATGAACGTACTCGATAGGGTCTTCAACGGTGATGATATGCGCCGAACGGTTGATATTTACATAGTCGATCATAGCTGCGAGGGTCGTAGATTTACCTGAACCTGTAGGACCTGTTACAAGGATAAGTCCACGGGGACGCATTGCAAATTCGCCGAGGATAGGAGGAAGATCGAGGTCAGCGAGGGACGGGATATCGTTTCTGAGAAGACGGATAGAGATAGCCGTGTTGCCCTTCTGGTGGTAAACGTTGACTCTGTGACGGTAGCCTCTCTTGGTAACATAGGAGAAGTCGGTATCGACCTTGTTCTTGATATTTTCAAGCTGTCTGCCGTTTGTCATCTGTTCAACGATCTTCATGATAGCGGCTTCGGTCATCTCGGGGTAGGATGCAAGTCTGCGGAGAGAGCCGTGAAGACGAACTACAGGCGCGATCTTCGTTGTGAAATGCACGTCGGAGCAGCCGAGAACTCGAGCTTCGTCAAGAATTTTGTTGATGTTGATGACTACTTTTTCGGGAGCTTTGGTTTCCATTTCTGCCATTTGATTCAATTCCTTTCAAGATTATATGTTTGAAAAATATATAATAGTATATTTTATACTGCGTATGTAACTCTGACGAGTTCGTCCATTGTTGTTCTGCCCTGCTGAACGAGCTCGGAAACGTTGTCACGGAGGAGCTTTGTACCCTGCTTAGCTGCGAGGGCTGCAATAGCGTCGGTCTTGCCGCCGTTCGCGATAAGGCTGCTCATTTCTGTTGTGCAGGTGAGAACTTCATGGATAGCGGTACGTCCCGTGTAACCCGTGTTATTGCACTTCGGGCAGCCGCAGGCATCATAAATAGTGATAGGTGCGCTGATACCCATAAGTTCGTCCTCTTCGGGGGTAGATATACGCGGTGTACGGCAGTCTTCGCATATCTTTTTAACAAGTCGCTGTGCAACGATGCCGATAAGCGAAGTAGCGACCATGTACGGTGCAACGCCCATATCCACAAGACGGGTAACGGTCGATGCGGAGTCGTTTGTATGGAGTGTCGAGAGAACCATATGACCGGTGATAGCAGCTCTGATAGCGATCTCGGCTGTTTCCTGGTCACGCATTTCACCGATCATTACGATATCAGGGTCCTGACGGAGGATAGAACGGAGGGCAGCGGAGAATGTCATACCTGCTTTTGCGTTTACCTGACACTGATTGATGCCTTCGATGTCTTTTTCGACAGGGTCTTCGACCGTAACTACGTTTACGTTCGGCTTTGCGAGCTCACCGAGAGCGGCGTAAAGGGTGGTTGTTTTACCTGAACCGGTAGGTCCCGTTACGAGCATAACGCCCTGCGGAACTTTGATGAGCTTGGAGAATCTCTGATAGTTATAATCGGTCATACCGAGGTCTGTTATCTTACGGAGGGCAACGTTACCCGTTGAAAGGATACGGATAACGACCTTTTCGCCGTTTACCATCGGGAGGTTAGATACACGGACATCGAGCGTTGTTCCGTCAACGACCTGAGAGAAACGTCCGTCCTGTGGTACACGCTTTTCCGCGATGTTCATACCGCTTATAATTTTAAGTCTTGTAACGAGTGCATTATGTACAACGTTGGAAACGTTCATAAGCTCGATAAGGTCGCCGTTAACTCTGATACGGATACGGGTAAAGGTCTTGAACGGCTCGATATGGATATCCGTTGCGCCTGCGCGGAACGAGTTTTCAACGATAGTCGTTGCGAGCTTAACGATAGGAGCGTTGTCGATTCTGTCTGCGGATTCGTCATCGATGCTGCTGAGGTCATCATCGGCGAACTGGCTCGTAACGCTGTCGAGGATAGCGCCCGTGTTCTGCATCGAATAGCATTTGCCGATAGCCTTTGTGATAGCTTCCTTTGTTGCGAGGACAGGAACGACGTCCATTCCCGTTGAAACCTTGATATCTTCAAAAATATAGAAGTTTACAGGGTCATGTGAAGCAACGGTAAGTCTTTTGCCCGTTACCTTTATAGCAATAATAGTATGCTTCTTTGCGAGCGCTTCGGGTATCTTCTTAACGGCTTCGATGTCGATGTTGACATCGGGGTCGTTAAGGTCAACGAACGGAACGTTGAGCTTCTTTGCGAGGATCTGTGCGAACTGAACATCGGTAACGTATCCAAGCTGGATAACATAATCGCCGAAGAATTTACCGGGGACGTTTTCCTCTTTCTTAACGTCAAGAACGTGCTGGAGCTGTTCTTCGGTAATGACGCCCTCATTGACCATATATTGTCCTATTGGGATATTCTTCATATATATTCTCCGTTTCTCCGTGACTAATTTTTTGTGCCGCTCACGGTGCGGATTTTAAAATTGCTATTGAAAAAAATAAAATTATATGTTAAGATATTGTTTAAGCAAATATCAAATTTTCACTGTAAAGGAGTTTTTGCAAATGAACATTGCCTTTGCCGCATCAGAAATGATCGGCTTGCAGATCGGTATCTATGTAATGGTGTTCCTTTTCGGGATCACGATCGGAAGCTTCCTGAACGTCTGCATATTCAGGCTTCCTTTGGGCGAATCGCTCATCAAACGGAATTCGCACTGTATGACCTGCGGCGCGGAGATAAAGCGATATGATCTTATCCCGCTTTTCAGCTGGCTCATACTTGGGGGAAAATGCCGTTCCTGCGGAGCGAAGATATCGGGAAGATATCCGCTTGTCGAGGGTCTGACGGGTGTGCTTTTCGTACTGGTCTACACGCAGTATGATCTTATCACCGACGGGCTTATTTATCCTGCTGTTGTGTGCCTTTTCATTGCAGGCATCATCGTTATCGGATTTGAGGATTTTGATACGCAGGAAATGTCGGTATGTGTGCTTGTTTACCTTGGCATTGAAGCTTTTCTGACGAGAGTTCTTTCGGTGCTTCTTCCGACAGCTTTCAGAGGAAACGATGTTCCGCTCGTTGACGGCATCATCGGACTTTTTGCAGTAAGCGTTCCGCTTCTTCTCATCGGTTTCGTGTTCACACCGCTTATCTACATATTATTTATAAGCGAGGATCACAAAACTGTAAGGAAGCTGAAAAAACGCCTTGCAAAAGAGAAGCTGAGCGAAAAGGAAGCCGAAAAGCTGACCAAGCTTCTTAATGAAACTCTTGAAAAGATCAAGGAAAAAGGCCCTGTTTACGGATTTG
Source organism: uncultured Ruminococcus sp. (assembly GCA_900541495.1). GTDB lineage: Bacteria > Bacillota > Clostridia > Oscillospirales > Ruminococcaceae > UMGS363. The sequence continues at coordinate 10,007 of UQKC01000014.1, read as the reverse complement.
GAATGGGCGATGTGATCTTTATGGCTGCAGGCGGTCTGATGTTCGGCTGGAAAGCAGCTGTTGTAGCGCTTTTCATTGCAATAATCATCGGAGCGGTCGCTGCCGTTATTATCAAGATCAAAAACAAGGACAAAGAGGACGCTGACAACGCATTTGCGTTCGGTCCGTGCCTTGCAGTGGGACTTGTCTGTGCATCATTCTTCGGAACTGAGCTTTTCGATATGTACTGGACTGCTATGACTGTTCCGCATGTTATATAAGCTGACAAAATTGATTTATCGGGGCTTGCGCTCATATCGGGCGCAAGCCCTGATTTTTATGTATCCGGAAGAGTAAATATGATATAAGTTTTTGAACCGCTTGTGGTTGTCGTTTGAGCAAACGAAGAATCAGACTTACCGATCCCCGTAGATGTAAGGCTCAAATTCTTAAGCGTAACATCAAAATCCGTTGATACAAAATCATAATTCACATCTGAAACAAGATTCGTATCATTATTCACGCCGTTTGACTTAGCTTTTTTCATTGAAGAAGGGAGAAGGCTTGAAACCTTGATCTTCAGCCCCTGTATTGTAGGACCGCCTGCAGGGTCAGGTTCAAGAGCAATGGAATAGGTATACTTTCCATAATAAGCCTCACCAAGAGCAAGTCTTGTTGTACAGCCTGAAGCTGTAACGGTCTTGCTGCGAAGAATACGTCCGTAACAAGTGGCATTATTGAATTTATAAGCTGTGTTATTGTCAATGACAATAACATTATACTTGCTTCTGTCAGTAATTCCCGAAAGAGTTTCAAATTCAGTCAGTGCAGCCGAAAGGTTAGTAACTCCACCTGTAACACCTTCCGTATATATGCCTAAATTTGTTGCATAGCGAATGCTTTCACCAATATATGTAGCTATACCATTTTGGGTATTTCTCTGTGATTCATAGTAAGTAGCATCAACGTACGTGTTTCTTATCGGCTTCATCATCTGCATTATACCGACCATAAGAATAGACATGACCGCCATTACAATGATAAGCTCTATAAGGGTGAAACCTTTGAACTGTTTATTTTTCATTAAAGTTCCTCCCGTTAGTTATTATGACCCACAATATATCTGTAGCGAAGTGCGATATCTTTTTCCGTCGGGCCTTTATAGGAGGGGTTATCGCTCCATGTTCCTGTTCCGGAATTGTATACCTTTGACGGATTGTTGTTGCTGTCACGGGTAAGAAGAACATAAATATCGACCGGAAAGCTGTAGGTATGCGAACCATAGCTGCTGACAAGCTTTACATTTGGTTTGGTAAGATCGGTAGCCGAGATACCCTGCTTATGCGGAGGCTTTTTATCAGCGTTTGAGTCTGCAGCATTCGCATCCGGTATGGGGAGATGCGTAGACGGATCCTCCCCACCGAAATACATTGCAATAGCATCCGAACCGGTTGCATCTTCAACCTTTTTCATCTGATATGAAAGGCTTGTGTTAATATTATGATTTGAGAGATTGCTTTTGCTTACATTGGCATAGATCTGTGCCATAACGAGAGAGCCGATACCGAGGATCGCAAGTGCTATAAGACACTCAATGAGGGTAAAGCCTTTGGTCTTTGAATTTTTCATCATCTCTACCTCCTTAGTTTCTTGCATACTGGTATGCTTTCCACTGGAACTGAGGATCGCCCGGTGTGTAGTTGTTGCTTTCAGGATTGAGGTAAGCTACGCCGACCTTGTTGGAAGATGAATAGCCTGCGCAGATGATCGAACCTGCGATACTGTAACCGCTTGAAGAACCCGAAATTACCTGTGTGTTATTGTAATATGTGCCGTTTGTGATAGTTCTGCCGCTTCCTGCTGCAAAGGTATATTTCGCAAATGGGCAGTAAACATAAGCGGAAAGGAAACCATCGTTAGGCGAACCGAGCGTGATGCTTTCTACACCGTTTCCTGCGTAGAACCAAACGTTCGGAGCTTTTGTTGCATTCGTGTCATTGCCAAGACGCATTGCGCCGTTGCCCCTGATGAGCTTTTCAATATCATAGGTTGCAACGTGGAAGCCCTGGCCGCTGGCCGACGGGTGGCCAAGCTCATAATTTCTGCTTGTTCCCGATGCAGTTCCGTCAGGGAGATAGAACTTGACATTTCCCTCTCCGACAACTACAAAGTAGCCTCTGAAAAGGAGTGATGCACTGTTGCCTTCCTGATTTGTTCCGAATCCGTTCTCCGCGCCGAGCTGGATAACTATATCATTTGCTGTTGCGTCGATGATAATGGGCTCTGTCTGTGTACCATATTCTTTGTAGTATTTTGTATACGACTGAAGATATCCGCTTGACTTAATGACCTTGGTCGCACCAAGGCTCTGGATAGCGGACTGATCTGCGGCAGTGTAGCTTGAAAGATCAATTGTTGACCAGTCGAGTGTTTCAAGCGTGATCGGGCTTGAAGCAGATGTATAATCGAGAAGCGAGGAGTTTGTTGCGCCCGCTTTTTCTGCGCCCGAAATATAGTTGGAATAATAAGTTGCCAAAGCTGCAAGATAAGTGGAATCTGTGGTTTTATATGTGTTTATCGCATCCGTTACACAGGATTTGATACCGGGTCTGACTTGAACTGTAGGCCACCATGAAGTTGTCTGGTCGTTCCAGTCACTCCAGGAGATACCATAGCTATAGTAGTTACCGTCGTTGATAGTGCCGTTTGCGATGCCTTCGATAATATTATCTGCAATAAAGTTGCCGTCAGCATCTGTAGCCGTTATTGCTGATGTATCAATGGTTGGTTTTACAAAAGCGTTGAGATCACCGTTAGTTCCTGTATCCGTAGCTTCGTTTATGAATGCGCTGTCCTTATAAACCTGGCTGTAAATGCTCTTACAGGTAGGTATTATAACGGTGCTGTCTGATTTTCCTGCAAGCTGTGCCGGAAGTTTAAATTCTTTCTGATAATCCGAAGTAAACGTATATCCGTCAACCACCAAAGATGTAGTCGTATCATCAGGCACATTATAGTTTATGTACAGTTCCTTTGAACTGTCAAAGTCAAATGCCGGTACACCCGAAACAAGATAGGACACTGAAGGATCCGTTTCGGAAGTCATCACCCCGAGCGTAGGATCATATGAATATTTGTCTGTCACACCGCCTATTGTAAATATGAATCCCTTTGCTACAGTGATTTTTGACGCACACATAGCCAGTACATTGGTATTTGTGAACGCAACTTCACCTTCCGAAAAGCTCGCTATACTGTCGATATTTACATAATTTGTATACGCTCTGTCTGAAACAGTAAGTTCATCTGCATTACCTAAAACACAAAATACGTCAGAAAAAATCTTTCCGTAAAAATCTGTTTTCAAACCATTTCCGCTGAACGTGACGTTTTGAGCAATAACATTTGTCTTCGTGCTCGACGAGCCGAAGTCCTCATCAAGAGGAAATGTTACACTTCCAGTTGAATATATGACCGAACCCTCTTCTTCAAATATAGGATACTTGTTTGAATATTTAATATTTCCTCTGTATGTATGCAAAGTATCCTTGAACATATAGATAGAAACATTTGAAGTAATATCGGAATCGCCGGTAATAAACAAGCTTCCGCAAACTACCGCGTCGTCATTAAGCTGAAGACCGCCGGAAAGACCGCTTGCGCCGCCGATCGGGAATACACCGGAGCTGCTGCTGATATCACTTATAGATGTGATAGCGTTTGAAGAGTTTACAACAGGCTTTTCGGACGTATCGTAATAAAGCACAGCCGTGCCTGTTACGTCCATAAACTGGACTTCAGCTTCGACTTTAAGGCGCATTTTATCTTTAAGTCTGTCGCCGAGGCGGATAGCTTCCTTGAGCTGATCGTCAGTGTAGGTAGTTGTCACGCCCGAAGTCGGATCGGTATAGCTTACGCTTCCTGCCGAACAGGTTTTGAGCTGAGCATCTGTCATTGCTCCGAAAGCGTCTGCATTCGCTCCGCCGAAGTTGAAATGTCTTTCATCAACGGTGACCTTTATAACAGCGATCTGTTCGGAAGTTGTGCTGTCGGTGTCAACAAATCTGCCGTAATCGTTCGTCGTGCCTCCCGTGCTGTTTGCGATCTTGGGGAAGGTGATCTTGTAGGTTATTCCCGTATCAGTGCCGAGAGTTGTATCGACAGAATAGTTTTTATCTTCCGCAATAGCAGCGGTTTCACCAAATATATAGTCACTCTCCGCAAAGTTAGATGCAAAACCCGCATCATTCTTTGCAGGGATCTTATACATTTCAAATTCGATAGCCAAACCCTGCTTCATTTTTGTATCAGGGCTTTGCGCACCCGCCTTTTCCGAAGCGGACTTGGACATATCGACCATTGTGTATTTATAAGTTCTCGGAGAAGAACCTGTTTCATCATACGCATAGTAATCACTGTCGCAAAGGAGCTTTTGTGTAAACACGTCCAAAGCCGACCTTGCCGTGTAATATGCCTGGTTTTCTTCATACTTCGTATAATATCTGTTCTGTGCCGTTGAAACAACGCTCAATGTTGCCAGCAGCATTATGATAAGAACAAACATTACCGTAACAACCATGATAAGAACAACACCCCGAAGGCTTTTTTTCTTATCGGTACTGATTTTTGCCATTTTTTCCACCCTTTCTTAAAATTTTATGCCGGGGTATGAACAAAATCTTTTCTTCTTTAAAATATTTTCTCTATATGCCACTTATGCCGATGAAGAAAGGTTTCTTCATCGGCGTGTGGATCTTGATTTACTCTGCTGTTTCTTCTGCTGCAACAAGATTCGGATCAAAAACGAACTCGTCGCTTTCTTCCATTACCTTATCGGTATCCAGATAATAGATGGAATAGATCTTAAGATTTATTGAGCCTTCTACCTCTGCTGCACTCTGTTCATCTTCGCCCTTATTGAATTCGGTGACGATAATAGTCTTGCCGTCTTCCTTTACAGCGTCAATAAACTTATAAAGTCCGGAATAATCCATTTTATCTCTGTAATCAACGGTCATAGATGTAACGCCGATAATGCTGCTGCCGCCTGTGCGCTTGTTTGCCTTATTATATGCATCATAGACTTCCTGCGGAAGCTCATTGTAAAGGTCGCTGTCGATGAAGATATCGCAGGCTGCGATATTCTGCGCATTTACGACATACTGTTCAATATCGTCAGCGGATGTGTACTGAGTGTTCATTCCGCGAACTGTTACATTCTTTCCGAGGATCTCACGGACATACTGTTCGTTGAGGTATGGATCCTGCTCAGGCATAAAATATTCCTGGATCTCGCCAACATCCTGTGCTGCGGATTTAAGTGCAGCAACGATATCAGGGAGGGTGTTTATCTTAGCTTCAACGTCAGCCTGTTCTGACTGTTTTGCCTGGAGTGCGCTCTTTGCATAGTTCATTTCCTCAAACTTAGGCTTGATGAAAACGAAAATACCCGCAACGATAATAATTATAACGATCGCTGCAACAAAAATTACTTTATCTCTGTATGAAAGCTTCATTCTTATTCAGCCTCCTCTGTTGTTTCTTCGGGAACGACTTCCTTTATCTGGACAAAGATCGTGAAATCATATACTTCCTTTACCGAATCCTTATCCGACGAGCTGCTGTAACCTGTGTAGGTTATATTGGAGAAAGCGTCCTGCTCGACAAAATTCGTAACTACCTTTGCAGGTGTCTGGTTATCATCAGCTCTGCACTGAAGAGTGATCTCACCGTTGGCGAAAGTGTAGCTAAGTATCTTTGCATCTGTGCCCTTGAAGTTTTCCTCGAGGGTCGTTTTAACTTCTGTTGTGAATACAGGAAGCGAATCGAAGTAGCCCTTAGCTTCTTCAAGGCTGCCGCGGAACGAATTTACCTTGTCAAGCTTTGCCTGTGCAGTATCAACAGCGGCAGTCTTCTGTGCTGTTTCGGGGCTGTCAAGCCATGCCTGAATTGTCGCGGTATCGTCCTCATACTGGCTCTTTACAACGTTTGCGCCGAGAGTAATACCTGCAACGAGAGCGATCGAAGCGATAGCTGCGACTACAACTGTAGCAACGAAGGAAGCACCTGCAGCAGAACGTCCCGATGTTGCGTCTGTTTCGATAAGGTTGATTCTTTCGGAGTCCTTGTTGCTTCTGAGCATAGCGCCGATAGCGTTTGCATAAGCCTGGAACTCAAAGTTTTCATAGCCGCCGACGTTGTTCGGAACGCCGAGGAGGCTCGTTGTGATATCGAGGGATTCAAGAGCATTTGTAAGACGGATATACTCTGTTGTATCACCGTAGAAAACAACGTTCTTGATAGGATCTTCGGGATTTCTCGATCTCTGGAACTGGAACATACGGGAGATGTTCTCGGTAACAGCTTCGTAGATGTAGTCCTCGGAGTTGTCATAGTCAACAGCGTCGATCGATGCAAAACGTGAGAATGTAAGCTGATTGTTCTCATAGAGGTTAAGGCTTACGAAGTTCGGGTCGATCTGAACGAGGAGCATAGGCATTTTAGCCTTCATCTTCGGATCGGAAATGATAAGTCTTGAAATAGTGTTGCAGGCAACGGCTACGGAACGAAGTCCTATGCCGAGCATTGAGAACACCTTTCTGAAGCAGTCAACGACTTCAAACGGGCAGGCTGTTGCAAGTATCTTAAGAGCTGCAACGCCGTCCTCTTCGATCTCACCCGCGATGGTGTAGGAGATCGAATAGTCGTCAGCAATACCCATTGTATGCTGCATCTGGTTCTGGACCATTGAAAGGAGCTGAGCGCCCTTTGCCTTAGGGATATGTAATTCCTTGAAGATAACAAGGTTCGAGGAAATGCTGATAACAGCTTCCTTGTCAGCCATCTTCTTGTTTTTGAGTTCTTCGTTGATTATTGTTGCGATTTTAGGTATATCTTTAATGTGACCATTAACGATAAGACCTTCTTCGAGATCGATGGTAGCAGCAGCGGAAACCTTGATCTTGTTGTTTGCTTCTGTACCACGAATAATTCGAATATGTCTGTCGGTAATATCAAATGAAAGCATACTCGTCACCTCACTGATTTATTTTTTTAATAGATTTTTATTTTTACTGGATATTTTCGAACGAACCGTAAAGAGCCGGAAGGATACCTGCAATAACGAAACCGATCGCAGTACCCATAAAGATGATCATTACAGGCTCGATCATACCGACAAGACGTCCGATAGCAGCGTCTGATTCATCTTCATAGAATTCAGCGGACTTTGTAAGAATGGTATCGAGCGCACCGGATTCCTCACCAACATAGATGATAGAAACGAACATTGATTCGAAAATGCCTGTTCTCTGAATGGAAACAGAGAGCTGTTCACCCTGCTTTACTTCGTCAACGACCGTTTCAAAAGCCTTTTCGATATAGTCATTGTTAAGGATAGCAGCTGAACGCTCAAGTGCTTCGACCATCGGGATACCGGAGGAATAAAGCGAAGAAAGCGTTCTTGCGAATTTACCGGTATAAACCTTTACGATAAGCTTTCCGAAGCCGGGACCTTTACATTTCAGTTTATCCCATTTATAATGTATCGACGGAACTTTAAGAGCATACTTTACTGCAAAGATAACGCCGAGGATAACAGCTATGTAAACATACCAGTAGCCGATAAGGCTGTCGGAGAATGCAAAAAGAGCACCTGTGATACCCTTCATATCCTCTTCTCTCATCATATCCTTGAATGTAGGCATGATAAATGTAAAAAGGAGAACAACGATCGCTACGCAGAGAACAGCAAGGATAATAGGATACATCATTGAGCCTTTGATCTTGTTGTTGAGTTTAGCTTCCTTTGCGTAGTTATCTTCAAGTCGCTTTGAAATAACGTCAAGAGAACCCGAAGCTTCACCTGCCTGAACCATTGAGATCATAAAGTTCGGGAATGCACCCTGCTGCATTTTGAGAGCGTCTGAGAAAGACGAACCCTTCTGAACTTCTTCGTAGATCTCCTGATAGATCTGCTTCTGCGCTTTCTTTTCCTGCTCTTTATACAGGATATCGAGCGCCTTGACGAGTGTGAGTCCCGATGTCAGCATTGCGCTGAGCTGTCTGCAGTCATTGGAGAGCTCTTTTGTCGTGAACTTATGAAGAGTGTTTGTCGTTTTGGAAGAAGCTTCCTTGTAGCTGGAGCAAAAAAGCCCCTTTTCGTGGATCTTTTCCAAAAAGTCATTTACATCCTCAGCCGTCATTCGAGCGTTCTTGACAGTATTGCCCTGAACGTCTGTGGCGGTGTAGATAAATGTCTTCATATAGGATTTACACCTCCGGTTGGATAAAAAAGATTTAAGGGCACACCCTGCCCCAAGATACTACCCCTATTATAACATTTTGGTTACAAATTGGCAATATGTTATTTTCAACAAAATGTCTAAAAATATTGTACGTTTATCACAAAGCTTTCAACAACATCTATGTTTTAAGTCTAAAATGTGTCCTGATTTTGTATTTATTTCATCTTTTTGGTATACTATTCTTGTCCTCCGAAAACTTGCACAGCAACGGTGCTTTTTCCTGCAAATAACTCAAAAACAAGCCTCCGCAATGCAACTTTTTTTCAAAATCCTGCATCATTACGTCATATTGCTCAATATTTATAGTCAAATATTGTAAACCTATAAAAAATTTGATTTTTTGGCAAAAAGCTCTTGCAAACCAAAGATGTATAGTGTATAATAGAAATTGTAATGTTCTCCGTAACAAAAAAGCGGCGGAACGAAAAGCTGTGAGTGAGTCATCAGCACTATATACTATTATTAATGGGAGGAAACCAAAATGGCATTCAAAAACGCATATCTCCAGAAGGTTTATGAAAAAGTTGAACAGCGCAATCCCGGCGAAAAGGAATTCTTACAGGCAGTAAGAGAAGTTCTCGAATCCTTTGAACCCGTTGTTGAAAAGGATAAGTCCTTTGAAACAAACGGCATCATCGACAGAATCGTTGAACCTGAAAGATTCATCCAGTTCAGAGTTTCATGGGTAGACGACAAGGGCAACGTTCAGGTAAACAGAGGTTACCGCTGCCAGTTCAACTCCGCTATCGGACCTTACAAGGGCGGTATCAGACTTCACCCATCCGTATGCGCATCAGTAATCAAGTTCCTCGGCTTCGAGCAGATCTTCAAGAACAGCCTTACAGGTCTTCCTATGGGCGGCGGTAAGGGCGGCTCCGACTTCGATCCTAAGGGCAAGTCCGACAGAGAGATCATGGCATTCTGCCAGAGCTTTATGACAGAGCTTTCCAAGCACATTGGCGCAGACACAGACGTTCCTGCAGGCGATATCGGTACAGGTGCAAGAGAGATCGGCTTTATGTTCGGTCAGTATAAGCGTCTTCGCAACGAATTCACAGGCGTTCTCACAGGCAAGGGTCTTTCCTACGGCGGTTCTCTCGCAAGAACAGAAGCAACAGGCTACGGCGTTTGCTACTTCACAAACGAAATGCTCTCCTGCATGAAGAAGGACAGCTTTGAGGGCAAGACAGTTGTTATCTCCGGTTCGGGCAACGTTGCTATCTACGCTACACAGAAGGCTACACAGCTCGGCGGCAAGGTGGTTGCACTTTCCGACTCCAACGGATATATCCACGATCCTGACGGAATCGAACTCGACCTCGTTAAGCAGATCAAGGAAGTTGAAAGAGGCAGAATCAAGGAATACGTTACAAGAACAAGCCACAAGAACGCTACATATACAGAAGGCTGCAAGGGCATCTGGACTATCAAGTGCGATATCGCTCTTCCTTGCGCAACACAGAACGAACTCGACGGCGAATCCGCTGACGCTCTTATCAAGAACGGCGTAATCGCAGTTGCAGAGGGCGCAAATATGCCTTCCACACCTGAAGCTATCGAAAAGTTCCAGGCAGCAGGCGTTCTCTTTGGACCTGCAAAGGCTGCAAACGCAGGCGGCGTTGCAACATCGGGTCTTGAAATGTCCCAGAACAGCGAAAGACTTTCATGGACATTTGAAGAAGTTGACGCTAAGCTCAAGAACATCATGATCAACATTTTCCA
>UQKC01000013.1 GCA_900541495.1 uncultured Ruminococcus sp. | reverse complement strand
AAATGGCAAAAACGTATTAATCAGCGTTTCCTTAGCACCTCATCTGCTTGCAGATGAGGCACTATGGTTTTTTGATGCGACCTGAATTTTAAGAAGCGGCACTATTATAATGTATTGCGGCAAATCTGAATGGAGGAATATTAATATGAAAAGAGAGCTTCCAAAGCTCTACGAACCCGGCGAAGTAGAGGACAAAATTTATAAATACTGGATGGACAACGAGTGCTTCAAGGCAAGCGTTGACCCGAAGAAAGAACCATACACTATCGTTATCCCCCCTCCGAACATCACCGGACAGCTCCACATGGGACACGCCCTTGACGAAACTTTACAGGATATCCTTATCCGCTGGAAGCGTATGAGAGGCTACTCCGCACTCTGGCTGCCCGGCACTGACCACGCTGCTATCGCTACCGAGGCTAAGATCGTTGCGGCTATGGCTGAAGAGGGTCTTACCAAGGAGCAGATCGGCAGATCGGCATTTATGGAAAGAGCTTGGGCATGGAAAGCAAAGTTCGGCGGAAGAATTGTCGAACAGCTCAAAAAGCTCGGCTGCTCCTGCGACTGGTCAAGAGAACGCTTCACAATGGACGAGGGCTGCAACAAGGCTGTCCGTGAGGTTTTCGTAAACCTTTATAACAAGGGACTTATCTACAGAGGTGAGAGGATAATCAACTGGTGTCCTCACTGCAAGACCTCTATTTCTGATGCAGAAGTTAACTATGAAGATCAGGCAGGCCATTTCTGGCATCTCCGCTATCCCCTTTCCGACGGCAGCGGATATATCGAGCTTGCCACAACACGTCCCGAAACTCTCCTCGGCGATACAGCAGTTGCTGTAAACCCTGCTGACGAGCGTTACAAGGATTTCGTCGGCAAGACAGTTATCCTCCCTATCGTTCACCGTGAAATCCCTATCGTTGCCGATGATTATGTTGAAATGGACTTCGGTACAGGCGTTGTAAAGATCACTCCTGCACACGACCCTAATGACTTTGAAGTTGGTCTTCGCCACAAGCTCCCCGTTATCAACGTTCTCACAGAAGATGCAAAGATCACTGACGACTACCCGAAGTACGCAGGTATGGACAGATACGAAGCAAGAAAGGCTATCGTTGCCGACCTCGAAGCAGAGGGTGCTCTCATCAAGGTAGAAGACTACAACCATAACGTTGGCGTTTGCTACCGCTGCGGAACTACCGTTGAACCAAGAGTTTCAACACAGTGGTTCGTTAAGATGGAACCACTCGCAAAGCCTGCTATCGAAGCTGTTAAGACCGGCAAGACAAAGTTCGTCCCCGATCGTTTCGACAAAATTTACTACCACTGGCTCGAAAATATCAAGGACTGGTGTATCTCCCGTCAGGTTTGGTGGGGTCATCAGATACCTGCTTTCTACTGTGATGACTGCGGCGAAATGGTCGTAACAAAGGAAGACGGCGCAGTTTGTCCTAAGTGCGGAAAGCCGATGCGTCAGGACAGCGACACGCTCGATACATGGTTCAGCTCGGCACTCTGGCCGTTCTCCACACTCGGCTGGCCCGAACAGACCGAAGACCTTAAATATTTCTATCCTACAAATACACTCGTTACGGGTTACGATATCATCTTCTTCTGGGTAATCAGAATGATGTTCAGCGGAATCGAGCATACGGGCGAAGTTCCGTTCAACACAGTCCTTATCCACGGACTTGTAAGAGATTCTCAGGGCAGAAAGATGTCCAAGTCGCTCGGCAACGGCGTTGATCCGCTCGTTGAGATCGACAAGTACGGCGCAGACGCTCTCCGCTTTATGCTCGCAACGGGCAACGCACCGGGCAACGATATGCGTTATATGGAAGACAAGGTAAAGGCTTCCCGTAACTTCGCAAATAAGCTTTGGAACGCTTCAAGATTCATTATGATGAACCTCCCCGATGATTTCAAGGCAACAGAACTCCCGAAGAACCTCAATATCGAGGATAAGTGGGTAGTAAGCAAGTTCAACACCCTCGCTAAGGAAGTAAATCAGAACCTCGAAAGCTTTGAACTCGGCGTTGCGGTTTCAAAACTCTATGACTTTATCTGGGACGTTTACTGCGACTGGTATATCGAGCTTACAAAACCGAGAATCCAGGCAGGCGGCGAAACTGCACAGACCGCACAGCAGGTACTCGTTTGGGTAATGAAGGGTATGCTCAAGCTTCTCCACCCATTTATGCCGTTCATCACTGAAGAGATATGGCAGACGCTCTGCGAGGGCGAGGGCGCAATTATGCTCGCTGACTTCCCCGTTTACGACAGCGCACTTGACTTCGCCGCTGACGAAGTAAGCTTCGAGAAGATCATCACCGCTATCAAGGCTGTCAGAAACCGCCGTGCAGAGATGAACGTTCCGCCGTCCGTAAAGGCAGCGCTCCATATCGAAACAGCAGAAAAGGCAACATTCGAGCAGGGTGTACTCTTCTTTGAAAGACTTGCTTCCGCTTCCGAAGTTGAAATTGCCGATAAGGTTGATATGCCCGATGCTGTAACAGTAGTTACCGACAGCGCAAGAATCTTTATTCCTCTCGACCAGCTTGTAGATAAGGAAAAGGAACTCGCACGTCTTGACAAGGAAAAGAAAGCCGTTCAGAAAGATATCGACTTCTCTCAGGGCAAGCTCAATAATCAGGGCTTCCTCGCAAAAGCACCTCAGCAGCAGGTAGAAGCCGAAAAGGCAAAGCTTGCAAAGGCTCTCGAAAAAATGGCAAAGATCGAGGAATCTATCAAAGCGTTCAAATAAAATTCGGAATTATATATATTCCGTTTGTTTGTAACGAAAACCGTAGGGGCGGATTCAATATCCGCCCGATGCAAAACCCGTATTGGGGGCAAATTTCTGTAGGGGACGAGTTTCCCGTCCCATGCCGCAAGGCGTTTCATAATCAATAAAGAACCTGTTTTCAAAGATTTTGAATCCTTTGAAAACAGGTTCTTTTTGTTTACGAAATATAAGAACCTGTCTTCATAAGAAATGTATGCGGATTTTCGAGCATAATTTTGTTGCAGACAAGGCAAAAATCCGCAGGCGTGCTGCCGCACGGCAAGGACTTTTAACGCAGTATGCAACAAAATTTGCCGAAAAGACGTGTGCATATGCTTATGAAGACAGGTTCTAATATATGTGCCGAAAAATCGCCTCGCGATTCGGTACAGCGACCCGTCACCTATAGAAATTTTGCATAAAATACGGGTGTAACGGGCGGATATGAAATCCGCCCCTACGGAATTCAGGTGTTTCGTAACAAATATGCGGAACAAAAATAATTACGCATTTCGAATTACGCATTAATTAAAGGCTTATTATTGCAAAAACAATAAGCAGAACTCCGCATAAGCCGCGCAGGTCAAGTTTTTTTTCGGACGATGCTTTTTTTCCAAGGAAATTTGCCGAAACCACGAAAGCAAACCCTATCACGAACGACAATATCGCTATCGGCAGCATCGGCACTGCTCCGAAGCCTGCTCCCAAACCTGCTGCGAGTGAATCTGCTGAGAGCGCCGCCGAGAGGACGAGCGCTTCTTTGCAGGATATATCCTTTGAACGGTCGCTGTCGGCTTCTTCGTCCGAAAGGCACACGCGGAGTCGCGAACCTTCGGGCAGCTTATCGCAGAGCTTCTCAAATGCTTTATGGAAGATATTGAAAAGCCCCAGCAGAGCAAGGATAGCACTCGATATTACCGTGCATACGCCGCTCGGGATAAACCGCACTGCCGTTCCGCCGAGAGCTGCCGACAGAGTAAGAAAAGCCGCTCCCAATGCGCTTATCACCGCCGCCGACTTGGGAGGTATCGCTATCCCCGACACGCCAAGTCCGAACGCCGCACAGAAACCGTCGGAGGAAACAGCGATAATAAGCAGCAGAAGTCTTAATATTTCCGTAAAACTCAACATAGCAATTATACACTCTCCAAATCACCTTATTTACTCTATATTATGATTTAGTACATTAATTGTGATAGAATAGTTCACACTATCGATGTATAATATTAATACATATCATAACATAAAGAAAGGCAACGCGCGTTCAGAGCTTGCCCAAATTTTAAGGGTGTAAATAATGGCATTAAAAGACAGGGTGCTTGCCGTTCTTGAGGCAAACAAAGGCAAAACAGTTTCAGGCACAAAAATTTCAAATACGGTGGGAGTAACCAGAGGGGCAGTTTGGAAAGCCGTAAATACTCTCCGAAGCGAGGGCTACTCCATTTCGGCAGTCACGAACCGCGGATACTGCCTTGAAGAATCGAATGACCTCCTCAGCGAGCAGGCAATAAGACCGTACCTTAGAACAAAGGCTCTCGGAAGAAAGCTCGACGTTTACCGCGAAATAGATTCCACAAATTCATTCACAAAAGAAGCCGCACATTACGGCGCTGTACACGGCACTACCGTTATCGCGGAAATTCAGACGGGCGGCAAGGGCAGGCTCGGACGAAAATTCCATTCTCCGCTCGGAATGGGCGTTTATATGAGCGTTATAATCAGACCGAAGCTCTCGCTCGACAGTTCGCTCCTCGTCACAAGCTGCGCCGCAGTTGCGGTCGCTCAGGCGATAGAACGAGTTGCCCCCGAGGTGGAGTGCAAGATAAAATGGGTCAACGATATCTATATCAACGATAAAAAAGTCTGCGGTATCCTCACCGAAGCCGCAGTTGATGTTGAGCAGGGCGGACTTGAATATGCCGTAATAGGAATGGGAGTAAACGTGCAGAATTCATCGTTCCCCGAAGACCTCGCGAATATTGCGACTTCGATAAAAATGGAAGTCCACCATAACGTTTCGCGAAACCTTTTGGCGGCGGAAATACTCAACTGCCTTGAAGAACAGCTCGACAATATCGGCAGCGGCGATTTTATGAAAGAATATGTAAGACGTTCAAACGTTATCGGCAGGAGAATAACCATAACTCAGGGCGAGGATATGTTCACCGCCGACTGTCACGGCATCGACAAAAAAGGCAGGCTGCTCGTTCGCTGCGACAACGGCGAAGAAAAAGCCATAAGCTCGGGAACGATAAGATTCGCTGACTAATGCGGAATTATTTTAAAACCAACAGTTGTTAAAACTTTTCAAATCTAACATTCTAAGGCACAATTCACATTAAAAGGTAATAGACCTTAAATATGAATTGTGCCTTTTTGTTATTGTTTTTGATGAAGAAAAATGCTTTAATTTTAAATGTCAGTTGCCTATAACTAACCTTGAAATTTTGCGAGCATTGTGATATAATTAAAAAAATTGGAGGTTGGAGATTTTCTATGGGTACAATAAAAGAAACTCTGCATGAAAAAAGAAAAACAACAGAAGACCATATCAAACAGCTTCAGCAGGAAGGAAAGCAAGGCGTTCGCTATACTGTTATGATGCCGGATATTCAGTTTATGGCATTTGGGCTGATAAGTGATATCGGTTGGATAATACATCTTATAGCAGGCATAATTTATTTTAGCAAAAACGGTTTTTATCATGTGTCAGACTATGCGGCTCTCGCTGCATTGGCAGCTGTCGTATTCGGTGTTGCCTATATTATTTATCTGAACAAGATACACGAAAAGGAAATTGCCACAAAGCTTCAAAAGGATCTTAGCTTCGGTATGACTGTTTATGCCGGATTGGCGGGTGCTGTTATCGGAATAATTCAGATAGTGGTATCGGGCGTTTCATCGGAACTTGTATGGATAGTAATTGGCGGAGCATTAAACTTTGCTTCGTGCCTGCCGATTTATCTCTCATTTAAAAAAGGAATTTTTTACGGAGTAAAATAAGTTCCTGCTTAAATAAAGGGCTGGGGGAAAACCTCTCAGCCCTTTAACATTGCTCATCGGGCAATGCCGATTGCGCATTAGTCTACTGTCGCTTTACTACAATTTCAAGCTAAAATTTTATTGCTTTTTCCCTTGCTTTTTCTGCGCCGATATTGTATAATTAAAGAAGTACGTTTTAATGAGGTGAATTATTTGCATTTCGATGATATTCTGAATTGTGTCGGTATTATCGCAAAATATCTGCTCCCGACACTGAAAGTTTTCTTCTTTACGCTGCTTTTCTCCATTCCGCTCGGAATGATAGTTGCGCTTATAAAAAAATGTCCGTTCAAGCCCGTTTCGTGGCTTATCAATCTGTATATCCTTATCATGCGCGGCACTCCGCTCATGCTTCAGATAATCACTATCTACTATGCTATACCGATGCTCCAGAAAGCAGGACATCTGACGGGTATTGATATCCGAAGCGACTCATACCAGTTTACGGCGCTTATCGTTGCTTTCGCGCTCAACTATGCGGCTTACTTCGCCGAAATTTTCAGAGGCGGCATTGAGGCTATCCCAAAGGGTCAGCACGAAGCTTCTGCGGCACTCGGCTTTACGAAGATACAGACTTTCTTCCGCATCATTCTTCCTCAGGTCATAAAGCGCATCGTTCCTGCGGGTGCAAACGAAGTTATCACGCTCGTAAAGGACACCTCGCTCGCCTCGGTGATCGCTTACATAGAAATTTTCCGTAAGTCGAAAGAGCTTATGGTAACATACAGCAACCTTATCCCGCTTTTCATCGCAGGAGTTTTCTACTTCGCGATGAATGCGATACTGACGCTTATTTTCTCCGCTGTTGAGAAAAAGCTTGACTATTACAAATAATTCGGAAAGGACTATCGTTCAGATGGCAATTCTTGAAGTAAAAAATCTTTCAAAAAGCTTTGACGACCTCGAAGTCCTCAAGGATATCTCGTTCAATGTCGAAAAGGGCGAAGTCGTTGCTGTCATCGGTCCGTCGGGAAGCGGCAAATCGACGATGCTCCGATGCATAAATCAGCTTGAAAAGCTCGGCGGCGGCAATGTCACCGTCTGCGGACACGATCTTGTGACGGGTTACACGAACGGCAAGCCTATCTACGCATCAAATGCTGAACTCCGCGAAATTCGCTTGAAAATAGGACTTGTTTTTCAGAATTTTAACCTTTTTCCGCACATGAACGTGCTCCGCAACATCACCGAAGCGCCCGTATGCGTCCTCAAAATGCCCAAGGACGAAGCTGAGAAAAAGGCTATGGAGCTTCTCAAAAAAATGGGACTTGAAAACAAGGCAAAAGCATATCCCTGCGAGCTTTCGGGCGGTCAGCAGCAGCGTGTTTCCATTGCAAGAGCGCTCGCTCTCAACCCCGAGGTGCTGTTCTTCGATGAGCCGACTTCGGCGCTCGACCCTGAGCTTACGGGTGAGATTCTCAAAGTAATAAAAGAGCTTGCGAAAGACAAAATGACAATGGTCATCGTTACGCACGAAATGGCTTTCGCGAGGGAAGTTGCCGACCACGTTATCTTTATGGACGGCGGCGTTATCGTTGAAGAGGGAACGCCCGATGAGGTGTTCGTCAACACGAAAAACGAACGTACCAAGCAATTCCTGTGCAGGTATGATTCAATAAATGTGGAGGATAAATAATGGTTAATTTCAAAAAGATCTCAGCAGCATTTCTTGCAGCCGCAATGCTGTTCTCGTTCTCAGCCTGCTCAAAGGGCGGAGATGCTTCGACCGATAATGCGGCGGAAACGGAAACTGTTGCAGAACCCTCTGCATCGGCAAGGGTAAGCGTTGACGGAACAAAATTTATGGTTGACGGCAAGGAGCTTTGGATCAACGGCACGAACACTCCGTGGGAAAAGTGGAACGACTTCGACGGCAATATGGACGAAGAGTTCTGGGACAAGACCTTTGCACAGCTTGCGGCAGACAATGTAAACTGCACAAGAATCTGGATAAACTGCTCGGGCGAAAATATTATCCAGCTCACCACAAAGGGCGAAGTAAAGAGCATCACAGAGGGTCACTGGACAGACCTTGACAAGCTTTTCGCGATCGCAGAAAAGTACAAGGTTTATGTTATGCCTACTCTCCTCTCGTTCGACCACTTCAAGGGCACTGCAAAGTTCAGCGCAGGCGACAAGTGGAGAAACCTCATAATGAGCAAGGAAAAGACCGATGCTTTCGCTGAAAATTATGTAAAGACTTTCTGCGAACGATATGGCAGCTGCGAATACATCTTCGGCATCGATATTATGAACGAACCCGACTGGGTAAAGGAAAATGAAGAGTGCGGCAAGGTCGGCTATGAATATCTTTCCTACTTCTTCGGCAAGTGCGCGTCCGTTATCCACGAGAATTCCGATATCCTTGCAACGGTCGGAATGGGTATGATAAAGTACAACTCCGACAAATATGACGGAAACTATGTATCCGATGAGTTCCTGAAGCAGCTCACGGGACTTGATGATGCTTATCTCGACTTCTACAGCCCACACTACTATGCATGGATGCTTTCAAGTATGCCCCACCCGTTTGACAAATCCCCCGTTGACTTCGGACTTGACGGAACAAAGCCTGCTATAATCGGAGAAACTCCGAATGATGATGAGGCACAGATGAACCTCACCACTGCGCAGAAGTATGAATACTGCTACAACAACGGCTGGAACGGCGTAATGACATGGATGGACCCGAAGGAAAGCGGCGACAGCTATGAATACTACAAATACGATCTCACAGCTTCGGCAACGAACCACATGAACGAACTTATCCCCGAAAAGGTACACCCATTGGGTTAATTCGGAATTAGGAATGCGGAATGCGGAATTATTTTTGTTCCGCAAGTTACCGTAAAATCGTAGGGGCGGATTCTATATCCGCCCGTTACAACATTGTCGTTTTATCCCACAAAAATACTGTAGGGGACGGGTCGCCCGTCCCGCGCCGCAAAGCGTTTTATAATAAAAATAACCTGTTTTCAAAGATTTTGAAAACAGGTTATTTTGTTTACGATAGATAAATTGAGTATGCCGAAAAATCGCTTCGCGATTCGGGACGGGAAACCCGTCCCCTACGGACATTACGCCTAAAATATTGAATCCGCCCCTACAATTTTCATTACACACTAACGAAATATAAATAATTCCGCATTCCTAATTCCGAATTTATTTCTGCTGTGTGTTTGTTGGAAGAGCGGCCGCATTGTTGTTTGCGATCTCCTTGACGGATGTAACAAGTCCTGCAAGTCCCTGAATCTCGGACGGAATGATGATCTTTGTTGCTCTGCCGTCTGCTGCCTTGCCGAATGCTTCGAGTCCCTTGATAGCGATAACGCTGTCGCTCGGGTTGCTTTCGTTGAGCTTTACGATGCTGTCTGCGAGAGCCTGCTGTGTGAGTGCGATAGACTCAGCTTCGCCCTGCGCTTCGAGTATCTTCTGCTGTCTTACGGCATCGGAGCGGAGGATAAGAGCCTGCTTTTCAGCTTCGGCTTTGAGGATAGCTGCCTGCTTGTCGGCTTCGGCACGGAGAATTTTCGATTCCTTTTCACCCTCGGCAACGAGGATCTGTGACTTCTTTTCACCCTCTGCCTGAAGTATCTTTTCACGTCTTTCACGCTCTGCCTTCATCTGTCTTTCCATTGCGTCCTGAATTTCTCTCGGAGGGAGGATATTCTTAAGCTCGACACGGTTTACCTTGATTCCCCAAGGGTCGGTAGCAACGTCGAGGAGCGATGTGATCTTTGTGTTGATAACATCACGGGAAGAAAGTGTTGCGTCGAGTTCCATTTCGCCGATGATGTTACGGAGCGTTGTTGCTGTAAGGTTCTCGATAGCGCTCATAGGACGCTCAACGCCGTAGGTGTAAAGCTTTGCGTCCGTGATCTGGAAGAATACGACAGTGTCTATCTGCATTGTAACGTTATCCTTGGTGATAACGGGCTGCGGTTTGAAGTCGGCTACCTGCTCCTTAATGGAAACTTTCTTAGCTACCTTGTCGATGATAGGAACAACGTAGTGAGGGCCTGTTTCAAGTGTCTTGCTGAATGCACCGAAACGCTCAACGATATAGACCTGAGCCTGCGGAACGAACTTGATGCCGCTGATGAGGACAAGAATAACGATGATAGCTAAAATAATAAGGACTGTTGCAATACCGGGCATAATGATTACCTCTTTCTGTTTTTGATTTTTTGTCAGACTGACTTAAACGTCAGCTTTTTCAACGAGCAGTTTTGCTCCTCTGACTTCCTTAATACGTACAACGCTGTCTTTGGGGATAAGCTCTTCGTGTTCCGTAACTGCTATCCAGTCAACGCCGTTGAAGCGAACTCTTCCAAGACCTCTTGCCGAATCGATATCCTCGACAACAACGGCGGTCTTGCCTGCGTAGCTGTCGGAATTTGTCGGTATGAATTTCTTCGGGAAAAGCTTTTTAACGAGCGGACGAGTGAATATCAGCAGTATTGCCGAGAACACTACGAAAAGCGTAAGCTGTAATATCCACGATGCGCCGAGTGCGGCTGCGATGAGTGCTGCGACTGCACCTGCGGCGAACCATATTGAAATGAGTGCTGCCGAAGCTGCTTCTGCGAGTATCGCTGCAACGAGGACGATTATCCAGAAAATCACCATAAAATCTCACCTGTCTTTCTCTTAAATAAATATTGTGGTGTTTACGGAAGAAAAGCTTGCTGTTTATCCGTTGAGAATATCTTAACATAAAAATAAAAAAATTGCAATAGTCGATTACGACTAAATTCTGTTGATTTTCCGATTTAAGGGCGAAATTTTGAAACCTGATATTTGAAGCTCGCCCGACCTTGACCGAGATAAACAGCTTAACATAGAATTTTCTTGACTTTAACGCCGTACTATAATATAATGGAAATATAATTATATAACTTCGCAGAGCGGTGTGCGTGAACGCTCTGCTGACCGAAAGGATAAACCGACAATGAAAAAATACTATGACAACAGAGAGCTTTCTTGGCTGAAATTCAATGAACGTGTGCTTGAAGAAGCTATGGATGAACGCGTTCCGCTCGGCGAACGTCTTCTTTTCGCATCGATATTCCAGTCCAACCTTGACGAATTTTTTATGATAAGAGTTGGCTCACTCTACGACAGGACGCTCGTTGACGATCAGGATCGCGACAACAAGACCGATATGACCTGCGCAGAGCAGCTCACGGCTATCTTTGCGCGCTGCACCGAGCTTGCGCTTATGCGTGACAAGGCTTACAGCGATATAATGTCACGCCTTAAAGAACAGTACGGCGTTGAACAGGTCGACTTCAAGGCGCTTTCCAAGGACGAAGAAGAGTTCCTGCGCGTATACTTCACCAAGGAGATTCTTCCGCTCATCTCGCCGCAGATAATCGACAAGCGCCACCCGTTCCCGTTCCTCAAAAACAAGGAAATTTACGCCGTTGCGCACCTCGAATCGAAGTCGCAGGCAATGAAGCTCGGCATTATTGCAGCGAGTGGCTCGTTCTCGCGAGTTATCTTCCTCCCGACCGCAAATAAAATGAGATTTATGCTTGTCGAAGAGCTTATACTTCATTATATGCCGATCGTCTTCAAAAATTATAAGATACTCTGCAAATCCCTTGTAAGAATCACCCGAAACGCCGATATAAATATGGAAGAAGCGCTCTACGACCACGAAGTTGACCTGCGTGAAGTTATGACCGCGCTCTTGCAGAAGCGCAAAAAGCTTTCGCCGGTAAGAATGGAGCTTTCGCGCAAGCTTGACGAGGAATCGCTCGCATTTCTGCGCAGCAATCTTGAACTCACACCCGATAAGATATTCCGCCAGAAATCGCCGCTCGACCTTTCCTGCGTTTTCCCGATAAGGGCGAAGCTTGAAAGCGCCGACCCCGAGCTTTTCTTCAAGAGAGCCGTTCCTCAGAGATCGCGCGAGATAGTTCACGAACTGCCCGTTATCGATCAGGTGCTCAAAAAGGACGTTCTGCTCTATTATCCGTATGAATCTATCCGTCCTTTCCTGCGTATGCTCAATGAAGCGGCTTATGACCCGAATGTCGTTTCGATAAAGATAACCCTGTACCGTGTTGCGTCCGACTCAAAGGTAGTCGAAGCGCTTGTAAACGCCGCAGAAAACGGCAAGAACGTCCTCGTTCTCGTTGAGCTTCGTGCAAGATTTGACGAAGAAAACAACATCGGCTGGTCTAAGCAGCTTGAAGATGCAGGCTGTACGGTCATCTACGGTCCCGAGAACCTTAAAGTTCACTCTAAGCTCTGCCTTATCACACGCAAAAACGGAAACGGCGTTGAATATATCACCCAGATAGGCACGGGCAACTATAACGAAAAGACCTCCGCGCTTTATACCGACCTCTGCCTTATGACAGCGAACCGCGATATCGCAGCCGAAGCAGGCGCAGTTTTCAACGCCCTCTCAATGGGAACGCTCGTTGAAGATACTCAGCATCTTCTCGTTGCTCCGCTCAGCCTGCAGAACAAGATAATCGAGCTTATCGACGGCGAGATCGCAAAGGCTAAAAACGGCGAAGAAGCTTATATCGGCTTGAAGATGAACTCAGTTACCGACCGTGTTCTTATCGATAAGCTTGCCGAAGCTTCGATGAGCGGAGTAAAAATTCAAATGGTCATCAGAGGTATCTGCTGCCTTGTTGCAGGAGTTGAGGGCTATACCGACAATATCGAAGTAACGAGCATCGTCGGACGCTATCTTGAACACGCACGAATCTATATGTTCGGCAAGGGCAAGGATATGAAGCTTTATATCTCCTCCGCCGACTTTATGACAAGAAACACTATCCGCCGTGTTGAGGTCGCTGCGCCTATCTATGATGAACACGTCCGCGAAAGAATTGTCCACATCTTCAACACGATGCTTGCCGATAACGTAAAGGCAAGAATTATGCTCCCCGACAGCTCCTATAAATATAAGCAGCCAAAGCTTGGAGAAGAACTTGTTGATTCGCAGCAGAGCTTTATTGATGAAAGCGTTGCAAATGCGGCTATCGCAGTTCAGCATTCTCAGCAAATTGCGGCAAAGAACGCAAAGCCTGCAAACCCGACCGCAAAGCACGTTAAGGTAAAGCGCCGCCGCAGCAAAAAGAACCGCAGGGCAAGAAAGTGACCGTTCTTGTAACGGGCGGTGCAGGTTTCATCGGCTCACACTTCATCGATATGCACCTTGAAGGTCACCACGAGGACAGCGTTGTCTGCCTTGATAAGCTTACCTACGCAGGAAATATGGATAACCTCGCTTCGGCGCAGAAAAGCGGGCATTTTCGCTTTGTCAAGGGCGATATCTGCGACAGAGAGCTGCTGAAAAGGCTTTTTGATGAAGTTCGCCCCGACAAGGTAGTGAATTTCGCTGCAGAAAGCCACGTTGACCGTTCGATAGCTTCGCCGCAGATTTTCCTCGAAACGAATTATATGGGAACTGCGGCATTGCTTGACGCTTCGCTCGAATACAAAGTGAAGCGCTTCCACCAAATTTCCACGGACGAGGTCTACGGTGATCTTCCGCTTGAAAGCGGCGAAAAATTCACCGAAGCAACGCCGTCAGCGCCTCATTCGCCGTACAGCGCGTCAAAAGCCGCGGCGGATATGCTTGCACTCGCATATTATAAGACCTACGGCTTGAATGTAACCGTTTCGCGCTGTTCAAACAACTACGGCGAACGCCAGTACCCCGAAAAGCTTATTCCGCTTGCGGTGAAAAAAGCCGTCAGCGGTGAAAAGATACCGATTTACGGCGATGGAAAGAACGTCCGCGACTGGATATACGTCAAAGACCACTGCAAAGCCGTTGAAATGATACTCGCAAACGGAAAAGCAGGCGAAATATACAACATCGGCGCGGATAACGAGCTTTCCAACCTTGAATTGATAGAAAAAGTTATTGATGCACTTGAAAAGCTCGGCGTAAAAAATGCTGAAACGGAGTTTGTCCCCGACCGAAAGGGTCACGACAGACGATATTCGATCTCGGCGGAAAAAATCAACCGAGAACTTGGCGCATTTTCTCTGACCGATTTTGATGAAAAGCTCCCCGAAGTCATACAGTGGTTTGTGCGGAGCTTTGAATCTGACAGTTCTTCATCTTCTGCCGGCTTATAAATTCTAAGCACCAATTAAAACTATAGGTCACCTCTAAAAAATGCCCCTTTTTCAATGGTACAACCATTGAAAAAGGGGCATACGTTTTATCGCAAAACGCCTTGCGGCGAGGAACGTGCAAACCGTCCCTACGAAAATTTTGCCTAAAATATAGGGTTTGCAGCGGGCGGATATGGAATCCGCCCCTACAATTTTCACTACAAACTAACGGAGTATAAATAATTACGCATTACGCATTAAACTTATTCTTCTTCCGTCTTTGTAACAGCAATGCCGAGGATATCAAGGCTGTCCTTATCGACTACGGCAGGGCAGGCAGACATAAGCTCCGATGCGTTCTGTACCTTCGGGAATGCGAGGACATCACGGAGGTTATCCGCGCCGCACATTATCATCGAAAGTCTGTCAAGTCCGATTCCCATACCGCCGTGCGGTGCTGCGCCGTACTTGTATGCGTCAACGAGGAAGCCGAACTTCGCCTGAATTTCTTCGTCAGTAAGACCGAGTGACTCGAACATCTTCTGCTGGAGTTCATAGTCTGTGATACGGATAGAGCCGCTCGAAAGCTCTGTGCCGTTGAGAACGAGGTCATAAGCCTTTGCGAATACCTTGCTCGGGTCGCTGTCGAGGTACTGTAAGCACTCGTCCATCGGCATTGTGAATGGGTGGTGCATAGCGTCCCAGTGCTGTGTTTCTTCGTTCCATTCAAAGAACGGGAACTCTGTGATCCAAAGGAAGTTGAACTTGCCCTCGGGAATAATATCAAGCTGCTTTGCAACTTTAAGACGGAGTGCGCCGAGGAGAGGAAGAACAACGTTGTTCTTGTCTGCTGCGATGAGGACTACATCGCCCTTTTCTGCGCCTGTTGCTTTAAGGATAGCGTCAAGCTCGCCGTCCTTGAGGAACTTGCCGAACGAGCAGTTCGGAGCGTCGTCGTGCCAACGGATATAGGCAAGACCCTTTGCGCCGATGCCCTTTGCGTGTTCGATGAGCTTGTCTATTTCTTTTCTTGTAAGAGTTGCTGCTGCGTTCTTTGCTGTGATAGCCCGAACTGTGCCGCCTGCTTCAATAGCGGAGCTGAACACAACGAAATCCGTGCCCTTAACGGTGTCGGTAATGTCGGTTATCTCCATTCCGAAACGTGTATCAGGCTTATCCGAGCCGTAACGATTCATAGCTTCGGTGTAGGTAAGTCTTGGGAGCGGAGTTGGGATATCGATGCCGAGAACTTCGGAGAATTCTCTCTTTACGAAGCCTTCTGCCATCTGCATAATATCTTCCGTATCAACGAAAGACATTTCAAGGTCGATCTGTGTGAACTCGGGCTGTCTGTCTGCACGGAGGTCTTCGTCACGGAAGCAGCGCGCAAGCTGGATATATCTGTCGAAGCCTGCGATCATAAGGAGCTGCTTGTAGATCTGCGGCGACTGTGGGAGAGCATAGAACTTGCCCGGGTGAACTCTTGACGGAACGAGGTAATCTCTTGCGCCCTCGGGAGTTGACTTTATCATCATAGGAGTTTCAATTTCGATAAAGCCGTTCTCTGCGAAGTAATCTCTTGCGACCTTAGCGATCTTGCTTCTCTTGATGATGTTATCCTGAAGCTTCTTGCGGCGAAGGTCGAGGTAACGGTACTTTAAGCGAAGCTCCTCGTTAGTGTTTGTGTCGTCAACGATCTCGAACGGCGGTGTCTGAGCCTTTGCGAGGATACGGAGGTCGTCAACGAAGATCTCAACGTGACCCGTAGCGATCTTGTCGTTCACGCTCTCACGCTCACGAACTTCACCCTTTGCCATAAGAACATATTCCGAGTGGCAGGAAGCAGCCTTTTCAAAAACTGCCTTGTCTGTTGTTTCGTTAAATGTGAGCTGAACAACGCCCGTTCTGTCACGAAGAACGATAAAGATGATACCGCCCTTGTTTCTGACCGTGTCAACGTAGCCGCCGACTGTAACTGTTT
The DNA here is from genome assembly GCA_900541495.1 of uncultured Ruminococcus sp. Lineage (GTDB taxonomy): Bacteria > Bacillota > Clostridia > Oscillospirales > Ruminococcaceae > UMGS363. The sequence continues at coordinate 29,389 of UQKC01000013.1, read as the reverse complement.
CTCCTGCTTTAAGGACCTCGCCGCAATAATGTGTGCGGTGGAGGCCTGCCATTGTGTCTGCCATTTTATTTTCCTCCTTGATTATATATAAAAGCAATCATTTTCCCAATTTAAAGGGTTTTCATCAATATATTTCCATATCATCCGAAAATCGTTTTTGTTTCGGATAATATGGTCGTAATAGGAACGCTGCCAAACCTTTTTTCAAACGGCTGTGCAAGCCCTTGTTTTACCAATTTGATATACTCTATTGTCGAGTGTCTTTTAAAAGACTGAACAACTTCCGATATCGTAGGGGCGGATTCTATATCCGCCCGCTCAAACCCTTTCAGGCAATAATCTTTTTCAATCGTTATTATTGCGTGAAAATGATTCGGCATTACAACATATATCGGGCAATTTACGTCTTTATATTCCGATATTGTTTTTTCAAAAATATCGGAGATCATACGGGCGGATATAGAATCCGCCCCTACGTTGCCGAATAGTTTTTCCCTATTTTGTGTGCATATCGTAATGAAATATGCACCGTTTTGGGAATAATCATATTCGGGTAAACGCAAGCGTTTCCTCTTAGGATATTCCAAGATCAGATATCAATATCATTCAGCACACCGCTGAACATATTCGCAACAGAAATGTTTGAGAAATCATCGAGGAACGAGTCACCGAGGGAAATTTCCGTCTGCTCGCCTGTTTCCATATTTTTAAGGTTTGCCTTACCGCTCTCTATCTCGTTGCTGCCGAGAACCATTGAGAAATCTGCGCCGAGTTTGTTCGCATACTTCATCTGCGCCTTTAATCCACGGCCTGCGAGGTCGTATTCTGCCCAGATACCGTCATCGCGAAGCGTTTTTGTGAGAACGATAGCCTTTTCAAGTGCAGCCTCGTCCATTGCGGCAATGTAGAGAGCGCACTTCTTCGGCTCGATAAAGTCGCAGCCCTGACTTTCCATTGTCATAATAAGACGTTCAATACCCATTGCAAAGCCGAGAGCAGGAGTCGGAGCGCCGCCGAGCTGTTCGATAAGTCCGTCATAACGTCCGCCGCCGCAGACTGTTCCCTGCGCACCGATGCTCGTTGTAACGAACTCGAAAACCGTCTTTGTGTAGTAGTCAAGACCTCTTACGATCTTCGGGTTGACGGTGAACTCAATGTTCATCGCAGTAAGATTCTTCTGAAGCTTTTCAAAGTGGCTCTTGCAGTCGTCGCAGAGATAATCGAGAATAACGGGAGCGTCCTTTGCAATGCCCTGGCATATCGGACTCTTGCAGTCAAGAATTCTCATAGGATTCTTTTCAAGACGTTCCTGACAAGTTCCGCAAAGCTCGTCCTTTCTGCCCTCAAAATAGCTCTTCAAAGCCTTGTGATATTCGCCGCGGCACTTCGGGCAGCCGATAGAGTTGATGTTGAGCGCAATGCCCTTTATTCCAAGACGGCGCAGGAAAGCATCGACCATTGCGATCATTTCAGCATCAGCGGCAGGAGAAGCGCTTCCGTACATCTCCGCACCGAACTGGTGGAATTCACGAAGTCTGCCTGCCTGCGGCTTTTCGTGTCTGAAACAGGAAATGTTGTAGTAAACTTTCTGCGGAAGTGCGTCCGAAAGCATACCGTTTTCGAGAACAGCTCTCGCCGCACCTGCTGTACCCTCGGGACGAAGCGTAAAATCATCATCGTCCTTGCCGTTGGCGGAACTCTTTGCGGTCACACCGTACATTTCTTTCTGTACAACGTCCGTCGAATCACCAACGCTGCGCTTGAAAAGCTTGGTGTTTTCAAAAGTTGGGAAGCGAATTTCCTTAAAGCCGTAACATTCTGCGGTTTCAGCGGCGATCTGCTCGACAGTGTGCCACTTGTAAACGTCAGCAGGCTTAACGTCCTGCGTACCCTTTGGTCTTTTTGTGATAAGCTCCATATCAAAACTCCTTTTCAGCTTTTTTGCGAAATAATAAAAGCCGTCCTTGTCGCGAGAACAAGGGACGACTTGTAAAAATCGTGGTGCCACCCTATTTTATCGGAATAACCGAACTTTTATGCCCCTTAACGCAGGAAACGGCTGTACTTTGGGAGAAAACTGCGCTCCATTGTTCATACAGCGGCTCAAAAGTGTCCTTCACGCACAACCTCTCCGAGCGTTTTCACCAACTCGCCCTCTCTTTGGGAGAAAAAAGTCCGCTACTCTCTTTATCATAGCCTTTATAAAGATAAGTATAACGCATAAACGCCTTGTTGTCAAGTGAAAAGTTGTGAATTAACAAACAAAATAAAAAACGGCAGAACCCTGGATTCTGCCGTAAATATTTTATGCATTCGGATTGACGATCTGTCGCCAGTCGAGGTCGCCTCTTTCGAGCGCATGAATAAGCGCTTCCGCTGTTGCTATATTCGTCGCAACAGGGATATTGTGCACGTCGCAAAGTCTTAAAAGGTTCATTTCGTTAGGCTCATGCGGCTTTGGTGAAAGTGGGTCACGGAAGAACAGCAGCAGGTCGATCTCGTTGCAGGAAATTCTTGCGCAGATCTGCTGGTCGCCGCCCTGAGAACCGCTGAGATAGCTTTTTATATTAAGTCCTGTTGCCTGAGCAACCATCTTTCCTGTTGTTCCTGTTGCACAAATGTTATGTTTTGAAAGAATTCCGCAATAAGCAATGCAGAATTGAACAAGCAATTCTTTTTTCGAGTCGTGTGCAATAAGTGCGATATTCATTGGACGAAACTCCCCTTCTATATATATTTTTTATTCCGATTCGATGCACTGCGGCATCGTATTAGCCTTACTGGAGAAGCATTTTGAAGCTGAGCGGAACATCTTCGCCCTTTATGCGGCGTGAGATAGCGTCAAATGCTTTGAATGCGTTTGAACCTGATGGGAGCGGAACACCCTTGCCCGTGGAAATAACTACTGCGTCATCGTTCGGGATAACACCGATAAGCTGAACACCAACTGTATCGATGATATCATCAAGATCCTTGATGATATCCGACTGGAATATCTCAGGGTCGATCTTGTTGATGATAAGACGCTGCTTCTTGTTTCCGCGCTTATAAAATTCATCGGACATAGCACGCGCGTCACGAACGCAGATAGGGTCAGGTGTTGTGTTGATGAGGATAAGGTCGGACTGCTCAACAACGTCGAAAACGCTTTCATTCGTACCTGCGGAGGTATCAACGATTATGTACTCGTAATATTTTCTCATTTCCTCGCAGATGCGCTTGATAGTTGCTGCATCGACCTTTGAGAACGGGTCTTCCGGAGCGCACACGAGGCTGAGGTTTGAAGCAATTTTAACGGGCGTGGTAGCCTGATAAACATCGACTTCGCCCGAGATGACCGAACCGAGATCGTATTTTACATCGTCCTTTACGCCAAGCATGATATCAAGGCAGCGAAGTCCGAAGTCAAGTTCTATGATAAGGGTTCTGTGACCCTGTTTTGCAAGAGCGAAGCCCAGTTCGGCACAGATCGTGGATTTGCCCGTACCGCCTTTACCGGATGTTATAGCAATTATCTTAGACATAAAAACACCTTCCTGTAACAGAGAAAAAATGCAGCCGATGCTCGATATCCCTGCATACGGCTATCAATTATTTATATTGTATCACACTTTTGGCAAAACTCCAAGTGTTTTTTTATTATTCTGCACAATTTTGTCAAGTTAGCTTGTATTCTATTAATTCTTTTGTATGTTTTGCACATAAAATTAAAGCGTACAAACCATATCAAAAATACAGTCTGTACGCTTTGTTTGATATTATTGTGTGACGCTCTCCGATGAAGATGAATCCGTTGTGACAGAAGTAACGTCCGTAACAACACTTTCGTCAAGTCCTGCAAGCTGCACGGTCTTTTCCTCATCGGAAATACCGCTCGGCGAAACTACCTTGTAGTTCTTGTCAAGATATGCTTCGATGAACTGGCGTATCATAAATTTGGAATATTCGCCGTGTTCAACGAATCCCGAAAATGCGATAACGGGGTTTTCCGAGGGGTAAAAGCCGATGAACGACGAACCCGTGTCCTCCGACGAGGTCATCTGCGGCGTACCCGTTTTGATAGCCGCCTGCTCGGGGAGTTCGGAGAGAAGATAGTTGGTGTAATAATCCTTTACAGCAGGATAGGAGTACGGAGCAAAGTTTGCAGCATTTTCCATACCTGCAATGATATTGTCAAAAGTCACGCCCGTTGCATCGGGAACAGTTGCGGCAACGGTCGGCTGAGTTTTGATTACGAGCTGTTCCATATTATAGGTGTAAACGCTGTCAACAACGTAAGGTTTATAGCGAGTTCCGCGGTTTGCGATCGTGTTCGCCTGCATCGCAAGCTGAAGCGGAGTTGCATAGGTTTCCGACTGACCGATCGCTGCCTGAACAACAAGTCCTGCCTGCCATTCAAGGCGGCGCTCCTGAAAGCTTTCGGGAGTTGCGAAATAGCCTGCCATATCACCCGTTTCGATGCCCGTGTTCTGACCGAAGCCATAAAGCTTCGCATAGCTTGCAAGACGTTCGATGCCGAGCTGTCTGCCCGTTTCGTAGAAAAAGATGTTGCAGGATTTTTCGATAGCCGTGACAACATTTATCCTGCCGTGATATCCCGTACATTTCGGCTGATAATCGTCCCAGTAGGTGTAGACCTGATTGCAGGTAATAAGTGTGCTTGGAGTTATTATACCCTCGTTAAGACCTGCCGTTGCGGTAACTGTTTTGAATGTCGAACCCGGTCGGTAAAGTCCGGATGTTGCGCGGTTTATGAGCGGTGAATTTTCGCCGTTCGCAACAAGGGAATAGTTGTTGAGATAATCGTTGATATTATAAGTCGGCGAAGTTGCCGCCGCGATTATAGCGCCAGTTTTTACGTCCGTTACAACGATAGCGCCTGCGTTTGCGTTTTCACCCTTTTTATTTACCGAGGTCTGATTTTGCAGCCACGTTATGTGATTTTCAAGTATCTGCTGGACTTTCTGCTGATAGTCCATATCTATCGTGAGCTTTACCGTATGTCCGGGAACAGGTTCCTTTGTTATCGTATCCGATGAAACGATCCCGTTAAGAAGTTCAAGTTCACGCGTTCCCGTTGTTCCGCGGAGCTGACTTTCCATAGCTTTTTCAACGCCGCTCTTGCCGAGAACATCGTTGAGCATATAGCCGCTGTCTTTGAGCGTTTCATACTCCTCAGCGTTTATCGAACCGACCGTTCCGACAAGGTGCGGAGCATAGTTGTTGTCCTCGTAAACTCGTATAGCTTCTTCGGCAACGTCCATTCCCTCCAGCTCAAAAGCGGCTTCTTTAAGCTTTACAACGCTTTCCATGGGAACGTCCTCTGAGAGCGTATAGCGGTTCGCGAGCGAGAAGCTTCGTATCGTCATTTCGTATCGTATTCCGACGATGATTCGCTTCTGGCGGACGGTATAGCCTTCGTCCACGTCGTAAAGATCGAGCATTGCATCGATACATTCCTCAGCGGTCGCATAAGGCTGAACGGCGATGTTTTTTCGCAGCTTTGCGATGTCCGAATCACGCATTTCGAGGAAGGTGTAGGGTGTATTTTCGCTTATCGGGAGCGAATCGTTCCAGTCAACGCCGTCCTCATCGAGAATTTCCGCAATACGCAGGACTATTCTGTTTATCTCCTGCGTATCGGAGGAAAGAAACGCTTTTTCGAGTATTACATTGTAGCCGACCTTGTTGCTGACAACGGCTTTTCCTGCGGCATCAACTATCTCGCCGCGCGGTGCGCTTATATCCTGCGTTACGGTTCGGGTGCTTTTTGCCTTTTCGAGATATTTTTCACCGTCAACGATCTGCATTTTCATAAGCGCGATAACGCACATCGACATTGCAAGCAGCACAAAGGCTATAAGTATGACCGATCTTATCTTTTTTGCGATTGAAGCGAAGTTCATATATTATTTCCTTTATTGAAGCGGAGGTTATTCTCTGACAATATTTTCGGATTTCTCCTCAACATAAGTTTCCTTGATAACGCCGAGGCGCGAGGATAAAAAGCGTATGAGCGGATAAAATACCGCCGAGGCTATGACAGTGAAAATTATAACGGGCAGTATCTCGCGGAGATATATCGCGCCGTGGCTGTCATAATCCCATATCGAGTAGTAGAAAATATATCGGAAGCCCGTCTGTACAAAAGCCGCCGCCGCCGTCAGCGCAAGAACATTGACGATATGCCTGCGCATTATAAAATAAAACAGCAGCGAGGTCATAAGGCAGCACATCGTCAGGATAACGCCGTTCATACCGAAAAGCGTTCCCTCCGCAGCATCGAGCATAAGCCCTGCGATACAGCCGAGTATTGCCGAATTGAACGGGTCTTCAAAAACTGCGATGCATATCGCAGTCGATACGATGAAAAGCGGCATTCTGTGCGCCGAACCCATTGTTGTCATAACGATATATTCGATAAAGAGCAGCAGAAAATATATTGCCCAGCGAAGCACCGAGCGAAACTTTTCCTTGCGCCTTTTGATATCTATGTTCAAAGCGCAGCCCCCTTACTGATCGGTCTTTTTCTGACCCTCGAAGTCCGTTACAACGAATACCGTGGTCACGGAAAACGGGTCAGAGGCAGGCTTTATAAGGGCATATTTTGAAAGTCCGCTGTCCTCCATAACGATCTTTTCGACCGTTCCGACAAGCTGACCCGACGGGAAAGTTTCGCTTCCCGATGTGAAAACAATATCGCCGAGCATTATCTCAGCCGATTTGTCAATGTAGCTCATCTTGCAAAGTCCGTCCGAAACGAATTCGTAGTCGCCCTCGAGAACGCCTGCGGCTTTTGTGCGGAGAACTGTAACTCCGACTGCCGACTTCGGCGAAAGCAAAGTTCTCACCCTCGAAGTGCTTTCCGAAACGTCATAGCATATTCCGACAAGTCCCTGCGAAGTGATAACGGGGTCGTTCGGGGCGATGCCGTCCTTTGCGCCCTTGTCAATGGTGAACGAGCCGTATGGATCGTTCGCGGTTCTTGCAATTACAGTGCAGGGCGAAGAGAAAACGAAGTCCTCGTTGTCCTCTTTGAGCTGAAGAAGCTGTTTGAGTTCGGAATTTTCCGTCCGGATTTTATCATAATCGATAATTTCGTTGTAAAGCTGATTAAGGCGCTCACGGAGCTGCTCGTTTTCCTCACGGTATTTCTTCGCATTCGCAAATGTATCGATAGTTTCCGAAACCTTTGCGGAGATCGTGGTCGAAGCTTTCTGGAAAGGCTCGGTTATCGCGTCAAAAATTGATACTCCCATTATAGCATATCCGCCCGTTGTAAGGGAGTATATCATAAAGCCTATGAGAACAGCGAGAACAGCCGCGATTATCTTGAATTTTGTCGATTTGAAAAAGTCCCTCACATTATCATCTCCCTTATGTCATTATGCCAATATAACGAGAATATTCCGAAAAGAGGCGGATATATCTATCCGCCCCGTTTTATGTTGTAGATCAATAATATTTTGAATCGTCGTTGAGAACTTCGTGAAGCTTGTCGAGGTCTTCAAGTACCTTGCCCGTGCCGTCAGCAACGCAGTCAAGCGGTGAATCGGCAATGTTTACGGGCATTCCGGTTTCCTTGTTGATAAGCTTGTCAAGACCTCTGATAAGTGCGCCGCCGCCCGCAAGGGTGATGCCCTGGTCGATGATGTCGGCTGCAAGCTCAGGAGGAGTTTTTTCAAGTGTTACCTTGATAGCTTCAATAACGTGGGAAAGGGGTTCAGCGAGCGCTTCCCTGATCTCTGCCGATGTAACTGTGATGTTCTCGGGCAGACCGTTGAGAAGATTACGTCCCTTAATCTCCATATCGGTTTCCTGCTCCATCGGGAATGCAGAGCCGATAGCGATCTTAACATTTTCAGCGGTTCTTTCACCGATGAGAAGATTGTACTTTTTCTTGATGTAGTTGATGATAGCAGTGTCGAATGCGTCGCCTGCGATACGAACAGAACGTGATGTAACGATGCCGCCGAGAGAAATAACGGCAACTTCGGAGGTACCGCCGCCGATATCAACGATCATCGAACCCTGCGGTTCGGAAACGGGAAGACCTGCTCCGATAGCTGCAGCCATAGGCTCTTCAATGATGTTTACGCGCTTCGCACCCGAGTTTTCGGTAGCTTCCTTAACGGCACGGCGCTCAACGGCTGTGATGCCCGACGGGATACAGATAACAACTCTTGCCTTTGTGAAGAAAGAACCCTTGAGAGCCTTGCTGATGAATTCCTGAAGCATAGTGGTGGTCATCTCAAAGTCAGCGATAACGCCGTCCTTGAGGGGACGAACAGCAACGATAGAACCCGGAGTACGGCCGATAACGTCCTTAGCCTCCTGACCAACGTATTTAGCTCTGTCCGTGCGGGTGTCAACAGCAACAACGGAAGGTTCTCTTATAATAATGCCCTTGCCCTTCATGTAAACGAGGGTGTTGGCAGTTCCAAGGTCGATACCGATATCTTTAGTAAACATTTTTATCCTCCATAATAATAATTTATCCGACAAAGCCGATATGCTCGGCTGTTATTTTTAAGTAAAAACAGAGCCAAACGGCACTTATACTAATATTATACCACCATAAAACGCAGTCTACAACACTTTTTCCACGGTTTTTTTTAATTTTTTCATTTTTGGCTTTGTGAATAATACATAAAATTCGGAGAAAAAATTTTTAGTGCATTTTACACTAAACACCATTCAAAATTTGAAAGAGATCAAGCCGAAAGCGGCAGTCAGCGCCCCATTTTATACTATTTTTTAAACTGAAAGTGTACAAAAATCAAGCAGAAGCTCATAGCTGTTGTAACAGCCTGATGTTGAAAACAGGTTTATATGGCTTTTGCGCCGATTTTTTGTCTACACTTTGATTAAAAAACAGTATTACCGACAAAACGAGTGCATTTTGAGCTTCGGCGCAAAATGCTCGGAAAATAACAAAAGCAGACCTGTTTTTCAAAGGAAATATTCCGATGAAAATCAGGTCTGAGTTTGTTATTGCGGCACGGAACGGGCAACCCGTCCCTACAAAAATTTTGCCGTAATTTCGTGGGTTTACAACGTGCGGATATAGAATCCGCCCCTACGATTTTCATTACAAACTAACGGAATATAAATAATTTCGCATTCCGAATTCCTAATTCCGAATTTATATAATAAGCGGCTGGTACTGCACCCCGTTCATTGCCGCAAGTATCGTTTCTCCCAACTCGTTGAAGTCAGCTACGAGCGAACGCGGCTTTTTTTCACTGTCGTCCTGACCGAGCGGTACAAAGTAGTAGCTTTTATAGTTCATCAGCGCGCCGATGTTTTTCGCGCTGCCTGCAAGACCGTCATTCGTCGCGGTGGCTATGACTACGGGGCGTGAGTTGCGGATATGCGACTTTGCCGCCATCGTAACGGGAGTGTCTATGATCGAATTTGCAAGCTTTGCCATTGTATTTCCCGTGCAGGGACAAATGACAAGAACATCGAACATTTTCTTCGGTCCTATCGGTTCAGCGTCCTCTATCGTGAGTATTATCGGCTTTCCCGTTATCTCTTCGATAGCCTTTCGGAAGCTTTCAGCCGTACCGAAGCGAGTGTCGAGCGAAGCAGCATTGAACGACATGATCGCGGTCACGTCCGCGCCTGCCTCTTTGAGCCTTTTTAACTGCTCTATCGAGCGTGAAAAGGTACAAAAGCTTCCGCAGAACGCGTAGCCTATCTTAAGACCCGCAAGACTTGTGTATTTTTCAGACAAAATTCTCTCCCCTTTCCTCTAAAATGTTAAGTATCGTTTTTCCTATGGTTATGCCTGCCGTTGTCGGTGCGGCTTTGCCCGGGAGCGAAAGCAGCCAAAGCGTTCTCACGCCTATCTTTGACGCGCTCTCGAAATCTATTCCGCCCGGCTTTGAAGCGAGGTCGATCACGGGGCAGTCTTTGTTTATCTTCCGCAGAAGCCTTTCGTCAAGGATCTGCACGGGAACGGTGTTGAACACTATGGTCGCCTTTTCAAGTTCCTTGTCAAGCGAGGCGATATCGGTAGTCCTGCAGCCGTATATCTCCGCCCAAGCACGGTCGGAATATTTCCTTGCGGCGGCAGTTATCTCGGCATTGAACCCCTGCAAAAGCCTTATGAGAGCCTTTGCGATGCGCCCCATTCCGATTATAAGTATCCTCTGCCCCATTATCGTTCGGTCGGTTTCCTCCATTGCCGCCTGCAAAGCGCCCTCAGCGGTGGCTTCGGCGTTCATAACAGCGAATTCCTCACGCTCGGAATAATCTATGACGGTAAGACCTCGCTTTTCGAGCTTCTCCCTCATTCCGTCGGGAAAACGTCCGCCAAAGATGACACCGTTTTCAGCAACCGCCGCCGTAAGCGTTTCTATCGCTATCTTGCTGTCGGAATAAGGGCAGTTCACATTCACGCCGTCAGCGCTCACGGGGAGCGGCAGGATAAGGTTATCCGCCTTTTCATTCAGCGAGATAAGACTGCGGAAATTATGTACCCCTCCGCCAGTGCTTATGCCGTTGTCGAAGCCTATCGTATTTACAAAGCAGCCGTTTTCCCTCAAAAATTCTGCAAGCTTCACAAAGCGCAGATCACCGCCCGCTATAAGAAATCTTTTTTTCATTTAAAGCATTCCTTTCTGTGTTTGCCTGTGCAAAGCTATACGGCTCTGCCTATAACCATAATATGAAAAACCCCCGTTTGCTGTTACACAAACGGGGGCTCTCTATACCACGAAAGGGATAACAAGGGGGAGGTTATCTGCTTTCGTTGATATATGTGCTTGCACGGTTCTGAATGATGTCCGCAACTTCGTCAACAGACTTCTGACCGCTGAAATATGCCTGAACTTCCTCATCGATGATCTTGAGGAAGTCGGTATCATATTCATATACTGTATTTACGGACTTGATGAAGTTCATCATACGCTCGTTGTCTGCATCGGTGTTTGGTGTGATAGTGAACGACTGGTTGCCTATCCATACCTGATCGTCATAGTATTCCTTAGTGCCGTTGTTATCCCAGTACGGACGCTCCTTAGCCTTTTCAGCCATTTTATTGAGTGCGGAGAGCTTTACGGGGAACTCGCTGACATTTTCCTGAGCCTCATCGGTGAGGAGGGTCTTGATGAATTCCCATGCACCGTCGGGATTCTTTGCCTTTGCCATTATTGCAAGGGAGGCGTTGATCTGGAGCATTGAACCGCCGCCGTTATCGGACGGAACGCCGACCATTGAAACAGGCTCGCCGAAGTATCCCTCTTCGTCCTGCTTGATAGCGCGGAAGTTATAGATGTATTCATCACGGAGGACAGTCTTTCCTGTGCGGTAGGAGGATTCACGCTCTGTCCAGTAGTTGTCGTCCTGATAAAGTGCATCAGAGTCGATCTCTGCAGGAAGCGTTTTTGCGTATTCAAGCGCTTTCTTGAACGAATCGGTGTTGAAAGTACATTCGCCCGTTTCGTAATTTACATACTGACCGATGTTGTAAACGATCATTGAATCAACGAAGCCTGAGCTTGTCATTTCTGTCTGCATATTACTGTCAGGGTTAGCTTCGTGAACTGCAATGAAATCGTCCATTGTCCAGCTGTCCTTGTCGCCGACGATAGACTTCTTTGCGGACTTTGTAACGATGCTGAACGACGGTGCTACTCTGTAAAGCTTGCCGCCGATGCTGAATGCATCAAATACATTTTCAAGATAATCCGCACGGTTGAAGCTTTCGTCCTTTTCCATAATAGGATCAAGGTCAGCAATAAGTCCCTTTGAAACATAGCTGCTGAACGGGAGCGAGCTGTCAACGAGGAGGATATCGGGTATCTTGCCTGCAACGAGGTCATTGTTAAGACGCTTTATGCAGTCGTCATAGTTCGACCAGTCGTCTCCGACATAGGAAGTGACTTCGATCTGATATTTGTCGCTTGTCTTGTTGAATGTGCTTATCTTGCTCTTGATGTCGAAAGGAAGGCTTGTAGTGTAAACGGAGATGAGCTGCTTGTCGGGAACTTCGGACGGGTCAAGCTTTGTGAGGACATATATCATCATATCGCTGTCATTATATGAATATCCGCCGCCCGACATTTCATAGTTGTATGCGGAGTAGATGATCTTTCCATCGGGAGAAACGATAACGTTGCCCATTGCGTTGGAGTCGATGCCCGACTTTATCCAGTCGATAATGGTTTCGCTCTCGTTGGTTTCGATATTCACGCCGTAAAGTGCGGAGTCGCCGTTGTAAACAATGTCATAATTGCCGCCCGAATAGCTGCTGCCGTAAACCGAAGAAGAAATAGGATATTCTGTATCGCCGAACTTCTTTGCCGCAAAGTCAATGAGCTTTGCATTGTTCTTGGATTCATAGTTTCCGTCAACGGTTGAGTATGTGGTAATAAGTGCGTAAACGCTGCCATTCTTTGCACAAACGATAGACGAGATATATCCGCCCGAATCCTGCGATGTGCTCTGTTCAAGACCAACGCTGAACTGGAATTTTCCGTTCGCATCAACAACAAGGATAGTGTTGTTTACAAGAACGTAGCCGTTGCCGTCATTGTCTTCAACAAAATTGCTGATATAGAAATAATCATTGTCGTTGTTGCTGTAGCTTGATTTGAGATCGTCAAGATCGACCCTGCCGACCGATTCAAGGTTTGAGTCGAAGCGCTCAAGGTAGAAATGATCCTCCGATTCGCCTGTTTCATTATCCCATGAGCTTGTGCTTACAAGGATAGCGACCTTATCGCCCGACATAAACATCTTCTGAATGCTTGAATAGGTATTCATGCCAAGCTGCTGCTGATCGATGATGAGCTTTTCACCGATCTTGCTGCCGTTAAAATCATAGGCTTCAAGCCAGTACTGCTGGTAGGAATCATAGACGGGTTCTTCGGTATCAACGGAAGAAGTCTCTTCCGCAGGTTCTTCAGCAGGCTCATCGGTGATATTGCCCGAACCGTCGGGTATTATCATTCCGCCTGCTTCTGCTGCATCTCCGATGCTGATATCTCCTCCGGAAGCACCTGTAACAGCCATACCGAGCGCTTCTCTTGCCATTACGCCGAATTCCGCATCATCGGTATTTCCCATATCAGCATTGGCATTATCATCTGTGTTCGTGCCATTGTTATTGTTGAGGGAAACAGTTCTTGTGCCGATGATGTAAACTCTGTCCGAATCGGCTGTCATTGCATTTATTCCCTCAAAATCCGAAACGGGTATCTCCTGCGAGGAGTAAAGGTTATCCTTTGAAGCCATTTCAGGCTGGGAATTCTTTCCGCAAGCGCCGAGCGAGAGCATCATTGCCGCCGCCAGACCTGCGCAGACCGTGCGTTTAAGTATCGTCTTTTTCATAAAGTCAGTTTCCGCCTTTCATAGTTTTTTGTCTTGACTTTCTGTTTTTAAAATGTGCTGCCGCCGAAGAAGCGATTTCCTTTATCTTCTCCGAAAGCTTATGTGCAATTGCCTTTCGTTTTATGAAAAACAGAACGGCAAAATACAGAACTGTTAATATCGGAACGCAGAGAGCGGCGATAATAGCTACCATACGGTGCGCAGCCTTTTGCTCTGTGATCCTTGCAGCGTTTTCCCAGTAGGGATAGACTATCGGCTTGTCGATGACTGCGCTTTTTCCGCCGTCAAAAGCCGCTTTGAGCATTTTCATCACGGAAAAGCGTCCCGTGTTGACGATGATCGTTCGGTTATCCTCCGAAACGCTCAGAACGTCCGTTATCACCGACTCCGCAAGACCCTTTACGGGACTTGGAAGAACCGCTTCATAACAGGATACCTCGGGAGCTTGCTCCTGAACGAGCTGGATACCTGCGTAGGAGATGAACATATACGGCTTTTTGCCGATAAGATACTGTGTGACCTTATCCTGCTCGGCTTTTACAACGCCTGCGACGGTGAAAATTTTCCCGCCGATGCTCACTGCCATTCCCTCGACATCATTCGAACCGAAAAGCTGCCAGGCGAGCGTTTCATCAATGACAACTCTGTCCTGCATAAGATCATCGTCCGAATAATAGCTGCCCGAAAGTAGCGTCAATGGGTGGAAAAGGAAGAAATCTCCGCCCGTTACAATAGTGTTCGCATCGACAGTCGGCGCATAGCTGTCACTCATCGTTGTGACGGTCATTTTCTGCTCTGCGCAGGAAAAAGCGTCAAAATAGAGCCTTGCGCCCTCTTTTTCGGGCGTGAGCGAGTTTTCGCTCATCTTTTTGTCGATATCGACCCTCATTCGGCGGACTTCGTTAAGGTCAATGCCGTAACCGCCGCTGAAAAATGCCGATATCTGGTCATATCTTCCGCCGTTTTCGCTTTTCCAGCTTTCCGCTGCGTTCTGTGACGGGAGCCTGCCGCCGATCCCTGCAAAGCTGATGCTCAGACAAGTGAAGATCACTATGCAGACCGCATTAAGGGCGGCAAGAATTATATAAAGAAGCTTTTTGATGCCCGTTTTGCTCCCTCCTTTCAGATGATGCCCTTTTATCAGTTATCAACAAGACGAACCTGATCGCCTGCGTTGATAGGCTTTGTTGAAGTGGAAATGATGAAGTCGCTCTGTACGACGCCCGTTACGGCTGTGTTCACGCCGTCCGAAGCGAGGACTGTGATATCCGCGCGCTTTGCGATATATCTGTTGCCGAGAGGGCTGCTCTTTGCAACGACCGTAAGGACGAACTTGCCGTTCGAGTCCTCCTTGATAGCGTTGTTCGGAATGATACATTCATACGGCTGACCCTTTGCGCCGAGAACGAGCTGCAGCGACTGTCCCGGTGTGACATCGCCCGTGATATCGAAAACAAGCTGTTTTTTCTGCGAGTCGGACTGGTCTGCCTTTATCTGAGTGAGCTTCGCCTGAGCATCGCCGCCCCAGAAATACTGTATTTCAGCGTTGTCGCCGACCTTGACCTTTTTCGCCTGATCGAGTGTTACGGAGAAGCTTGCGGTGTAGCCCTTTTCGGTCATTTCGATAGATGCTACGGAAGTTCCCGATTCAAGCGTTTCGCCTGCTGTTATCTTCATCGAGCTTATAACGCCTGCGACCTGAGCTGTGATCTCGCCGCCTGCAGCGTCAGCCTTGATCTTTTCGACCTTTTCTTCAAGACGCTTGATCTCTCTCTGCAAAGCCTCTGTTGCGATATCGTCTTTTCCTGCAGCAACAAGGTCGTCCTTCTGCTTTTTCTGAAGAGCGAGCTTCTGGCTTTCAAGATCGCGCTCCTTGGATTCTATCGAGTTAATAGTTTCAAGATCTGCGTCTGCCTGAGTCTTGTCGAGCTTTACATCTTCTATCTCAGCTTTTACGTCTTCAAGCTCATTGTTCTTCTTGTCTGCCTTTGCCTTTACGGATTTCTTATCGGCATTGAGCTTTTTGCTGACATCGATCTTTTTGAGGTTGAGTTTGTTTTCTGCATCGTTGTAGCTGTTGGTGAAAGTTGTCTGATTGTTTGTTGCGGTTTTGAGCTTCTGGCTGATAAGATTGCTCGTTGTCTGCTTGTTGTACATTTCATAAAGTTCCGATTTTGCTTTGCCGAGATCAGTGTTTGTATCCTTTATGCTCTGATTGAGGCTGATAGGATCGCCGTCTGTACTTACAAGCGCTCCGAGATACTTTTCATTGAGAGCTTCAAGCTGTGATTCAAGCTTTGCGATCTCAGCCTGCTTGTTGATGATATCTTCATTTGTGACCTTATCACCGAGTTCCTTTGTGATCTGCTCGACCTGCTTATCGTATTTTTCCTTTTCTGCCTTGTATTTTACAACATTGTCATAGAGCGGCGAAAGGACTTTGCTGTAAACATCATCGAGAGATGAATAATCATCGCTGCTGAGCGCCGTAAGCTGTTCGCCGATGCGTGTAAGTTCATCTTCAAAAGTCTTGCTCTCTTTTGCGAGGTCATTGCTCTGCTTTGTAAGATCGTTTATCTTATCTTCAAGAGCTTTCTGTTCATCCAGCTTTTTAAGATAATCGCCACTTCCGCCAAGGCTCTCTTTAAGTCTTGCGATATCCTCTTCAAGATTCTTTATTGAAAGTTCATCGGCAGAATAATCAACGCCTGCGTCAAGAAGCTTTGTTCTGTATTCGTCCTGCTTGGCTTCAAGATCACTCTGCGCCGTTTCAAGATCGGGACTGTCGCCTTCCTCAAAACGCAGAAGCACCTGACCCTTTTCAACGGTGTCGCCCTGTTTTACTTCAACAGCCTGAACAACTCTTGATGCACCCGTGTACTTCACTTCGTACTGCTGTGCGGCTTCGACCGTGGCAGTTCCTCTTATCTGCTCGGAAAGGCTTCCGCTCTCAACATATTTCGCTGAAACCTCTGGCAGAGAATAATTCATTATAGTATTGGAGAAAAACGTCAGCAGGAGCATTATCGTGAGAAAAATTATCGCCGCTGTTTTCACCCATTCACGTCTTTTATTTTCCATTTATGTACCTCCATCTGAAGATCATCAGATCTTATCCCTTTATGCCGCCCGAATATGCAATTCCCTCAACGAGATAATCCTCGCCGTAAAGGAACATCAGCAGCGTGGGTATCATATATATCGTCGCAACAGCGAACGCAAGTCCTATCTCGCCCGAATTTATCCTCGAAAGAAAAACGGACAGCGGATAAAGGCTTTCGTCCGAAAGAAGAATGAGCGGCTGTTCGACCATATTCCAGTAATCGATGAAAACAAGGATTATTACCGAGAATATAACACTCTTGCAGAGCGGCAGTGCTATGTAGCGGAATATCTGCATCTCCCCTGCGCCGTCGAGCTTCGCTGCCTCGATGAGTGATTCGGGTATTCGCTTCATTACCTTCGTCAGCAGGAACACCGAGTAAGGCGTAAACACCGCAGGCAGGATTATCGCCCAGCGCGTGTTCAGTATCCCGAGCTTATCCGCAACGAGATAGTTCGGAACGAGCGTTACCTGATACGGCATCATCATTACTATTACATATACGAAGAAAAGTATCTCTTTCAGCCTGCCTTTGAGCCGTGCGAAACCGTATGAAGCGAACGCCGCAACCGCAAGCTGGAATATAACTATCGGAACAACGAGTATCACCGAGTTCCAGAATTTCAGCAGATAATCGGGGCTCTTGAAAAGAACCGTGAAATACTGCGAGAACGAAACCATATCGGGGATAAATTTAAGATTCACCTTTTCGGAGATGAACGTCTTTCCGCCCGATTCCGTCGTCGAGAATACCGAACCGTAGTTCGCCGATATCTCCGAGGACGACATAAACGAGTTCGCTATCGTCAGCACAGTCGGCATAAGGAATATGAGTGCCGCTGCCGCTGCAAATATCGTCATCACCGCAAGACCTATCCTGTTCTGACGGTGGTTGAATTTTTTCCTGTGAAGAGGCTTTTTAACTGTATTTTCAGCTGTCATTCCGAATCCTCCCCGAACTTATTTTCAGCAACGAACAGCAGTGCAAGTATCACGATGATAACTATCGACATTATTATCGCCGCCGCCGAAAGCTTCTGATAATCGAGCGAACGGAACGTGTTGTTCATAAAGTGCTGAAGCATATATATCGAGTCGTATGGGTAGTCGCCCGTGAGCAGATAGACCTCACGAAAGACCTTGAACGAGTTTATCAGCGAAAGTATCGCAACGAAAAGTATCGTCGGCGAAAGGTGACGAAGCTTTATATGGAAGAACTTGTACCAAGCGCCGGCGCCCTCGAGCGTTGCAACTTCGAGCTGATCTTTGGATATCCCTCCGAGCGCCGATAGAAACAGTATCATATTGTACCCAAGGTTTTTCCATAGGAAAAGCACCGTTACCACTATCATCGCCTTGTCGGATTTGAGCCAGTCTATCTTGTCAACGCCGAATTTGGAGAGGATCTCGTTGAGCGTTCCGTTGTAGTGGAAAATTACCTGCCATATAAGTACGACCGAAGCAACGGGAACCATCATCGGGCAAAGAAAGCTTGCCCTGAATTGGCTGACGAGCGGTATCTTCGCATCAAGAAGCATCGCAAGCGCCAATCCCAGCACAACCGCAAGCGGAACGGACGTGAGCGAGAATTTCAGCGTGTTTATAGCCGCTTTCTTGAATGCACTGTTTTTCAGCAGGCTTATGTAGTTGTCAAGGAACACAAAATCCTTGTTTATCGGGTTGTCAACGACCGAGTAGTAAAGAATTACCATAAACGGCACTATGAAAAATATCATAACACCGATAAAACTCGGTCCGATGCAGGCTATCGGGAACGCCTTTGACTTCAAGGAAGCCTTAGGCGGCTTTTCGCGAACCTTTTTTTCGCGCCGCACCTTATTTATATCAGGCTTTGCGCCTATTTTCTTCATTGCATTTTTCATCTCCCTGACGAAAACTATAACGTAATTATTCTGTTTTTACATTATAGCACACTTATTTTTGTTTTTCCACATTAAACATAAACTGTAATATAATTTTAAACATTTCGCCGAAAAAGAAGTTTTTGTTACCGTTTTGAAATAATTTGGGCCGCAAGAAAAATTTTGACCGATTTTTTGTTTTTTCATACTTTTTTCTGTGCTTCAGGTCACCTCTAAAAACCACCGGCTAAAGCCTTAGCACCTCATCTGCTTGCAGATTTTACGTCATCTTGCACATAAATTTCTTGACATACGGCAGTATGCCTGCGAAATTTCTATACAATCTGACGAAAAATCTGACTGCGCATCTGAGGCACTATGGTTTTTAGATGCGACCTTCAATTTTTCTAAGGTTACTCTAAGGTTCGGGTTTTATACTTTAACTCAAAGTTAAGCACAAGTTAATAATGAAAGGAAGATGAAATTGGAGCAGAAATTCCGTCACGAATATAAACATTCGATAACCCCTGCCGATATGGTCACTCTCCGTATGCGGCTCTCCGCGGTTATGCAGCACGACAGCTTCACCGTCGGCGGAAAATATTTTATACGAAGTCTTTACTTCGACAATATTTTCGACAAGGCTTTGCTCGAAAAGCTCAACGGTGTTAATCAGCGTGAAAAGTTCCGTATTCGTTACTACAACGGTGACACGTCCTTTATCCGACTTGAAAAAAAGGCGAAGTTCGGTGGACTTTCCTCAAAGCTGAGTGCGCCTTTGACCTACGGACAAGCCGACCTGCTCGCACGGGGGATTCCCGTTCGCAACAGCAAAAATGAGCTTATCAACGAGCTTGCGTTCAAAATGGACACCCAGCTTTTAAAGCCGAAAACGATAGTTGATTACACGCGTGAGGCGTTCGTTTATCCTGCGGGAAATGTTCGCGTAACGCTCGACTGCAACATTCGCACGGGAATGGACCCGACCGAGCTTCTTGACCCGAACTGTGTGACCGTTCCCACGGGCGAGGATAATATCCTCGAGGTAAAATGGGACGAATACCTCCCGTCGGCAATAGAACAAGCCGTCCAGCTCGGGAGCAGGCAGACCTCGTCCTTTTCCAAATACGCCGCCTGCCGAATTTACGGATAAACATACCATTATAAAGGAGTAAACTACAATGACCTTCAACGATATTTTTAAATCAAGCTTTCTCGAAAATGTTACAAGCGTAAGCCTGCTCGATATGGCTATCTCGCTCGTCCTTGCATTCGGACTTGGACTTTTCATTTTCTTCGTCTATAAAAAGACCTACTCGGGAGTGATGTACTCCTCGGGCTTTGGCGTAACTCTCATCGCGCTTACGATGATAACCAACCTTGTTATCCTTGCCGTAACTTCAAACGTTGTTCTTTCGCTCGGTATGGTCGGTGCACTTTCTATCGTCCGTTTCCGCACGGCTATAAAAGAACCGCTTGATATCGCATTTCTCTTCTGGTCGATAGCCGCAGGCATCGTCCTCGCAGCAGGTATGATACCTCTCGCTGTTATCGGCAGTATCATCATCGGCGCAGTGCTTATCATCTTCGTAAATAAAAAGGCTCACATCAATCCGTACATTGCCGTTATCAAGTGCGACAGCCACGAAAGCGAAGCTGCCGCTCACGAATTCCTTGAAAAGCAGACCCGGCGCTGCACCGTCAAGAGCAAGACCGCTGTAAACGGCGCGGTTGAAGTCAACTACGAAATTCGCCTTAAAGATGACAACACCGACTTCGTGAATATCCTCTCCGAGATGAACGGCGTTCAGAGCGCTGTTCTTGTAAGCTTCAACGGCGAATATATGGGATAAACAGGGAGAAAAAAACAATGTCAACAAGCAAACACTTTAACAGGATATGCGCGGTCGTTATGGTTTTATGTCTTGCCGTCACGCTTATGCTCTGCTTCCCCGACGCTGTCGGGATCCAAGCCGCCTCGAAAACGCTCGGCTATGAATCACGGCTTTTCGACACGTCTTATGTACACTCCATTGACATCGTTACGGACGATTGGGACAGCTTCATCGAGAACTGCGAAAGCGAGGAATACTCCTCCTGCGCGGTTGTCATTGACGGCGAAAGCTACAAAAACATCGCTATCCGCGCAAAGGGCAACACCTCGCTGAGCCGGGTCGCAAACTACGGCAACGACCGCTACAGCTTCAAGATCGAATTCGATCATTACAACGATGCAACGACCTATCACGGTCTTGACAAGCTTTGCCTTAATAATATAATCCAAGACAACACCTATATGAAAGACTATCTTTGCTACACGATGATGAATTATGCAGGCGTAAGCTCTCCGCTTTGCAGCTTTGCGTATATCACCGTCAACGGCGAGGACTGGGGACTTTATCTTGCCGTTGAAGCGGTCGAAGACAGTTTTCTCGAACGAAATTACAACGGCACGGGCAGCCTTTACAAGCCCGACAGTATGTCAATGGGCGGCGGCAGAGGAAACGGAAAAGACTTCGATCAGGAAGATTTTGATTTCAGCAAATTTGATAAGTTCAACGCCGAAAATTCTGCCGAAACCGACAGTTCGGACAGCACAGATACTTCGTCCAAAACCGATTTTCAGCCACCACAAATGGGCAATTTCGGCGGCAGAAAGGGCGATAAAGGCGGCTTCGGCGGTATGGGTTCGGACGATGTAAAGCTCGTCTACACCGATGATGATTTCGACAGCTATTCCAATATTTTTGACAGCGTCAAGACCGATATAACCGATTCCGACAAAACTCGGCTCATAAATTCGCTCAAAGTCCTGAACTCGGACGATGCGGCTTCGACTGTTGATGTCGATGCGGTGATAAAATATTTCGCCGTTCACAATTTCGTCTGCAATTTCGACAGCTACACGGGTTCGATGATACACAATTATTATCTCTACGAAAAAGACGGCATACTCTCGATGATACCTTGGGACTACAATCTCGCTTTCGGCGGATTTTTCGGCGGAAGTGACAGCACTTCGATGATAAACTTCCCTATCGACTCCCCCGTTTCGGGCGGCGACACCGATTCACGCCCTATGCTCGCCTGGATATTCGCCGATGAGGAATACACCGAGCTTTATCACGAAGCACTTTCGGAATTCATCGCGAACTATTTCGAGAGCGGATATTTCGAAGAAGAAATCGACCGCGTGACCGCACTTATCTCACCTTATGTCGAGAAAGACCCGACAAAATTCTGCACCTACGACGAGTTCACCGAGGGCGTTGCCGCGCTCAAAGAATTCTGCACCCTCCGCGCAGAAAGCGTAAGAGGTCAGCTTGACGGAACTATCCCCTCCACCTCCGATGCGCAGTCCGAGGACAGCTCAGCACTTATCAGCGGCTTGTCCGTAAGCATAAGCGCAATGGGTTCGATGAATGTCGGCGGCGGCAAGCAGGACGGCGGCTTCGGCACTCCTCCCGACGGAAATTTCGGCGATTTTGACGGAACTCCGCCCGAAATGCCGAATTCCGATAATTCGGACGGTCAGATGCCAAGCTTTGACGGAAACCCTCCCGAGCTTCCGAACGGCGAAACTCCGAGCGGAGATGCTGCTCAGCCGCCTGCAAACAGCGACGCTTCGGACAATACTTCATCGGACACTCCACAGACCGAACAGCAGACGAACGGTTCTTCAGCTAATACTGAAAAAGCCGAAACCTCCGCTCGCGAGCAGAATGACGGCAATGCTTTACCCTCGCCCGACCAAAACAGCAAAAACGGTCAGGACAGACCGCAGATGCCGTCCGACAGCAGTTCGTTCGCTTCGTCAAATACAGAAACTATAGTACTTCTCTGCGTTTCCGCAGGTGCTTTGATTGCTGCGATACTGCTCACTAAAATTTTCAAAGACAGGATATGATCTCTGAAAACGTTGTTATTCCGCACAGCAACTTGATATAAAAGCAGTTGATACATACAAAAAAGCGTTCGTTTTTTATATTCGGACGTTTTTTTCGTTTTGTGTGCCGTAATTGATACAAAAATGGTTCTTTTTAGTAGTGAATTTTTACAAATATCAAGGATTTGACGGGTTTATAAAAAAATTCATTGATTTTCTATTGCAATTATCTGCAATTGTGGTATAATTGTTTTATATACAAAAAGATCTCAAAGGAAAGTGGAGGTAACTTCTCATGAAAACAGTAATGGTGACAGGTGCATCGGGAATGATCGGACTGGCGCTTACCGAAACCCTCCTCGAAAAAGGTTTCAAGGTTATCGGCACTGACAGCAAGCCGAATGATTTTGTCAACTCGCCTAACTACAGTTTCATTCAGGCGTCTATCGATGATAAAGACAATATTACTAATATCCTCAACGGCAGCAGCATCGATGCTCTTGTACATCTTGCCTGCTCCTGCGATAATGATTTTCCCCCGATCATCACTTCGGCAGAGGAAAAGAAAAGCTCAGCCGTTGACAAGTACCTTTACAAGGCAGCCGTTGACGCAGGTGTCGGCGACATTATCCTTTTAAGTACATATCAGGTATACGCTCCGCAGAAAACGCGTGAGCCTATCCGTGAAACTTCCGATGAAAAGCCTGCAACGGCTTACGGAAAGATGAAGTACGAAAGCGAAAAGGCTATGGCTAAGGTAGTCACAAAGAGTGCTTCCTGCAAATGCGTTATCGCCCGTGTTTCCCCCGTTTATACAAAGGATTTCACAGACAACCTCAAGGCAAAGGTATTTGACCCGAAGGAAGGCTGTGCATTCGTATATGGCTACGGTGACTACGGTTACTCTTTCTGCTGCGTTTACAACCTCGTTGACTTCATCGTCGGCGTTCTCAATATCGCACAGGGCGTAAACTATATGGGCGTTTACAACGTCTGTGATACAAAGCCTATCGCTGCAAAAGAGATACTCGATCTTCTCCGTGAACGTCACGCAGTTGGTGCTGTTGTTCAGCGTAACCTCGGTTCGGAGGGCATCAAGGGCTTGTTCAACTTCGGAGGCGGCGGAAAGAACGACTACCGCTACAACGATATAAGCCTTGCCTGCAGCAATATCTCCTACGATAACACAAAGGCACAGCGTATCTCGGCATTTCGCTGGAAGCTTTCCAACACAAAGTAAAAATCACATAAAAACGGCGTTTCCGAATTCGGGAACGCCGTTTTTTATTTGCTTTTCGTCCGCTTGTGATAGCTGTTGTAGTCGAACTTTATCCGATCGCAGACAAGATCAACAAGCTGTTCTGTATCATTAAGTACCGTGTCGGCAAATTCACGCGTAATGTTCGCAGGAATGTCGGCAGGGTAACGTGTTTCAATGTAAAAACGGTTCAGCACCGTGCTTTTGCCTATCCAGCCGGTGAACTCGTCATCGAGCAAAGCCGCCTGCTTGCAAAGCCATGTAAGGTTGTGACCGTCAAGGAGATGATGCGTTTTGTAAAGCAGGAATGCTTTGAACGACTTTTCCATAGCCTGCTGGCAGTGGAAAACGACCTGCTCGTAAAGCCGCCTGTCATCGATAAGGACTTTTGCGGACAAAAGATCCTGATACGCGTGGTAAAGCCAGTCATAATAACGTTTGCTGTCAGTTTTGTGGCTGTTGTTTCTGCTCATAAAGCTTAACTCCCTCATTGTCTATACGCGAAGCGAACGTGCAGTCATCATCAAGACATTCATTCCATTCGGTAACGCAGTAAATGATAACATCGCACGGAACGGGGCAGTCAGTCTTGATAAGGATCTCGCTTTCAAGTTCATTTTCATTGTAGCTGTCATCAACAACAGCGCAGATCTTGAACGCCGTAAGCTTGCCTGCGGAATTGTGCTTACTTGAAATGAGGAAGATCTGGAACGGGTCGCAGATCTTAACTATCTCGTCGGAAATTTTTTTAATGATCGGATCATCGATATCTTTCATATTAACACCTTCTTTTACTTTATTAATAATATTATATAACAATATTAACAATAAGTCAAGTTAATTCAAAATTAATTCTATGAAAATAAAACAAAGTGAGAGATTAATTCGGAATTATACTAAACACCATTTAAAATTTGGAAAAAATCAAGCCGACAATCTCGGATATATTGGATTTCGGCGCAGATTTTTTCCTGTATTTTATTGGTGTTTAGTATTATAACGCCGCAAAGCGTTCTTAGATCGATCGGTTTTACGACATGATCGTCCATTCCGCAGAACGCTGTAAAAATCGCCCGAATACGCCCTCAAACCAGTTCATAATCTGTTGAAATAGACAAACTCTGAAAAATCGAAAAAAATGATTGACATATAGGGAAAAATGGTTTAAAATATACTCGAGTAAATATAAATTTACATTTTGTTTACATCGATTTCAAAAGAAAGGAATGACAGATTTATGCCTATCTGCTATTATTCGACAGACATACTAAAACTGCGTTCTTTTGGAAAAAATATAAAAACCACGCCGAACAAGGCTGTGTGCTGAAAAGCATACGGTCCTGTTTGGCTTTTTTGTTTTGAAAGGAATGATTTTATGGTAAAAAGAGCAAAGCTCAGAAAAATAACGGCAGGCTTGCTGGCGTTTATGCTTGTAACCTCGGCATTGCCTGTGGGGGATATTCTGCCCATAGACAGTGGTGTATCTTTCGGTATTACGGTAAGTGCGGAAGATGGCGATCTTGTTGACAGCGGCAGCTGCGGTGCAACAAGTGAGGACAGCGTTGAGTGGAAACTCACCGAAAACGGCGAAAAAGTAACAATAGATGACGTTGAACATAATGCTTACACCCTCACCATTTCCGGCTCGGGGGAAATGGCGGGTTATCCTGGTTATAATAATCGATCTCCTTGGGAAAGCTATAAGCAATATATTACTTCTGTTTACATTGCTGACGGTGTTACAAGCATTGGAGAAGAAGCATTTATTTTGTGTGAAAAGTTGACAAGCGTAACCATAGGAAAAAACGTTACAAGCATTGGAGCAGGTTCATTTTATGGGTGTTCAGCATTGACAAGCGTAACCATTCCCGATAGCGTTACAAGCATTGGAAGAAGTGCATTTTACGCCTGTTCATCATTGACAAGCGTAACCATTCCCGATAGAGTTGAAAGCATTGGAGGCGCTGCATTTTGTGGGTGTAATAAATTGACAAGCGTAACCATTCCCAATAGCGTTAAAAGCATTGGAGGCGCTGCATTTTATGGGTGTAAAAAATTGAAAAGCGTAACCATTCCCGATAGAGTTGAAAGCATTGGAGACAATACATTTTATGAGTGTTTTGAATTGACAAGCGTAACCATAGGAAAAAACGTTAAAAGCATTGGAATAAGTTCATTTTCTGATTGTTCAGCATTGACAAGCGTAACCATTCCCAACAGCGTTACAAGCATTGGAAACTATGCATTTTCCCGCTGTTATGGATTGACAAGCGTAACCATTCCCTGCAGCGTAAGAAGCTTTGGTTCATATGTTTTCAAGCGCTGCCCTGACACCCTCGAATATCACCTTGTCAAAGGCTCTTATGCCGATAAAAATATCAGCACGAACAAGGTATATGACCAATACCACAGCTTTATCGGCGCAGACGGCAAAGCCAACACAACGGACGAAAAATGCCTTTGCGGTGAGGTTTATAACATTAACTATTCGGGAATTACCGTCACTCAGTCTGAGCTTGAATATGACGGCACGGCAAAGACACCAACATTTACGCTTACCGACAAGGACGGCAATGTTATTTCCGCAGATAATTATGAGGTAACTGCCACCGAACAGACAGATGCAGGCGATTACCCCGCCATTATCACAGGCATAAACAATTATGCAGGCACAAGAGAGGTTACATGGGCAGTTGCTCATACACACAATCCTGCAACCAAATGGACATCTGATTCAACAGGACACTGGCATACTTGCCCCGACTGCACCGAAAAGGTTGATTTTGCAGCTCATATCTCCGATAACGGCACGGTAACAAAGCCTGCTACCGAAACAGAAGAGGGCGTAAGGACATACAAGTGTACTGTTTGCGGTTATGTTATGAGAACCGAAACAATTCCGGTAATAAAGCCTGACTACTATCCCAATTATAATCCTAATTATAACACCTATACCCCCTCTGTGAGCGTTACTCCTTCCTACAACTTTGAGCAAATCAAGCTGACAGGAAAAATCAGCAAGAACAATGTAATTCTTAAATGGACAGACATTGAAGATGCCGACAAGTACACAGTATATCAGCTTGTTGACGGTAAATACAAGGCACTCAAGACCACAACGAAAAATACTTATACGGTAAAAAATCTCCCCACAGGCAAATATAAATTTATCGTAAGATATACCACTGACGGCAGAATTTCACCTATATCAAAGTGCAATTCACTGAACGTCAATATCAAGAACAGCAAGCCATACCCCGTTGCAACGGTAAAGAACAACGTTGTTACACTGAAATGGCAGCCCGTTGACAATGCAGAAAAGTATGCCATCTATCTTGTAAAGGACGGCAAGGCAACAAAGCTCAAGGAAACCGAAAAGACATCGGTAAGATACAAGCTGAAACCCGGAAAGGAATATCAGTTTGTAGTCCGTGCTTATGTTGACGGAAAATGGACAACGATGAAAACATCGGACATTGTAAAAGTGACAGCAGAAGAATAATGTTATCCTACTAAACGAACAGCTCCGCAGGAATTTTCCTGCGGAGCTGTTTTTATACTAAGAACCTGTCTTCATAAGAAATGTGTGTGGATTTTCGTGCATAATTTGACACATCGCAATTTTTATGCTATTATATAATTAACTGACATAAGGGGGGCAAAAATTGAAAAAGGTTTTACAGGTAACATCATTTTTATGCGGTATCCTCGCGCTTTCGGCGATATGGCTCGGAGTGCGCGCACTGTTCGGACACGGCTATTTTATGAGCTGGGCGCTTTTCTCTATGACAAGGAGCGGAACGGCGTTCGGAATGCTCGGAAATATCATCGGCATAGCTTTTACCGCCATAGGTTTCGGCGCAATGGGCTTTTACGGGCTTTTCAAAAAGGGCGGAAGGAGTGCATTTATCTGGGGTGTTGTTATGACCGTTCTCTCGGTGCTTTCGCTTTTAATGAGCATTTTTAACGGCAGTTTCAATTTCGGCGATATTCTTCTGCTTATCCTCGCAGGGGCTTATACATACAGCACAATAAAGCTTGCGTAAAACAGCATATATAATGAACAGCTTCGTCGATTCGGCGAAGCTGTTTTTGTGCCTTTTTTCTATTATCAAGCTACCCAAGTAACGCATAGAAGCTCAAATGCACCAAAGGAGTGTATCGTTAAAGCACAAATGTTACAAAAAAATTATCGATTTTGTTTTTTACTTGACTTTATGACTAATACATAGTAATATATAGGTTAATGTGTCTGAAAAATCAATGGTTCAGCTATTTGATGCAAATATTATTATAGTATAATTTCGGAGGGCGTTTTAATGGGCAGGGAGAAACTCGGAAGCAGACTTGGGTTCATACTTTTGAGCGCAGGCTGTGCTATCGGCATCGGAAACGTATGGAAATTTCCATACATCGTAGGTCAGAACGGCGGAGGCATCTTCGTTGTCATCTACCTTATTTTCCTTGCGATACTCGGAATACCCGTAATGACAATGGAATTCGCCCTCGGACGGGCTTCGCAGAAAAGCCCTATAAAAATGTATCAGGAGCTTGAACCGAAAGGAACTTACTGGCATATCCACGGAAAAGCGGCGCTCATCGGCAGCTATCTGCTGATGATGTTTTACACGACTGTTGCAGGCTGGATGATACGCTACTTCGTATCGACCGCGAGCGGTGAACTTTCGGGACTGGACGCTTCGGAGATAGGCGCGCACTTTGAATCTGTGCTTGCGAACGCTCCGATGATGATACTTTTCCTCGCAATAGTTATGGGAACGGCTGTGCTTGTCTGCTCAATAGGCTTAAAAAACGGACTTGAACGCGTTACAAAGGTGATGATGTCGGCGCTCATCATCATAATGGTAGTGCTTGCGATAAACAGCTTTTTTATGAAAGGCGGCAGAGAGGGACTTGTGTTTTACTTAAAGCCGAATTTTGAAGAAGTGAAAAAGGTAGGCATCGGAAGCATTGTTGTAAATGCGATGAATCAGGCGTTCTTTACGCTCAGCATCGGTATGGGCGCAATGGCTATCTTCGGAAGCTATATTGGAAAGGAGCGCGCACTTCTCAGCGAATCGGTGAATGTTGCACTTCTCGATACATTCGTTGCGATATCTTCGGGACTTATCATTTTCCCTGCCTGCTTTGCTTATGGTGTGGACGTTGACAGCGGTCCAAGACTCATTTTCATCACCCTGCCGAATATCTTCAACAATATCCCTCTCGGCAGACTTTGGGGAAGTCTTTTCTTCGTGTTTATGTCGTTCGCGGCGCTTTCGACCGTGCTTGCAGTGTTCGAGGAAATTTCCGCCTGCACCGAAGACCAGTTCGGCTGGAGCAGAAAAAAATCCTGCGCGATAAACGGCATACTCATCTTTGTGCTTTCTATCCCGTGCTGCCTCGGCTTCAATGTTCTCAGCGGCTTTCAGCCAATGGGCGAGGGCACGTCGATACTCGACCTTGAAGATTTTATTGTAAGCAATATTATCCTGCCGCTCGGCTCGCTCTCGGTAATACTTTTCTGCACGACGAAAAAGGGCTGGGGCTGGGAAAATTACCTCAACGAAGTCAACACGGGCAAGGGTATGAAGCTTAAAGGCTTCGTCAAAGGTTATTTCTCGTATATTCTCCCCGTTATGGTCATCTTCGTGTTCGTTATAGGACTTATCAGAACATTTGCAAAATAAAAATTTAAGGTCGCATCTAAAAACCATAGTGCCTCAGATGCGCAGACTTTTTGTGTTTTTGTGTATAAAAAACGGCAGTTCCGAGAATGAAAGACCGGAGCTGCCTTTTTTCACATCTGATGTCTTACAACACCGTACTCATCATCAAGGCGGAAATACGGGCAGGAGTAGTTCGTGCCTGTGAGAAATCTGCTCATTTCGTCCTCGTCAAGGTTTGCCATGCAGGTGAAGCAGTCGTAATCATCGTCA